>CAZTGF010000091.1:0-5827 GCA_964612955.1 uncultured Flavobacterium sp.
ACTTTTAAGAAAAAGACATGAGAAAAAGACAGGCCAAAAAAAGACCTCTTTTGCCGGATCCGCGTTTCAACGACCAGTTAGTCACTCGTTTTGTAAACAACCTGATGTGGGACGGTAAAAAATCGACCGCTTTTAAAGTATTCTACGATGCTATTGACATTGTAGAGTCTAAAAAGCAGGACGCCGAAAAACCAGCACTTGAAATCTGGAAAGAAGCCCTTACGAATGTAATGCCTCACGTAGAAGTGCGTTCGCGCCGCGTGGGTGGAGCTACATTCCAGATCCCGATGCAAATCAGACCAGACCGCAAAATCTCCATGGCAATGAAATGGATGATTCTTTACGCGCGTCGCAGAAACGAGAAATCCATGGCGCAACGTCTGGCTTCAGAAGTTCTTGCCGCTGCCAAAGAAGAGGGTGCTGCCGTGAAGAAGAGAATGGATACTCACAAAATGGCTGAGGCGAATAAAGCGTTCTCTCACTTTAGATTTTAATATAAAGTAACATGGCAAGAGATTTATCACTCACAAGAAATATCGGTATTGCAGCACACATCGATGCTGGAAAGACCACAACTACAGAGCGTATCCTTTTCTATACGGGAAAGAGCCACAAAATCGGTGAAACTCACGAAGGTTCGGCTACTACGGACTGGATGGAGCAGGAAGCAGAAAGAGGGATTACCATTACTTCTGCTGCCGTTACCGTTGACTGGCAGTTTCCTATAGAGAACGGAAAACCGACGCCTGATACTAAAAAATACCATTTCAACATTATCGATACTCCCGGACACGTTGACTTTACCGTAGAGGTAAACCGTTCATTGCGCGTTCTGGATGGTCTCGTATTCCTGTTTTCTGCTGTAGACGGTGTTGAGCCGCAATCAGAAACAAACTGGAGATTGGCGGACAATTACAAAGTGCCGCGTCTTGGGTTTGTGAATAAAATGGACCGTCAGGGAGCGAGCTTTTTGAATGTTTGTAACCAGGTGAAAGAGATGTTGGGTTCCAATGCGGTGCCTATCGTTCTTCCTATCGGCGATGAAGCAGACTTCAAAGGTGTGGTGGATTTGATTAAAAACCGCGCCATCGTTTGGCATGACGAAAACCACGGATCTACTTTCGACATCGTAGACATTCCCGCGGATATGCTGGACGAGGTTAAACAATACCGCGGTCAGTTGATCGAAGAAATTGCCGGATACGACGAAAACCTCCTCGAGAAATACATGGAGGATGAGGAGTCTATTACTGAAGACGAAATCAATGCTGCGCTTCGTGCTGCAACGCTGGACATGAGCATCATTCCTATGATGTGTGGTTCATCGTTCAAAAACAAAGGCGTTCAGTTCATGATCGACGCCGTATGTCGCTACCTTCCTGCGCCAACGGATAAAGAAGCTATCGAGGGAACAAACCCGAACACGGATGAGCCTATCTCGCGTAAGCCATCGGTTCAGGATCCTTTCGCGGCACTTGCGTTTAAAATCGCTACTGACCCGTTCGTAGGTCGTCTCGCGTTCTTTAGAGCGTACTCGGGCCGATTGGACGCTGGATCTTACGTTTTGAACACGCGTTCAGGAAACAAAGAGCGTATTTCCCGTATTTACCAGATGCACGCTAACAAGCAGAACCCAATCGAATTCATCGAGGCCGGTGACATTGGTGCAGCTGTAGGATTTAAGGATATCAAAACCGGAGATACCCTGTGCGATGAGAAACACCCGATCGTACTTGAATCTATGGACTTCCCTGATCCTGTAATCGGTATCGCGGTAGAGCCTAAAACTAAGGCCGATGCGGATAAAATGGGAACTGCTCTGGCTAAACTTGCAGAAGAAGATCCTACGTTTACCGTAAGAACAGATCACGCTTCCGGCCAAACGATCATTTCCGGAATGGGCGAGCTTCACCTTGACATCATCGTTGACCGTATGCGTCGCGAGTTTAAAGTAGAAGTGAACCAGGGCGAGCCACAGGTAGAGTACAAAGAGGCAATTACGCGCAAAGCGAATCACAGAGAGGTTTACAAGAAGCAATCTGGTGGTCGCGGTAAATTTGCCGACATCGTATTCTCGATCGGACCTGCTGACGAAGTTGACGGAAAAGTTCCAATGGGCTTGCAGTTCGTTAACGAAGTTAAAGGGGGTAACGTACCTAAAGAATATATTCCTTCTGTAGAGAAAGGATTCAGAGAAGCCATGAAGCAAGGTCCTTTGGCCGGTTTCGAAATGGACTCGATGAAAGTTACTTTGACGGACGGTTCTTACCACGCGGTGGATTCCGATTCACTTTCGTTTGAACTCGCGGCCAAAATGGGTTACAAAGAAGCGGCTAAAGCAGCCGGTGCGGTAATTCTTGAGCCGATCATGAAAATCGAAGTAATTACTCCTGAAGAAAACATGGGTGATATCGTAGGTGACCTTAACCGTCGTCGCGGACAAGTGAACGACATGGGAGACCGTGCAGGAGCCAAGACTATCAAAGCCTCTGTGCCGCTGTCTGAAATGTTTGGTTACGTAACCACACTGAGAACGCTTTCTTCTGGTAGAGCAACCTCTACAATGGAATTCTCTCACTACGAGGAAACGCCTTCGAACATTTCGGAAAACGTAATCAAAAAAGCAAAAGGTAACGCCTAATTATTTAGAAAATGAGTCAGAAAATCAGAATAAAACTGAAATCTTACGATCATATGCTCGTGGACAAATCGTCTGAGAAGATCGTAAAAACCGTAAAGAGCACAGGTGCCGTGGTTACTGGTCCGATTCCGTTGCCTACGCACAAGAAACTTTTCACCGTATTGCGTTCGCCTCACGTGAACAAAAAAGCAAGAGAGCAGTTCGAAGTAATGTCTTACAAGCGATTGATCGACATTTACTCATCATCTTCAAAAACGATTGACGCGTTGATGAAGCTGGAATTGCCAAGCGGCGTTGAAGTAGAAATCAAAGTCTGATAGACAATTTACAACATGCAATTACCGGGATTTTGGTCTCCGGTAATTCTTGTTTTTTGTCGCGGTTTAAAAAAAGCAACTTACGGCCGGCAAGCGTCGGTCATCATTATTAATTATTAATTATTTATTTATGTCTGGGTTAATTGGAAGAAAAATCGGCATGACCAGCATTTTCGACGAGAACGGGAAAAACATTCCTTGTACGGTAATCGAAGCTGGACCATGTGTGGTTACCCAAGTCAGAACCAAAGAGGTCGACGGGTACGAATCGTTGCAACTTGGTTTCGATGACAAATCTGAAAAACATACCACTAAAGCGGCCGAAGGTCACTTTAAGAAAGCCGGTACTGTTGCAAAAAGAAAAGTCGTTGAATTCAAAGAATTTGCAACAGAACAAAAATTGGGAGATGTCGTAGACGTTACCATTTTTGAAGAAGGTGAATACGTGGACGTTCAGGGCGTTTCCAAAGGGAAAGGTTTCCAGGGCGTTGTTAAGCGTCACGGGTTTGGCGGTGTAGGTCAGGTGACTCACGGCCAGCATAACCGCCTCAGAGCTCCGGGTTCTGTGGGTGCCTCTTCTTATCCTTCGCGTGTATTCAAAGGAATGCGCATGGCAGGACGCATGGGAGGCGAAAATGTTAAAGTACAAAACTTAAGAGTATTAAAAGTTGTAGCCGACAAAAACCTTATCCTTGTTAAAGGTGCGGTTCCGGGTCACAAAAACTCTTATCTAATCATTCAGAAGTAATGGACGTAAAAGTTTTAAATATCAGCGGTAAAGAAACCGGAAGAACTGTCACTCTTGACGCTTCTGTTTTCGGTATTGAGCCTAACAAACACGCTGTTTACCTCGATGTAAAACAGTACCTGGCCAATCAAAGACAAGGAACTCACAAGGCTAAAGAGCGCAACGAAGTTACCGGAAGTACGCGTAAAATCAAGAAGCAAAAAGGTACGGGTACAGCTCGCGCAGGAAGTGTGAAGAACCCGTTGTTCAAAGGCGGAGGAACCATCTTCGGCCCGCGTCCAAGAAATTATTCGTTCAAACTCAACAAGTCTTTGAAGCGTCTGGCAAGAAAATCGGTTCTTTCACAAAAAGCTCTCGAATCAAATCTGATCGTTTTGGAAGACTTCAACTTCGATGTTCCGAACACCAAAAATTTCATTAACGTTTTGAATTCATTGGGGTTAGAAAACAAAAAATCGTTGTTCGTGTTGGGCGATACGAATAAAAATGTATATTTGTCGTCACGTAATTTAAAGGCTACAAATGTTGTAATGTCCTCAGAATTAAGCACTTACTCGATATTAAACGCGAATAATCTGGTGCTTCTCGAAAGTTCTTTGGAAGGAATTGTAGATAATTTAAGCAAATAAGAAGCGCGATGAGCATCATAATTAAACCTATAGTAACGGAGAAAGTGGCCAAATTGGGCGAGCTTTCTAATCGTTTCGGTTTCGTGGTCGATAAAAAAGCCAACAAAGTAGAGATTAAAAAAGCGGTTGAAACTGCTTATAATGTTACTGTGGTAGACGTGAACACGATGAATGTACGTCCGGACCGTTCTACGAAATTCACGAAGAGCGGAATGATCAGCGGCAAGACAAATGCCTACAAAAAAGCGATCGTTCAGGTACAGGACGGAGAAACTATCGATTTTTACAATAATATCTAATACGTAGACACAAAATGTCAGTTAGAAAATTAAAACCTATTACCCCGGGTCAGCGATTTAGAGTTGTGAATAGTTTTGACGCTATTACAACTGATAAGCCGGAACGCTCTCTGTTAGCACCGATAAAAAAATCCGGAGGTAGAAATAGTCAAGGAAAAATGACCATGCGTTATACAGGCGGTGGTCACAAGAAAAGGTATCGTATGGTTGATTTCCAAAGAGCCAAAGTAGGTGTTCCTGCTACGGTGAAGTCAATCGAATACGATCCGAACAGAACTGCGTTCATCGCATTGTTGGCTTATGCCGATGGTGCCAAAGCGTATGTCATTGCTCAAAACGGATTGCAGGTAGGTCAAACGGTTGTTTCCGGGCCCGATGCAACTCCGGAAATCGGAAATGCGATGCCGCTTAGCAAAGTGCCGCTTGGTACTGTGATCTCGTGCATCGAGTTGCGTCCTGGTCAAGGTGCTGTCATTGCGCGTTCGGCCGGAACTTTCGCACAGCTTATGGCTCGCGACGGTAAGTATGCAACGATTAAAATGCCTTCAGGTGAAACCCGTTTGATTTTGCTGACTTGTTCGGCTACGATCGGTGCGGTTTCTAACTCTGACCACCAGCTTATCGTTTCTGGTAAAGCGGGTAGATCAAGATGGTTGGGCAGAAGACCGAGAACAAGACCAGTTGCCATGAACCCTGTGGATCACCCGATGGGTGGTGGTGAGGGACGCTCTTCAGGAGGTCACCCACGCTCGCGCAAGGGCTTGCCGGCTAAAGGTTACAGAACTCGTGCTAAGGCTAATCCGAGCAACAAGTACATTGTAGAACGCAGAAAGAAATAATAAAATATGGCACGTTCATTAAAAAAGGGACCTTTCGTTCACTATAAATTAGAAAAGAAAGTTCTGGAAAACATTGAAAAAGGCAACAAAGGTGTTGTGAAGACCTGGTCTCGCGCATCTATGATTACGCCTGATTTCGTTGGACAGACAATCGCAGTTCACAACGGCCGCCAGTTCGTTCCGGTTTACGTTACCGAGAACATGGTAGGTCATAAGTTAGGAGAATTTTCACCAACGCGGTCATTCCGCGGTCACGCAGGTGCTAAAAATAAAGGTAAAAAATAAGAAGCCATGGGAGTTCGTAAAAGAGAAAGAGCAGAGCAGATCAAAGAAGCTAACAAGCAGATTGCCTTC
>CAZTGF010000092.1:0-5644 GCA_964612955.1 uncultured Flavobacterium sp.
AGATCCAGCCAGCCACAACGGCGCTGTCTTCCTGTCACCGATCCGAATTCGTTGCCTACGCGGGCCATGGTTGCGCCGGTTTCGTCAAAAAGTTCTGTAGGAAACGGGCCACTGCCCACGCGTGTGGTATAAGCTTTAAAAATGCCGTACACTTCGCGGATTTGGTTCGGGGCGATGCCAAGACCCGTACAGGCGCCCGCAGCCGTGGTATTGGACGAGGTTACGAACGGGTACGTGCCGAAATCCACGTCCAGCAGCGATCCCTGAGCGCCTTCGCACAGAATCGATTTTCCTTGTTGGCGCGCCTGGTACAGATAGGATTCGCTGTCGATGAACTGCAGTTGTCTGAGCGCTTCGATGGATTCGAAAAATTCGCATTCGAGTTCTTCGAGGTTGTACTGAATGTCTACGTCGTAAAAGCGGATCATCGCTTCGTGTTTGTCTGCCAGGGCGCGGTAGCGTTGTTCAAAGCCCGAGAGTTCAATGTCGCCGATGCGCAGCCCGTTGCGGCCGGTTTTGTCCATATAAGTGGGGCCGATGCCTTTAAGCGTAGAGCCGATTTTTGCTTTTCCTTTTGAGGCTTCGGATGCGGCGTCCAGCAAGCGGTGGGTGGGCAGAATCAGGTGGGCTTTTCGCGAAATGAGCAACCGGTCTCTGAGGTTTAGCGCGAACGGTTGCAGGCCTTCGAGTTCTTTCTGAAACACTACGGGATCTATGACAACGCCATTTCCGATGATGTTTACCGATTTTTCGTGAAAAATACCCGAGGGAATCGTGCGCAAAACGTGCTTTATGCCGTCGAATTCCAGCGTGTGACCGGCGTTGGGTCCGCCCTGAAAGCGCGCAATGATGTCGTATTTTGCAGTAAGGACGTCGACGATTTTGCCTTTGCCTTCGTCGCCCCATTGCAAGCCTAATAATAAATCTGCGGTCATTTTTTGTGTTATGTGGTGTTTGTAGTTAAATGTTCGGTTGCGTTAGGGATTGAGGTTTTGTCTGAGCTCGTTGCCTTTTTTGGCAACAGCGAGTACCGAAAGCCCGGCCGCGAGGCAACGCCCTGTTAAACGCCTTCTGTCGGCTTTTTGCGGTTGCCGTACAAATAAAGGGAGTGGTTGTGAATTTCGATGTCGAAAATTTCCTCAATGGTTTTTTTGATCGTTTGAATGCGCGGATCGCAGAATTCAATGACCTCGCCCGTATCTGTCATAATGATGTGGTCGTGGTTTTTGTCGAAGTACGATTTTTCGTAATGGGCCTGGTTTTGCCCGAACTGGTGTTTGCGCACCAAACCGCAGTCCAGCAGCAGTTCAATAGTGTTGTAGAGCGTGGCCCGGCTGACGCGGTAGTTTTTGTCGCGCATTTTGATGTAGAGGTTTTCGATGTCGAAATGGTCTTCGCTATCGTAGATTTCCTGCAGAATGGCGTAGCGTTCCGGCGTTTTGCGGTGGCCTTTGTTCTCGAGATACAACGTAAAAACGTTTTTTACAATCTCCTGATTATTGCTGTTGTCCGTGGATATGAGTGTCATAGCGCAAAGATAATTTATTTAATGGATATCGCAATTCGTTCGCGGCGGCACGGCGGTATTCCAAATGAAATAGGACCACGATTGAAAGAAATTCCGTAAGGCGTTGCGCCCGTGGTTTCGCGAACTTGGGAATTCATTTAAAAAAACCTGAAATCATGGAAAATCAACAATTTAACAGAGAGCAGAGACAAGGAGAAAACCGCGAAAACCAACAGCGTTTTGAGCGCGATGAGCAACGCATGAACATGTCCGGACGCGAACAGCAGGACCGCGACCAACAGCGCAGCACAGAACGCGAACGCGATTTGCGCGAGCCGATGGAAGACGAAGAATTGCGCGAAGGTGCAGACTGGGGCGATGTAGATCCGCAGCACAGTCCGGGCGAGCATTCGTCTATGGATCCGAGTGGACCGGGAAGCGCTGTATAATCTTTGGCACAAAAAAATGTAAGTCCCGCATTGGTTTTTTCCGATGCGGGATTTTTTTAGCGCACGTACCCGGCCTCTCCGTTTCGTTTGAGCCTTACTTTATAATTGTCGCATTTGTTGCAGTCGCGACTCGATTGCCAAACCAGCGTGAGTTCGTGCACGCCTCCGGTGCGGCCGATGCCCGAGGTGTTGACGTCCATAGAATACCCGAACGAAAATTCGCCGAGTTTAAGCGTAAGCACGGGATTGACGGAGGTAAGCAAATGTGAATTTTCTGCTTTTCGCTCCAGGTTTACGGCCGTAAGCACACCGAGCGAGAACCGTCCGTAATCCATGAGGGCGCCCAGATCAAAGCGGTTGTATTCGGCCTGGCGCATATAGTTCCCCGTGAGCACGAGCGCACTTTCGTCGGGGAAGAGCACGCTGGGGAAGCCGCCCATATCCCAATAGTAGCCGCCATGCACCGAGAGGAACATATGAAGGGGAACATTGGCCGACTCCGTAAAAGCAATGTCCGGACGCGTCAGGTGCCGCAGCGACAAGCCAATCCACGCCGATTCGCTGTCGGCCAGAACGCCTGCGCCTACGTCTATAAACGAAAGTTTGTTGTTGTTCATAAGCCATGGATCTGCCGTTGGTCCGTCTACGGCGCCCGTTGAAACGTTGATCTGGTCTTCGAGCAACAGGCCGCCAAAACCAAAGTCCTTGCGTCCCAATCCGCCTTCGACGCCAAAGCGCAAACGCCAGTCATAACTGAGTTCGAGTCGGTAGGAAATCGCGGCGTTGATGCGGAAATAATTGTAATTCGTGAACGCTTCAGTATGGTTCTGCACATTGCCGCCAATGCCAATTTCGTCGGTCAGCAGATTGCTCAGGTAAGCGTATTGGGTGTCGATGCGCCGGTCTTCGTTTGGCCACTGGCGCCGGTGAAGCAACCCGGCATTCCACGTGTTGGCCGAGGCGACAAACGCCGGATTCAAAGCTTCGGGCATATTGTAAAACTGCGTAAAAATAGGGTCCTGAGCCGATGAAAACCACGGCAGAAGCAACAGCAAAAACGATATTCTGGATAGGGACATATTATTTGACTAAGACAAAAGTTCTGCGCTCGATGATTGTTTTTCCGTAAAATGTACGACCGGTGACCGTACAGTAATAATTGCCGTTTTCTGCACCCAGGCCGCGAATCGTGCCATCCCAGCCCGTGAGCACATCTCCTTGTTCGCTGTAAATCATCGAGCCCCAGGAATCGTAAATTTCGAGGCGGAGCGATTCAAGCCGTTTGGATACGGGCCGGTAGGTATCGTTAATCCCGTCGCGGTTTGGCGTGAACGCGGTTGGAATCGTAAGGAAATAGCCTTCTTCCACAAGCAGGGTAATCGTATGTGTGTATTGACATCCGAAAGGATAGTTTACCGTTTGTTTTACGATATAAGCGCCCGGGTTCAGATAAGTGTGTACGGGATTCAGTTCGTTCGAAAACGTGCCGTCGCCGAAATCCCAAATCAGGGTCTCGTAGTCGCCCGTGACCGTACTCGTAAATGTAATTGGGTCCTCGACCGCGAAAATGCCGTAAAACGTACTTCCCGTCGAACTCGGCTCAAATCCGGCATCTCCTAGCTGGGGAATGTCCACCTGAAACGACATCGTTACTTCGCATCCCCGGTCGTCCCATGCCGTTACGCTCATGAGTCCTTCGTCGCCCGTTTGCATGAACTGGTTGTTTTGCCCTGAGATGTTTCCGCCCGACCATTCAATTGCGAAAGGGGGAACACCTCCCGAAAGAGTAGCCTCGTAGCGGCGTACCACGACTCGCGTATCGCAGTCAAATGTAGTGTGATCTGTGATCGAAATAGAAAGTGGCTCGGGACGCATGACTTCAAACTGCGCTTGGGCGACACAACCGCGCGCATCGGTTACCGTTACGGCGTAATTTCCGTTTGTGAGTCCGGCTAAATCCTCGGTGTTGCTGCCATTAGACCATTGGTAGGTGTAGGGCGGGCTTCCTCCGGAGGGCGTAAGGTCAATCGCGCCTGAGGTTCCGCTGTCGCACTCTGTAGCGTTGGTAATGGTCCCCGAAAGCGAGAGCGGTGCAGGTTCAACGATGACAAAACTGCGCACTATCTGGCACGGTTTGCCATCGGTAATCGTAACGGTATAGGTTCCTGCCGAAAGTCCGTTTCGCGTGGTTCCTGCCGGGCTGCCATCGGCCCAAACAAGCGTTACCGGCGCAATGCCACCCACAAAATTCAACTGAATGCTTCCGTCTTGCGCGCCGTGACAACTAATCTGCGTCACTACAGGGTCTACGGCAAACAAAGGCGCTTCGGGAATTACAATCGCTTGGGTTTTTTCGCAACCGAGCGCATCGGTCACCGTTATCGTATAAGTTCCGGCGGAGAGATTCGTTTGCTGTAGCAAGGTCGAAAAATTGTCCCATACAAACGTATACGGAGCAACGCCGCCGCTAAGGGTCACCGAAAAACTAGCGTCGTTCGCGCCATAACACGTGATTTCGGTAGTCGTGTATTCGATGAGCAACTCAGCTGATTCGGTAACGGTAACATCCATCGAGAAAGCACAACCGTTGGCATCGGTAACCGTGAGCGTGTATAACCCTGCAAACAAATTTTCGGGATTCTGCGCCGAACTTGAATAACCATTGGGACCGGACCATGCATAGGAGTAACCGAATTCGCCGGGCGAAAATTCAATCGGCGTTCCTCCGCTTGCCGATACCGCGATGGACCCCGTACTCTCGCCAAAACACGCCACATTGGTCTGGGTTATTACTGTAGCCGTGAGCGGTTCCGGTTCCACGATCGAAAACGAGAGTTGTATCGGGCCGCAATTGTTCGCATCGGAAATGGTTACTTCATAAACTCCGGGTGCGAGTCCGTTTAAGTGCTGCATTTCCGAAAAAGGTTCGCCATTTTTAAGCCAGGCAAACGTATAACCCGGTGTTCCGCCTGTTACCTCAACCGAAATCGCCGCGTCCGACGCTCCGTGACAATTGACGTGTTGCATCTGGGTTTGCTGAATCGTCATTTCGGACGGCTCGGAAATCGTGTACACCTGCGCAAACGGACAACCTCCTGCGTCCTGGATTGTCAACTCGTAATCGCCCGGCGCCAGATCGCTTATGGATGGTTCTGTGGAGGTATACCCGTTTGGGCCCGTCCAGGCGTAATGGTAAGGCACGCCCGAGGGAAACGGAATGCCGCCCGTCACGTTGGTCAATATCTGGGCATTATCGGCCCCGAAACACAGATTGTCGTTTACCACCACGTTCGGATTGATTGCAGGGTTAACGGTAACGGTGATTAAAAAAGGTTCGCCCGTACAATCGCCTGAGGTCGGCGTTACCGAATATGTAGCCGTAGCGGGAATGCTTAGCGTATTTACAAGCGTTTGTCCGATAAAAGGCGCAGGTCCCGATGAAGCCGATACTCCCGAAATCGCGCCGGCAGGAACAATCATCGGTTCGCCCCACTCGTAGGTAGTGCCCGATGGAACGATGTCGCTCCCGCTGGTATCGGGTTGCAGAAGAAATGCGGCAGTGCTGCAAATTGTAGCGGTTTTGTCCGATATTTCCGGATTTTGAGAGATTGAAACCGCAACAGCCTCCGTGGTCGCGCTCGAACAGCTTCCCGTGAGTTCGGGATACGTAATTACAGCGTAATAATAT
>CAZTGF010000093.1:0-5495 GCA_964612955.1 uncultured Flavobacterium sp.
ATAATCTGTCACCGAGGAATCTACGAGCGAAAAGGACAGGAAGATTGTTTTCATCGAATTCGAACTATTAATGGAAAATTCCCAAGCCAACAGAATCGGATAAGGGCGGCCCCAACGTTAATGCTTCTAGGTTGCGTCGTCATACCTTGAACCTTAAGTGATTTTGGGCCGATTCAGCAACAGGGACAGATAGCCACTTAACCGGCCGAGGCCCTCGCGAGCAGCCTCTATCCGCTCTTTAGTCGTCACGATGTTGCCAAAACGCACTGCCATTAATAAAAGGACAATGGCATGCCATTTTATTTGGGCTTTAAGCGTGGGCGAGGGTGTGTTTACCCTCCATACGTACCAACCATTGCGCACCACCATTCTACCGTATTTATATTTGTTAGGTCTGCCCGAAAAATCGTGAAAATGGCCAAGCCGTGCTTGAGTATTAACGTATAGGGGGCCGACTTTTGAAACCCGGAACGTAAAATCAGCATCTTCGTATAAACCATAGCCCTCAAAATACGTTGAAAATGCAAATTGGCTAAAAACGCTAAACCTGAATGACGATACGCCGCCCATCAACTGCTGCACTTGATAAATCTTTCCTGAAGGTGGTAAAAAACCAACACTTCGCCCGTTCGAGAACTGTGGTGACCAGCCAGGCGGAACGTCGCTATCCAAGCCGAACTTCTTGCGAAGAATAAAGCGTCGGCTGTCTTTTCGTTTCCATCCGTCATAAACGAACTCATCAACTTTAGGCCTGTATCCGTCGTTGACAATATTCCATTTTACTTCATTTGAAATATAACCCCCTACGCCGAGCGCGTTCGGAATGCGTTCGTAAACGGAAAGTATGTGTCCAAAATAGTCCGGTTCTAGCACTGTATCATCATCTAGAAAAAACACAATATCTGTCCCGTCTGCAACTTTTCCGATGCCAAAATTTCGCTGCCTTGTGAGGCCTCTTTCTTCCGGTGGCACCATGAAATAGCGCAGATTACTAAAATGACGAGTTTGCAGCGCCTGTTTTGTATTCCAATTGATAGATCCATCGACGACGATGATCTCGTTCGGACCAACCGTTTGCGACGCCACTGAACCCAAGAGCCTCAACAAGGATTGGGGCCGCATATACGTGCAAACGATTAATGTAGTTTTCATTTTTCTAATTTAACATTGGTGCATTGTTCTGACTCTTCAATTATTCATACGCAGTTTAGCCCATTTTTCACTTTGTTTCCATCGCTCTAAAAAAAAATTCTTATAAATTATTGGGTTGCGGATATGCTGATGTCTGTAAAACTTGAAGAATGACACGATTTTGTATCCTAACCTCTGCTGTTTTGTATGATGTAGAATTTTGTAAAGCATAACGGTCGGCGAGGGCTTCGGCTGAATGCCTTCCCGCTCCCATTCGAGAGAGGGCTTTGTCCGAAATCCGCCAATAGGAGCCTTTCGGTGGAGAATTACCGGAGATGGAAAGTAATATATGTCATATCCACGGTTTCTGATTTGCATTCCAAATTCATTGTCTTCTCCGAAACCGAACTCAAATCCCAGGTGAAACCGAAGGTTCTGGACAGCCGCTTTCCGAGCAATGCTACAACCCGAGCCAAACATTGAAGTTTGATGCACGACGTTAGAAAGCGCAACTTCTTTTTCTTGGAGACAAGATATTGTAAAAACATCGCCACCGTGAGCCCCCATCTTCTCAAAGACATCCCGTAAAAAATTAGGCGATATTCTGATATCATCGTCAGCAAAAAATATCCATTCGGACTCCGCATACTCGAGCGCAAGATTACGTGCGTTACATGCGCCGCGGCGGTTTATGAACTTATGAACAATGTCGAAAGGCCACTCGTCAGAGAGAAAGTCCAGTTCAGAACGATTTTCGGCGGTTGAACTTTGCTCTACCACTATTACCCTGTGAGGCGGGAGGGTCTGGACAGCCAAGTCGTTCAAAAAATTCTGCAGATGCTCTTTACGTCCTATCGTCGGAATTAGCACGTCCAAGGAGATTTGCTCGTGCTGCTTCTGAACAGCGCTGGTTGAACCTAACGTATTGAAATCTCTTGATAAATTCGATCGTCTATAATAGAAAAAACTCCGCAGCATTCCGAAAATCGACGGCCGATTTTCATATTTTACAAGGGCGAGCCACAACACTAATATCCAAACTCTTTTATAATGCTGCGAGACAAATTTAAACAATAGATTATAGGAGGCAATCGGATAACTACATTGAGGCCGTCCATCTAACAAACGTGGCTCCGAATAACAGCGCAGGCCCATCGGCATGGCCAATTTTGCAAATGACGTGAGGAAATAGTCAAACGAATCCCCTCTAGGCCATTCCTCCTTTATTAATCCCAAGGCCTGTGCATGAAGGCCGCCGACGACGCTACTCATTCGCCATGTTGGGAACCTAACCTCTTTATTAATTTTTACAAAATTGTTCGAATCGACGTATCCAATTGCTTCAGGAAGAAAGTCAGAACCGGGATTATACGTTGCCAAGATATTTTTTTGGTTAAATACGTCGGGCAGGGCTTTAACGTTCAGATGAGCGCGCACCTGTTCTTCACACCAAAGCAGAAACGCATATGGATATTGGTCCGCGAGCTCAAACACTAAATTCTTTATCTCAGTTTGCGTAAATGGTATTGCAGTATTTTTGTTCAAATCCAAAACTTGTGTTACAATTGAATTGTGGTGATATACGATAATTATCATTTCGCGATGGTTTTGTAGAGCTCTATGTTTAGTATGGCTATCTTTTCTATATCAAACCGTTCCTCGACCCTTTTTCTTGCTGCTGAACCAATGGATTGACACAGCGCGGGATTGGTTAATAACTGTTGGATTTTAACTGCGAATTGGTCATGCCGCGATGGATTCTCCGTTAGTCCGCTTACCCCGTCGACTAAAATCTCTGCGACCCAAGGAAGATCGCTGCTGACGACGGCCTTATTCAGCGCCATCGCTTCTATAGTCACCATTCCCAGAGTCTCTGCATAAGTAGGAAAAACGCACACCTCGGCGCTTTTTATATAGTCGATCACTTCACTGTAAGGCTTAGGACCGAAATAATGTACGTGGGGCTTCAATGCGGACGGCAACGCATTTTTAATTAACTCCCAAGTGGAAGCGCTTTGCGTTATACTGTCTGGCGAATCCCGTCCGATTAAGTATAAATCGACGTGTAAATTTCGTCTGTGCAAGGCGTGTAGTATGCTGGGGAGTTCCAATACACCTTTCTTTCTTATGATGGTTCCTACGTAAAGGATCGTACCGTGTTTAACCTTGAGTGGATAAGGATTTTGAAATTTCCTTACGTCCACCCCATTGTGAATTACGCTTATTTCGCGCCCGCTTAAGTTAAAGATTTCGGCAGTCATACGCGCCGCGAATTCGGTTGGAGCAATGAATGCGTCAGCCCCCTTTATTGCCCGGCCCTCAAAAAACCGATTTTTCCACTTTTGCTTTCGACCCTCTAATTTACAAAAATAAGCATCGCTACCGTGGAGCCGCAACACCAGGGGGGCATCTAAGCTCATAAAGGCCGTAATACCCGTCCAATCAGGCGCTTCAATCAAGTTAATACCCTCACGCGAAATCACTTTGTTCAAATAATTTTGCAGGTATTTGCGATAGAGCCACCATCCGCCCACACGATAATTTTTTGCTTTGATAAAGTGAATCCGCACACCGCTTTCCCCAGCTATAATCTTGTTGGTTAATTGACCGTATACAAACACGGAAACCCGCACATTTTGCTTGCAGAGTTGACTGACCAGATTATAAACACTCGTTCCAATTCCGGCCGCTGGTGTCGCGTCCGGGTGGGGAAATTCGGGAGTAAGAAACCCAATATGCATAAATAAATGTATTACAATGTGGAACCACCTGAATATCTCTGCCCCAATTTACTTTCCATTCCAGTCTCTTGTCAAAACATTTTCGATAGCAGCTACTATTCTAGCGGAAGCTTCCGAAATTGGGTGCTCGTTAATTTTCCGGAACCAAACACAAGCCTCATTTACAATATTTACTTTCTCTGGACCTAAACCTTCGCAAATAACACGTGAAATATCAGTCTTGGCTGTTATCCAAAGAACGGCGGCATTGGAGGGCATCGACCGGAAATGGACATAATTGTAGATTTTAGCGACACTCCATGATGCAATGCGCTTATTTGGTTGGTCGTACCTGATGTAGGCGCAGGGTTTATTAAACGCAACGTAGTCAAACACCATCGACGATCCTATATTAATCACCATTTCGCTATGAAAAATAGTGTTCATTAACAACGCAATATCTTCTTTCTCAGGAAAAACGGCGTTCCACATTCGCGAACCGTTGTCGCTCCAATAGGGGCGCAACTCTGAAATAACGTCCGAATACTCGCCCACGACGGCTTCGTATCTATTGGAAAGATCTGTCGGACACCTTCGGAAAATAAGCCCGAGATCATAACCCCTCGCATTCAACCCTCGAACCGCTTCTGCCGTATCGCGCAAATAGTCTGGATCATCAGGCGAAGTCGTCACATCGTCACCAGAGTAAACAATATATTTTTTCGTCAATTTTAAACCGTGTCGTTCGAAAAATGCCTCCCTCGCAGTAATTAAATCGCTCTCACTGTGGGGCTCAAACTGCGGAGTCCCAGTAACGATTACTTGCCCGGGTAAAATTGATTCATAATAGCGGAGAAGCTCAGATTTCATGTGCTCGCTCCATACGAAATAGAAATCTGTGTCTATTAGCAGCGTCGCTTTAGGCAGGTTGTCCCAAGAAAAAATGAACGTAGCAGTCGGAATACCCAAATCGCGGGCTGCGTTCATTGGTGCTATCGCAAGACTATTGCGCTGGCTCGTGCAAAACACAAAATGAGGGCGGTGTTTCTCCAACGTGGCCCGGCATTTTTGATAGTAAGGGGTGCTGCGCTCGAGCTTGTTCAGCGTCTTTTTAACTGAAGTAATTCCCGCTGGGGAACCATATATGTGCTCGACACACCGTACCATCGCACCTTTGACCCGCTTTATAAAAGTTCCTTTTGGAATGGGAAAAAGATAATCATCATAAACGGCGTCGCGCTCCCGAGCTTTATTTAAGGCGAGCTCGATTCTAGTTTTAGCATTCTTATAAACTTCGGTCAGTGGATGAAGTTTGGCCCCGGCAATTTTCTTCTCGCAAAACCCGTGCGTCTCTAAATCGAACGCCGATAAGTTCCAATAAGTCAGTTTCATTCCTTTCGCTTCCGCCGCTGTTTTAAATTGGGTGTAAGCAAAATTCCTAAGACTTACGCCATCAGCCAGAAGGACGAATATTTCTTTTTGAACCATCACGGTAATTATAGCGCAAATATGCGACTTCCATCGCAGACAAAAAAATACCTACGAGTACGAATTACACTAGAAGTCGCTCCACCGATGATTTCTCCATTAGATGTCGCGAAACTGCTTCTGGTGGTTGATTTGCCACAACGCGGATTGTTTAAG
>CAZTGF010000094.1:0-4014 GCA_964612955.1 uncultured Flavobacterium sp.
ATGGCGCACGGGCAAACGGCCACCACAATTGAAACCCTTGGTCCGCTTTTCGAGCGCGAGGGCGCCACGGTTTACTACGCATCGTCTAAAAACAGTAAAATCCTTCGGCTCTGCGATATGGTATGGACCACGCTTCGGCGCGCCAAATCCTCGGATTACGTGATTATTGATACGTATGGCGCAGTCAATTTCTGGTACGCGTTTGTCATCGGGCATTTATCGTGGTTGCTTGGCGTTAAGTTCATTCCGTTTTTGCACGGTGGCGATTTGCCCAAACGGCTTGCGAAAAGCCCAAAGTTTTGCAAGTGGCTGTTTTCAAAAGCGTACATGAATGTAGCACCTTCGGGGTATTTGCTCGACATTTTCAAACAACACGGATTTTCGAATCTGACCTACATACCCAATACGGTGGAACTCGCCAATTATCCGTACGTCCGCCGCGATGCTGTACGTCCGAAAATGCTCTGGGTGCGTGCCATTTCGCCGATTTACAACCCCATTATGGCGCTCGATGTGTTCGAGGCTATCCGGAAAGAATTCCCCGATGCCGAACTGTGTCTCGTAGGTCCGAACAAGCAAAATCACTGGCCCGATGTGGAAGCGCACGCCAAATCCAAATCCCTTCCGGTGCGGATGACGGGCAGGCTCAGCAAACCCGAATGGATTTCACTTTCGAAACAATACGACATTTTTTTAAACACAACGCATTTCGACAATATGCCCGTAAGCGTCGTGGAAGCACTCGCGCTTGGGTTGCCCGTGGTAACGACGAACGTAGGCGGTTTGCCGTATCTGGTCAAAGAAGGGGAGTCGGCACTGCTCGTAAACGACGACGACCGCCAGGCGATGGTTCATGCCATTCGCAAACTCGTTTCAAATCCGGATCTTGCCCAAAAGTTGAGTAGGGGTGGTCGTGAAGTGGTCGAGGATTTCGACTGGGAGCGCGTCAAACACCGATGGGCCGCGCTGCTTGGTTAAGTGCGCGGGAATTTGTTATCTTTCGCCCACAAAAAAAACGTTATGAATTCACGCAAAAAAATGCACTTTGAAGTTTCCGAACGCAAGGTGCTGTTGCGGATTTTTGACTTTTTATCGGTACTTGCCGTATTGTACCTCGTGGGCAAGTTGTTCAATTTTGTGTATTTCGACATTTCGCTGACGAATTTTTCGTGGACGCTCGTGCTCGGCTTGTATTTAACGGTCATCGGAACGGTTTTCGAAATGTATAACCTTCAGGTGGCCTCGAACCAGTTTCAGATGGTCAAAAGCATTGTAATGACGACCTCCGTGACCGTGCTTGCCTACGTACTTACGCCCATTTATACGCCTTTACTGCCGCCCGCCCGAATTCAGATTTTGTACTTCTTTTTATCGGTGCTGAGCGCGTTGTTTATCTGGCGTTTTTTCTACATACAATTTCTCGCCTCGCACCGGTTCGTTAAAAAAGCAGTGCTTGTATGCGACACCGAACAGGTCCGAAATCTTATGGCGGGCTTCGACAGCGTGAAATCGCATTATAAATTCATCGGTTATGTGAGTACCGACAGCAGTGAAGAAAAAATCGACGGAATTTCAAAGATTTCGCCTTCGTCGATTCAGTTGTTTGTGTCCAGAACAGGCGTTTCAGAAGTCGTCGTAGGCACGCAAAAAACCGGTGGCATCACCGCAGAACTCTACAACGAATTGTTGCATTTGTTAGAAAAAGGCTACAACATTCGCGAATATACCCAAGTGTATGAGGCCGTAACGCACCGGATTCCGGTTCAGTACGTAGACCGGGATTTTTATCGCTATTTCCCGTTTAGCCGCAGCAACCAGAACCATTTGTACCAGCTCGTGGTGCGCCTTCTTGAACTTGTGCTTTCCGCGCTGGGCATGGCTATGGGCGTGTTGTTGTTGCCGCTCGTGATCATCGGAAACCTGATAGGCAACCGAGGACCGCTTTTTTATACGCAGGAACGCGTGGGCCAGAACGGAAAGCCGTTTCAGATTGTGAAATTCCGCACAATGGTGAAAAACGCCGAGCGGGACGGAGCTGTGTTTGCTGCGACAAATGACGTCCGGATTACGCCGTTTGGCAAATTTATGCGCAAGGCCCGGATCGATGAGTTTCCGCAGTTTTTCAACATTTTCAAAGGCGAAATGGCTGTCATAGGTCCGCGCCCCGAGCGACCGGTTTTTGTCGAAAAAATCGCCGCCGTTATGCCGTTTTACCAAACCCGGCACATCATTAAACCGGGGCTTACGGGTTGGGCTCAGGTCAATTATTCGTACGGAGATTCTATAGAAGACAGTCTCATGAAGCTGCAGTACGATTTATATTACATCAAGCACCGCAGCATTTTTCTCGACATCAACATTGTGATTAAAACGCTGAGCACGGTATTATTCTACCGCGGCCAATAGTTAGAGCGAGGCCCTGCGCGCGTGAATCGTCCATCGGGCCAGCACTACGGCATGCGCGAGAATCATCGGCAACACACTTAAAAAGTGAATTTTCGGCAATACGTAAACCGTGTACATCGCCAGGCAAAACAAACAAAACAAGCCCATTGCCATCGCAGTTTTATAGCGTTTGCGCATTTTAAAGAAAGCCGTAAGCAGCAAAAACGGGTTTACGAGCAACACGTTGTAGTTGAGTTGCAATTCCTCGTGCAGCGAATAAAATCCGGCGAAACAAAAGAAAATTCCGAGCAGTCCTAACAGCGTAAAATACACAGTTCTGAATGTGTCGTTTCGCCAAAACACGAGCAAAAGCAGCACCGAGGCGTAAAGCAAGGCGTTGTTGTACCACTTAAAAGCGGGCGCAGGCGTTTCGAATAACAGCCAGGATTTGTTTTCGGCCAGTAAAGGTTGTCCGTTTATTTTTGCCTCGTTAATGCTTTGGTAAAGTTCAATCGGCAGGAAAATTTGAGTTGCAGGTTCGTCTACTTTCGGTCCGAAAAACAGTCCGGTGCCCCATTGTTCAAAGAAATAACCGTCGAATTCCGGGTAAATGATCTCGCGGTAACTCATTTCGGTGTTGCCCACTTTTACAATTGTGCGCTTTCCGAGCACCTCGTTGAGTAAATCTACCACTTTGGTCGTGCAATTCCTGTCGATGAATTTGTAAGTGTAAAACCGTTCGTCCGAAGCGAGCGTTTGTTCGAGCCGATCGAAAACCTGCTGTTTCTGTTCGGGTCTGAGTTGCAAAACCTGCTCAAATACCGAGCGTTCGTCATACGAATAATGGTACAAAAACTCGTTAAAAGAAGAAACCGAGACGAAATATTGCAAATCGCCTTTGACGAACTTTAGCGCAAAATTCGGCGTAGAAAAATCAAAAGTTCCGTAGTTGTAAACGCGGTCGATGCCCTGAGCGGGATCGTTTACGCGCAGTGCCGTATGTCCGAAAAGCGAATAAATCTGATCGCCTTTACCGCATGTAATCACACTTACGTGGGCCGATGACGACAGCGTTTGCGCGACACAAAACAAAGGAAATAGCCAGAAAAGTAAAATCAGTAAACGCATAGCAGTTTGGTGCAATGTACGCATTTAGCGGAAAATTCCCAGATCTACGCGAAGCGAAAAAACATTCGAATACAAGGCCGCACTTTGGTCGCCAAGATCGGTAAGCGCATAATCCACGGCGATTCCTTTGTACTGAAAGCCAAGTCCGATGTTCGGCTGAAACCCAACGCGCTGCGAACCGTCAATTTCGGTCAGATTCTGAAAATTCCCTACGCCGGCACGCACAAAAACGATGTCCAGATAACCTACTTCAAAGCCCAAAGCGGGGTCGATGCTCGCAAAATCGGTCGAAATGATATCGTTGGTTTGTTCGAACCGCATGTTCAGGTTCAGCGCCCCGGTCAGCGACACTTCGTTGTGAAATTCATGACGCTTGGAAACGCCGAGTTGCAGTTTTGGCATCGTAAGCTCCGAACTTTCGGGCAATTCCTGATTTTCGCCCGGAATCGCATCGCTGATTTTCTGAAATTCGTCTTCGTCGATATTCCATATGTTGTAAGT
>CAZTGF010000094.1:4114-5453 GCA_964612955.1 uncultured Flavobacterium sp.
ATCGGTTTGGCAAACGCCAGATAGTCGTATTGGGCAATGTTGGCAAAATAACTCGCATGCATCGCACCGATTTGCGAATCCTCAAGTGAAAGCAACCCGGCCGGATTCCAATAACCGGAATTCACGTTGTTCGTGCTCGCCGTGACTGCATTGGCCATCCCGAGCGCCGCTGCATCTACGCCAATGTTCATAAACTCGTTCGAATATTTGCGCACGATCTGAGCGTTTGCCGCGAAAGCCCAAAGAAACACGAAAAGGAGCGGAAGTTTTTTCAACGTCAGATTTTTGTCAAAAGTAGCGTTTTTTAGGTTCGGACCGAAGCGTAAATTCCGCACCGATGCTGCTAAAAATCAATTCTCAAAACGCCCCTGACATAAACTTATTGTAATACATTTGTGTTTCAAATCCAGATTCATGTTTCTAAAAGCCCGGATTCCGAATTTTATTACGCTCCTTAATTTGTTCTCCGGTTGCATCGCGGCCGTTTACGCGTTTGACGCCCAGTTCGAAATGGCGTTTTATTTTGTTTCACTCGGAATTTTTCTCGATTTTTTCGACGGCTTTCTCGCGCGGATCTGGGGCGTTTCATCGGCTTTGGGCGTGCAATTGGATTCGCTTGCGGACATGGTTACCTCTGGCTTTGTACCGGGCCTGGTCATGTTTAAAATGCTCGAAAATACGCTGCCCGGTTACGAACTTCCGGCCGCGCTGCCTTATCTGGGCTTTGTCATTACTATGGGTTCGTGCTACCGGCTCGCGAAATTTAATATAGACACGCGCCAAACCGATTCGTTCATCGGGCTTCCTACGCCTGCAAATGCGCTGTTTGTGCTTAGTTTGCCGCTCGTTCTCGCACAATCCGATTCGATGCTGATGTTGCAACTGTTAACGAATCCGTACGTTTTGTTAGTCATCACGGGCCTGAGCGCGTTTATCCTGAACGCCGAACTTCCGCTATTTGCGCTCAAAATCAAAAAATTCCGTTGGGCCGATAATAAACTGCAATTTTCGTTTCTGCTTTTTTCGGCGGCCTTGCTCACCTGGCTTGGCGTATTGGGCGTTCCGCTGATCATTATTTCCTACGTTCTGGTTTCTGTCATCGTTCGCAAAAAGGCGTAATCATGGCCGCGCGCAAGAGAAATGTAAGACGGCGCAAAAAACCTGCGCGGAAAAACAAACGCCAGTTATGGGAGTGGCTCGTTCCCGTAATTGCAGTGCTGCTTTTGGCCGGCGCTACCTACCATTACAGGGAAGGGCTCGCGTATTATTTAGGTTTTAAGACCGATAAAAAGCTTCCCGCAAAGGACCGCAGGCTCGCCACGTTGCGCAACCATAAAGT
>CAZTGF010000095.1:0-3464 GCA_964612955.1 uncultured Flavobacterium sp.
CCTTCCTTAATAACCTTTCTGAGTATAACAAAATATCCGAACGTTTTCCAATATTTACCGGCAAACGCGACAAGTTTTTTGTATCGAGAAGCAAAGAGCTCGATTGACGGCTGGGAGAGCTGTTGGCAGCCGTTTAAAAGACAATAAAAAACCATCCGCACACAGCGGATGGTGGTTGCATCTATTTATCGATTGATGAAAGAATCCCATAAGTTTTTCGCGCCGTCGATGGCTTTGCGTGTCGTATCCTGGAGCACTTCTCCGGTTCGCTCTAAACCTTCGCGGATGCGGCCAATCGTTTCATTTTCACTGTTATCCCGAACGATGACTTGAATATCTTCGTCATCCACCGCAAACTGGGTATTTTCGGTATACGGCAGAATCGCTTCAAACTCGGCTTTCAGCACGCGGCCGATCCCTGAAGAAGCATAATTGGTTAAGTGGTAATTTTCCGGCTGGTCATAACCGGCCCAAGAAGCAATCACTAAATCAGGGGTGTAGCCGACAATCCACTGGTCATTGATGCCGGTGCCGGAACTGACTTCGGTCGTTCCCGTTTTCCCGGCGACATCATAGCCATCCGGTTTCGCCACTTGCGCATTCCCGTTGGAGAAGACATACAAGAGCATCCGGTTCATATCGTCGTTGACTTCTGTGGACAGCACCCGTTTTTGTCGGGGGCTGTCGTTGTCGACGACCACTGCGCCTGTCGGGTCCACAATTTTTGTAATAAAGTACGGTTCGATGCGCACGCCGTCGTTGGCAAAGACACTGTACGCGCTCGCCATCTCCAGCGGATTCACGCCGCCTTCCAGACCGCCCAGGGCAATGGCTCCAAGCGAGCGTTCTTTTTCCGCTTCCACGGGAATGCCGAATTCTCTCAGTTTGTTGATGCCTTTATCGACCCCGATTTGGTCTAACAACCAGACAGTGGCCGCATTTTTACTGCGCCCTAAGGCTTCATACATCGGCACTTCCCCGGCATAAGTATGGTCCACGTTTGAATACTGGGCGCCGCCTTCACCGTTCTCATCCGCCCCGTAAGTGGTCAGCTCATCAATCAGAATCGAGTCAATGCCATAGCCGGCTTCTAACGCAGGCGCGTAGACACTCAGCGGTTTGATCGTCGAGCCCGGCTGGCGGTCCATCGCCAATGCCCGGTTCCAGCTGCGCGGCTGATAATCGCGTCCGCCTATAACGGCTGTGACGCCTCCGGTCTGCGGATTGAGCGCGACCGAGGCGCTTTGCGATTTGGTGCCGTCCGGTGCCGTCTCAAACAGCCAGTCTTGGTCGTAGACAGCATCCATTTGCTGCTGCTGGTTCTGGTTCAAGGAAGTATAAATCGTATAGCCGCCGTTTAAAATTTCCGACTCTTCAAAGCCGTAGCGGCTGGTCGCTTCCGTGATCACCGAATCGAAATACGACGGGTAGCGGTACGTATCTTCGTAGTCGTAGCCGTCAACCAATTGCAAGTCGCTGTTCGCCGCTATCTGGCGTTCTTCGGCCGTAATAGCGCCTGTTTCCTCCATCAGCATCAAGACCGTATTCCGCCGGTTAATGGACCGCTCATAATTATCAATCGGATTCGTATTGGAAGGCGACTGCAGCAGGCCGGCCAGTGTGGCCCCTTCACTGATGGAGAGTTCAGATGCATTTTTATTGAAATACTTTTTGGAGGCATCCTGCACGCCCCAGACCCCTTGACCAAAGTAGGAGTTGTTTAAGTACATTTCTAAAATTTCTTCTTTGGGATAGGTTTTTTCGATTTCAATCGCCAAGAACAGCTCTTTTAATTTTCGAAGAAGGGTTTGGTCGGCCGATAGGTAGGCGTTTTTGGCGAGCTGCTGGGTAATGGTGCTGCCCCCGCCGACAATTTGGCCCTCCACCACGTAGCCGACAGCCGCGCGCCCGATTCCGATCAGGTCAAAACCGCGGTGGTCCTGGAACCGCTGATCTTCCGTGGCAATGACCGCTTTTTGAATGCTGGGTGAGATTTCTTCAATCGGCTTGTAGGTGCCTTTTTCGGAATAGATTGTTCCCGCTACTTCGCCCTGGTCGTCTATAATTTTGGTCGGCTCCTGCAAACCGACTTGCAAGACGTCGACATCCACTTGCCGGGCTTGAATCGTCAGAAAAGCACTTAAAAAGAGACCGGCCGTCAAAATAAGCAGCAGGCCGACTTTCGTCACATGGTACTTTTTCCAGACGCGGCGGAAAATCACCCAAAAACGTTTGAGTTTTTCTTTCAGAAAGGCCCAGCCGCGGCGCCCATATTTTTTTGCTTGTTGTTTAAAATTCTCCATATTATTCAATCACCTATTTTCATTTCACTTCGCGAGTCGATAACTTCCTTATTTTACCATAGGTTGCCTCTAAACGACATCCTACTTTAGCATGAATCTTAGGATAGAATACGTAGGAATGAGCGAAAAACCGGGGTCTTCCTTTATTTTGCCTGTGTAAAGGCTTCGGCCGCCCGTTCAAATTTTGCGAGAATCTCTTCGATTTCTGCTTCGTCTTGCGCATTGGCGCCGCTGGCCAGCGGATGGCCGCCGCCGTCGTGCTCTTTGGCGATTCCGTTAATGATCGGCCCTTTGGAGCGGAGACGGGCGCGGAAGGTTCCATCCGGCTGCTGCACAAAGATGCCCCAATTGAGCACCCCGCTGATCTGACCCGGCAGCGGCACCACTTTGTGGGTCTCTTCATCCGTCAGGCCAAACTTGTCCAGCACTTCTTGCGTCAGTGTAATATGGGCAGTTCCGCTGGCTCTGACCGTTAAATGTTCCAGCACATAACCGGTCAGTTTCGCCTCTTTCGAACTCATTTCAAGCATTCGGTTGTTGAGATCGGTATGGGAAAAGTCGGTTTCCATCAGCTCCGCCGCTAACCGCATCGTTTTTGGCGTCGTTGCTTGGTATAAGAAACGGTTGGTGTCGCCGACAATGCCCGCGTACAGAAGGCGTGCTCCTTCTGCGCTCAATAGCAATTCCTCGCGGAAGGTGTGCCAAAAGTCCGTAACCATTTCACTGCATGAACTGGCCGACGGGTCGACCCACTGGATGTCGCCGTATTGATCTTCATCAGGGTGGTGGTCGATTTTAATCAGGCGTTTGGAATTCTCAAGCGCGCGCTTATCGTCTACACGCGGCTGGTTGGCGGTATCGACTACTATGACTAAAGCTTCTTCATAATCCTCATCCGCTGGCTCAGCCATTGGGTTTAAAAAAGCAAGCGACTGGTTGTTTTCGCCGGCGGTGTAGACCGTTTTGTCCGGAAAGCTGCCTTTAATGATTTCCGCCAGGCCATTTTGCGACCCTAAAGCATCCGGATCCGGCCGCTCATGGCGGTGAATAATAATCGTGTCCCATTTTTTAATTTCCGTTAAAATCGCTTGTTTAACTTCATAAAATTTATCTGTGTCCATTCGTCTGCTCATCTTCTTTCTTATTCATTTTCTTAGCTTT
>CAZTGF010000095.1:3564-5378 GCA_964612955.1 uncultured Flavobacterium sp.
TCTTGAAAGGTGCGCTCTTTGCCGATGGATTTGCGTTCCCGCTCGGCTTCCACCGGGCTGTCGTCAATGCCGCGCACTTTGCGGAAGAGCGAATGTCCGAGTTTGCCGAAGCGCTGGGAAAGTTCGTATTCTGTTTTATTGTAGAGGTCCTGCCCGGTGTAAATCTCCAACGCATGCATCTTCTCTAAGGTTTTCTCACCGACGCCGCTGAAATGTTTGATGTCTAAAGGCATCAAAAAGTCGTGCGCTTTATCGGGCGGCACTACAGTGAGGCCCGCCGGTTTTTTATAGTCGGAAGCGAGTTTGGCCAAGAATTTATTGTACGACACCCCGGCTGAGCTTGTCAGCTGCAGTTCATTGTAAATCGCTCTTTGTATTTCCCGGGCGATCAGGGTGGCGGATGGGAGATTTTGTTTATTTTTCGTGACATCGAGGTAAGCCTCATCTAAAGATAAGGGCTGGAAGATATCGGTATACCGTCTGAAAATCTCATGAATCTGGTTGGAAACTTGCCGGTACAAGGCGAAATTTCCCGGCACAAAAATCCCCTCGGGACACAGCTCGAGCGCTTTTTTCGCGCTCATGGCCGAATGCACGCCATATTTGCGCGCCTCATAGCTGGCCGTCGCCACGACCCCGCGTCCGCCGCTTTCCCGCGGATGGCGGGCAATGATGACTGGCTTGCCGCGCAATGTGGGATTTTCTCGAATTTCGACCGAAGCATAAAAAGCATCCATGTCCACATGGATAATTTTTCTCGACGTATCGCGTTTCGGTTCTTTAAAGCGCAAAATGCCATATTCCATCGCACCCGCCCCCCTTCTTTTGATACTTCTATTATACTATAAATTTCCCTTTTGCGAACACCTATTCTGGCTGGACCTCCTTTTCAGCTGGAAGCGCGTTTCTAACGTATCCATAACCCTTTTAGGTGAACGCGAGGCCGCTCTATCGTTGCTATAAATAAATGATACGGTCGTTAGATCAGCTAACCACGCTGTAAATAAATTACACGGTTGTTAGATCAGCTAACCGCGCTATAAATAAATTACACGGCCATTAGAGTGTCCAACCGCGCTGTAAATAAAGTATACGGCCGTTAGACCAGCTATTTCCTCGCTAAAAAGCAAAAAAATCTACAAACACAGGGTCTGTAGATTTTTGACTGTTCGTTATTTTTTTTAAAACAGGCCTTCTAAATCGATTTCATCCAAAGAGGAAACGTTATAGACCTGAGCTTTGAGTGACGCATAAGTGAAATAATCATTCGGTTCAATTGCCATGATGTCCCGGACTTTTTCAAAATACCGAGCAGGCCGCTTGTGTTTCCACAAGAAATTTTCGCAAAATTCCCAGAGGTCTTCAATGGTGACTTCCTGGTAGCCTTGCTTAGCAAAAGAATCCTTGATGATATTTAGCCAAACATCAAAATCCGACATATCCTGCGTTTCTTCTGCCATCATTTAGCCTCCAAACACTTTGCATTCAAAGAATTAATCTTGTGCGGGATTATTTTCTTCAAGCGATCCCGGTTCATTGGTTCCTAAATCTTCAGCATCTGCGGCCACTGGCTCAGCAGCTCCTGCCCCTTTAGTCACGATGCGTGAAATGGCGCGGCGTTCAAAGGTTAAATAAATACCTTCGCAGTCTAAAACGACTGTTTTCGCTTCTTCGTTAATTTCATCAATGATGCCGTGCAAACCGCCGATCGTGATGATACTGTCGCCAACGGCTAGACTGTCTAACATGTTTTGTACTTTTTCTTGTTGTTTCTTTTGCGGACGGATCAGCAGGAAATACATAATTCCGAACAT
>CAZTGF010000096.1:0-2549 GCA_964612955.1 uncultured Flavobacterium sp.
AACTTCAAACAAGGTAAAGGTGACTACGGTGGAATCGCCGGATGGTCAGACGACGGTGCCGATATTACGAACAAAGTAAAATCTTACCCGCCAAACGACTTTGGTCTTTACGACATGGCTGGTAACGTAGCCGAATGGGTAGCCGATGTTTACCGTCCGATTGTTGACGACGAGGTAAGTGACTTCAACTACTACCGCGGAAACGTGTACATGAAGAATAAAATTGGCGAAGACGGCCGTGTGGAAGTCGTAACCTCAGACAATATTGTTTACGATACTCTGGCGAACGGACGCATCATTGCGAGAAACTTCCCGGGGCAGATTGCTAAAGTTCCTGTAGATGAGTCAGACACTTACCTGCGTCAGAACTTTGACAAGAGCGACAACAGAAACTACCGCGACGGTGACAGACAATCGACGCGTTACTTTGAAGATTTCGGTTCTGAAGACGATGGAGCCTCTGACGTCGGAAGTCTGAAAATGTACGATGCGCCACAGCATAATGTGAGCACGGACAGTTTTGGTAATATGCTCAGACAGTACGACTCTTCTAACAAACGTTCGACTTTGATTAACGACGATGTTCGCGTTTACAAAGGTGGTTCGTGGAGAGACCGCGCTTACTGGCTGGATCCTGCACAAAGAAGATACTTCCCGCAGGATATGGCTACGGACTACATCGGGTTCCGTTGTGCAATGTCCAGAGTAGGTCCTAAAGCGGATAAGAAAAAACGCGCAAGACACTAATTCACAATAAATCAATACAGAAGCCCTTTTTAGGGCTTTTGTCTTTTTTAGCCTATGGAAACCGCTACTTTACACGAATTGTTTCTACAAAGTGCCGGCGTGGTCACCGATACACGGCGCATTGTTCCGGGGTGCATTTTTTTTGCGCTCAAAGGCGATAAGTTCGATGCGAATACGTTTGCCCTCGACGCACTGGAAAAAGGCGCGGCTTACGCTGTTATAGACGATCGGGTGTATGCTGCGGACGCGCGCTGTTTGCTCGTTGCCGATGTGCTTTTGGCGCTACAGGAACTTGCGGCCTTTCACCGGTCGTATCTGGGGTTGCGGATTTTAGCGCTGACGGGAAGTAACGGAAAAACCACGACCAAGGAATTGCTGCATGCGGTGCTGTCCAAAAAGTTCCGGTGTAAAGCCACGGTAGGCAATTTGAATAACCACATTGGCCTGCCGCTCACGTTGTTGTCGTTCACGCGGGATACGGAGTTCGGGATTGTGGAATTGGGTGCGAACCACAAAGGCGAGATCGCATTTCTCGCAGATTTGACAAAGCCCGATTACGGCTATATTACCAACTTTGGCAAAGCGCACCTCGAAGGTTTTGGCGGAGTGGAAGGCGTAATCGCCGGAAAGAGCGAGTTGTACGACCACTTGAAAGCGAATGACAAGTTTGTGTTTGTCAATGCCGATGACGCGCTGCAAAACGAAAAAACCTCTGGCATGCAACGTATCGCGTTCTCGTTATCGGGCGCCGGGGCAGAGTTGCAATTTACCGCTGTTGAGGCGCAGCCTTTTGTGTCGATGCAGTGGGAGCAAAAGCGCATTTCGTCGCGGCTCATTGGAAAGTACAACGCAGTTAATATTGCGGCGGCGTTTTCGGTAGGGCATTATTTTGAGATTCCGGCCGATGACATTATTGACGCGATTCGCGGTTACGAGCCGTCCAACAACCGTTCGCAGATTGTAAAAACAAATTTCAACGAGGTAGTGCTCGATGCTTACAATGCAAATCCGAGTTCGATGGCGCTGGCCATTGACAATTTCCTGCAATGGGATTCGCCGTTTAAGGTGATGATTTTGGGCGATATGTTTGAGTTGGGTGCCGAAAGCCGGGCCGAACACGCGCAAATCGCAGACCAGCTTATCGACGCAAAAGCGGCTGTGCACCTGATAGGCCCCGAATTTTACGCAGTGAAACGCCCCGCTTCCCAACTGCACTTCTACGCGGATTTTGACGCGTTTTTACACGCGATTGAGCGCGAGCCCATCCGGGGGAAAGCCGTGCTGATTAAAGGGTCGCGCGGGATGGCGCTGGAGCGCTGTTTGCCGCTGCTTTAAATATCAATTCTTTTTTTGTTACTATGGTTGCGACTGTTTGGTGCGCGATTGTGGTAATTTTCGTGTATTGCGTTAGGGATTGCAGCAAAGTACCGCGTACTGCGAAAAGCCCGGCGGCGGCTGCGCCTATCTGATTTTTTGCGTTCCTGGGAATTGCCGCCGCAACGCCCTAATGGACGATTATCCGGGACTACTGAAACGTCCAAAAAAACTCGATAAAGCGCATGAAATCTCGACGAATCGCTAATCCATTGTGCCTTAACGAAAAGTTAATGAAATTGTTATTAATGAGGGTTTTAAATGCCTAATTTTGTGCTTGCCAAAAGCGATTTTGACAACGAAAAAGACATTATTAACCAAATTTTCTAACATGAAAAAACTTTTACTTTCGACGATCCGATGTTTATCGGTTCTGATGATGTTGTGTGTGGCTCATGTGGGTTTTGGACAAACAACGTTGACGTTGG
>CAZTGF010000096.1:2649-5338 GCA_964612955.1 uncultured Flavobacterium sp.
GCCAACATTGATTTGTCTGCTATCGCCGGAAAATCAAATGCGGTTTACATTCGTTGGTATTATGCCGACATATCCGGATCAGGATCGCGGGACGGGATTGCGTTGGATAACGTTGTCTTAACCTACAGTTTAGCTCCCGAGCTTCCTGTAGTGACGACCTTAGCGGCGACAGACATTACAGCTTCGGGCGCCCAACTTAACGGGAACATTAACGCGAACGGCTTTGACTCTCTCGTGTATTTTGAGTACGGGACTACAACCGAATACGGGTCGACCGCGGGTGAGTTTGTTACCGATGCTACGGAGGTTGAAACTTTCAACGCCGTAATTTCCGATTTGTCTGCAAACACGCAGTACCACTTCCGCGCTGCCGCGATGTCCGAAGAGGATGTTTTTGGCGAAAACCTAACCTTTTATACGCTGGCTGAAACGCCTGGCGCTCCTTTGTTAAGCGGGGCTCAGCCTTACAGCGTTTCGATTGTGTTAGGCGCCGATGCTAACCCGGCTGAAACGGTTTACGCTGTGCGCGAATCTAATTCTGGTTTGTACGTTCAGGCCGATGGATCTCTGGGAGAGACCGCGGTTTATCAAACAGCCATGGATTGGATTGCTACGGGTTCGGTAACGGGTCTTACACCCAACACGAATTACATTTTTGAGGTAAAAGCGAGAAACAACGAGGGCGTGGAAACAGCTTTTGGACCGTCTGCCTCGATTTCTACAGCGGCACTTACCGATCCTACAATCACGGTAACCTCTGATGCAAATGATTTTGGTCAGGTTTGTTACAACAACGGCTATAGCGATTTGATGTTCGCGTTGTCTGGGGTAAATCTTACTCCGGAAGATATTGAGATTAGTGCGCCAATGGGTGCCTTTGTATCGCTGTCTGCGGATGGGCCGTTTGTGCCTTCATTTATCATCGACTCGCACGCGGCTGAGTTCAGTACAAATGTGTACGTTCGATTTGACCCCGCGGCGGAAGGTGTTTATACAGACGTCGTTTCTATTGTAGGCGGGGGCGCTTCTGCACAATGGGCATTTATGGGCGAAGGTGTTTTTGTGTCTTTAAACGCGGTTACGGGTGGCGCTACAGCCAGTTCGTTAAGCATGACATTGAACGGTACTTTCTCTGACGGGTGTGAGTCTGCCGAAGCCGTGGGCTTTGAGTATGCTACAACCTCTGGCTTTACTTCCGGTACTACAGTTTCGGCTTCTTTAGCTGCAGGATTTTCGGCTACCGTTGCCGGACTTACTCCGGGACAAACCTATTACTACCGCGCGTTTGTAACTGGCCCGATTTCGGGAACTGTTTACGGAGACCAGCAGAGCATTACACTCGGACAAATTGAAGCACCTGAAGCGCTTGACGGAACTGAAATCGACACTTCTTCTTTTATAGCTAACTGGACTGCGGTAGAGGGTGCAACGGGTTACAGGCTCGATGTGGCTACGTCGCCGGAGTTCTCAGTTACTCTTCCCGGGGCCACTACGGTGGAGCCTTTTAACGGCATTGAAGGTGGTACCTCTAGTTCGTATCAAACCCGTACTTGGACAGGGGCCAACGGAGTGGGTTGGACGGCATACAAATCGCGTACTGACCAAGCTATGGATGACGCTGCGATAACGCTTCAAAATAGTTCAGGATCTTATTTGATTTCGGGTCCGATCGAAGGAGGACTTTCGGCGCTTTCATTTGATGCGCAGCAATTTTTTGGAGGCTCTGGTGGCGTATTAACCGTAACTATTTTACACGGACCGGATTTTGAAACCACGACTAATTTAGGAACGATTAGTTATACAACGACCCAGAGTACATTCACCAGCACCGCAGAAGTAACGGGTACATATAAAATCAGAATTGACAATAATGCGGCAGCGCGTCCCGGAATCGACAATTTATCTTTTACCTCTATGCCTGTTATTGAGGGGCTTTTCGAAATAGAGAATCAATTGGTAGCCGGTACTTCACAATTGGTGTCCGGTCTTGAGGAAGGTACAACATATTACATCCGGGTTCGCGCCGAAGGCGAACTGTCTACTTCTGATCATTCAAACGTAATTGCAGTAACTACGGATTACTACGACCCAACGTTTGGTGGGGTTGAAGGTCCAACTGCAAATGTGTGCGACGGAGACCTGGCAGACTTTACGGTAAGTGGTCTGTTACCTGAAACCGCCTTTATTATTAATTTCTCCTTTAGAGGCGAAAACGGGTTAGCTCCGGTAACTTCTGATGCGGATGGAAATGCGACACTTGCTTTTGAGGTTACTGCCGAAGACGACGGTGCAGTGTTTACGGTGTACTCTGTGACCCGTACCGAGTCTAACGTGCAGCTCGAGGTTGACGAAAACAACACGGCAACGCTTTCGATGAGCGAGTTCCTTGTTTACTATTACGACGCCGATGGCGATGGTTATGGCGATCCTGCCGTAGCAGTTCCTTCGTGCGGCAGCCCCGGTGAAAACTATGTTCTGAACGGCACCGATTGCGACGATACTGACGCAAGCGTATGGCAGAGCGGTGAATTCTTTGTCGATGCTGACGGGGACGGTTACCACAACGGCACAACTGAAGTGGTTTGCTACGGGGATGAAGTTCCTGCGGGATATACAGATCAGGATCTTGGCATTGATTGCAACGATGATATTGCTGCGATTAACCCCGGCCGCACCGAGATTCTTTACA
>CAZTGF010000097.1:0-5184 GCA_964612955.1 uncultured Flavobacterium sp.
CACAGGCATATTTGGGAAAAGGCTAACGGCAAAATCGAAAGCGGATACGCTATAGTTTTTAAAGACGGAAATACAGAAAATGTAGCGTTGTCGAACCTCGAGATGATTTCTTTAACCGAAAATATGCTGAGAAATTCAAGGCACAATTATCCGAAAGAAGTAATTCCATCGATGGCCCTGTGCATACAATTAGAAAACAAACTTAAAGATTTACAAAATGGCTAAAAACACATTATCAGATTTGAACAATCACCTATTTGCTCAACTCGAAAGACTCGGAGACGAAACGTTAACCAATGAAGATCTCGCCCGAGAAATGGAGCGCGCAAAAGCAATAAACGGAGTTGCTAAAAACATCATTGACAACGCAAAAACGGCACTGGAAGGCGCTCGGTTCACTTACGAAAAACTACCTGGCAATAAGACAATGCCTGAGCAATTCAGAATCAACGAATCGAATTAATGTTTTTATGGAAAATAAATCAACAAACCGAGTACTCTCGGACGAAGCGAATAACGAGCAATTGAGGCCAACGGAGGTTACTGGAAGCCCGAAATTTATCCCGATCCTTTTTTCAACGCCGATGGTTCAGGCTATTCTCGACGGCAGGAAAACGCAGACGCGGCGATCCATAAAAAAACAGCCAATCAGGCAACTTCAAGATGTTAAGATGGGGTACTGGAGTGAGGAACCTGAAAATTTGAAAGCTCCTTATATCAAGTGTCCTTACGGTCAACCCGGCGACATTCTTTGGGTTCGCGAGACACTTGAGGCTGACTTTGAAACTGATAATAGGATTGTCTTGTCTCGATATGCTGCGGACAAATCTCCGGTATTGTATTCAACGAATGACGATTATAACGGATCTGTACAACATTGGGAGTCAAATAAAAAAGCCGTTCCATCCATCCACATGCCGAAAGCAGCGTGCCGGATATTCCTGCGGGTGAAGTCTGTTCGTGTGGAACGGCTGGGCCATATTTCCCGTGGCGATGCAATGGCTGAAGGCTGCCCGTTTCCAAACATGGCAAAAGGATTATCTCCGGTTGATTGGTTTGCGGATCTATGGAATTCAATCAATGGTCCAAATGCTTTCGAATCAAATCCGTTTGTTTGGGTCGTCGAGTTTCGGCGCGTCGAACGTCCTACGGGTTTCCTATAACATAACGTTGAAACATTGGCGAAGTGCAGGCATAGTAGCACGTAGCTGACAAATAAAAATAAAGCTGAACAGAAGTAAAACAGTTAAAATATAGTACTTCACCCCTGCATTTTGCCAATGTAGTGTTACAGGCAGGCAAATTACAGGTACGTTCTTTGAAATTTTGGGAAATAAAAAAAAATTTGAAAAAGTTGCAAAATTATTTGGTGGTATCAAATACGATACCGATATTTGCATAACAATTAACAATTAAAGCTGGCGGCAACAGTAACAATACGGCAAAAATTAAAATGGAAAATTCAAACTTATTAAACGGAGAAAAAGTCTATTTACTTGAAACTGTTAATCAAGATGGTCATTACGAAACCCACGAGATTACGGCATTTAGCTTAAAAGAAGCAAAAAAAGTAAAATCAGAGATTATCGGAAATTCAAGAGATGGAGAAAAAGCAGTAGGACAACTGAGATTAAAAAAATAATGGCAAATCATTCAAGTAGAGAAAACGGGCAGTGGCAACTGCTCGTTTTAATCTTAAAAAACATTGCAGAGGATAAAGGTATAACACATCAGCAGATAGCTGATGAAACTGGATTGATAAAATCCAATGTTACTCGCTTTTTTTCACTCAAATACAAGCCAAATCTTGACACTTTTTTGCAAATAGCAAAATCGGTTAAGGTGAACTTCTTTTTTGAAGATAAAGAAAGCAAAACAGATTTAAACTTTATTTTTGAAAAAGCGATGGAACAACTCGGCAGACGACCGGATAAGTTTCCGAAAAACTAAACAATTTATTTCCCAAAATTTCAAAGGACAATTAAATCAAAATAGAATGAAAATAGCAGTAACAGTAACAGTTTGCCATCAAATAGGGATGGAGACTTGGCAGGACTTCCACACCACAAAAGTGTTTGAAGAAAATTCAACTATAAAAGAAATTGACGACTGGATAAAGTCGATTGATAAAAATGCAAGTTTCTCAAATGCTAAAATATCGTTGTGTGTCGATTAGGGTTACCGCTAACGAGTGACCGCTAAACGCAGTGGCGGCAATTAACACAAAACGAAATTATGACAACTGAATCATCAACAAACTTGTTGCAGACGCCGGAACCAGCCATTGCGGTTAGCATCGGTTATAAGAAGGCGCAACTTCTTGTGTCGTTTTCCGGCGGTGAAACATCTGCGTATATGGCCCAATGGCTTTGGCGGCACAAAAGGAACGAGTACGATATGGTATTCGTTTTTGCCAATACATCGCAGGAGAATGAGGAAACGCTCGATTTCGTTCAAAAGTGTAGCGATTATTTTGGATTTCCAGTTGTGTGGGTCGAAGCTGTGATACATCCTCAAATGAGCAAGGGAACAACTCACAAAGTTGTGACCCGCGAAACGGCTGCACGCGACGGGAGTGTGTTTGAAGCGATGATTGCGAAGTATGGAATACCGAACCCGGCGGAGCCGTTTTGCAACCGTGAACTGAAATTGCGAGCCATCCAGTCCTACATGCGGGCAATCGGGTGGAAAAAATACCATACGGCTATCGGTATCCGGGCAGACGAATTTGACAGGATGAACCCGAATTACAAGAAAAACCGATTCTATTACCCGTTGATAAAAGACCGCCACATGACCAAGCCGAAAATAAATTTTTGGTGGTCACAACAGCCGTTCCGCTTAAACCTCAAAGGCTACGAAGGGAATTGCAAATGGTGCTGGAAGAAATCTGATAAAAAACTACATCAAATCTCCGTCGAACACCCTGAACATTTTGATTTTCCAAGAAGGATGGAATCTAAGTTTGAAAACTTCATACCGGATTCTCGAAAGAAAATAAGAATCGAGCGAGGCGGCGATGAACTCGATTTGCCAAAACGTTTTTTCAGGGGCAAGAAAAGTGTTGAGGATATTTTCAAAGGCGAACGATCTGGAACGGTTACGGACGATTCGCAAAATTACGATTACCAGCTCGATCTGTTTGATTTGATTGAACAAGAGGAAAGCTGTGATATTTTTTCCCACTGCGGGGGATAGCGCTTTCTTATAACGTTTAGTATAAAAATTGAAGCGTGTAAGTGCGCCAAAACTTAGAGTAAAGCATTACATTAATAAACAAGCAGAAGCCTTATAAATCGCCTAAAATAGCTTTTGTTTTTATACATTGTTAGGCAACGTTTTATTATGAAGCACGAAAGTGAAATAGACAACTTGCTGAAAGAATTATTATACGATGAAAGTTGGATGGATGATGAAGACTATAAAGAACTAATAGACCTGACCTTTAAAACAATGGGCATTACGAAGCAGAAACTTTCTGATGATATAGAAATTGGCATTAAAAACGGATATACTGTTAAGCAACAAATTGACTTATTGAAACGAGTTTTAAATGTTGCCTAACAAGTCGCTACCCGAAGTTTTTACGCACTACGCATTCCATATCGGCGTTATAGGCGAAAGTTTTTCGATTTTAACAGATGATGCAGATTACACGTAAAGATTTCAAGTCGTAACGATTTACATTTGATCCAAACCACTATTTTTTCCAAAAACGAGAAGCCCCCAATGCGGGGCTTTTTTAGTGCAATAATTTCCATAATTCTTGAGAGTTAGATTAAGTCAACCTAATATTGATCGTAACCAAAACAAGGGATATGAGCACGCTTATTTTTAGACCCAACACTCACATCGATGCAAATATGTTTCAGTACAGAATGGATTTAGCCGGAATTAAAACGCATTACGATCCATTTACCGGCGATTTCATCATAAATACTGGCAATAACATCGCAGATATTGAAATAGAACTCGAATCCACTATTGCCTACGATATTGAAGGACACTTTTACACGCGAAGCAGTTAGCTATATTTCAATTAGTTACAAAACACCGCGATTTGACTAAATAACATATTATGCTTTCTGATTGCAAATTATGTTACATTTGTGGGAAAATGTGTCCAAAAGGAATGAAGCGACTAAACTACTATCAGGTTCATAAGAATAAGAAGCCGAAGCGGCTGAAGTTTAGAAAGCCAAACGGACTGGCAGCAGGATCGGCGTTTATTATTAGTAAGTACATAGTTGATCGCAGTATTATTTCGGCGTCGATATTTAATTCGGCTGCTGAGAAATTATTAGCGTTGAACCGCGCACAACTCAAAAAGCTCGGATTGCATTCCGTAACGTGGTACGCTGGCGACAGTAACCAGGTTCTCGATTCAGTTACTCCTGAAGCTGATTTAGTTTTCAGTTGTCCGCCCTACGCTGATTTGGAAAAGTACAGCGACGATCCACGTGATTTATCAAACATGGATTACGGAAAATTCAAAAGTGTGTATTTCGATATCGTTAGAAAATCAGTCGAGTGTTTGAAGCCAGACCGTTTCGCATGTTTCGTTGTTGGCGACGTCCGGGATTCAAAAGGTTTTTACTACAATTTCGTTAGCGACACGATAGAAGCTTTCCGGGCCGCCGGGATGGAATTGTACAACGAGATGATTCTCGTTAATACAGTCGGAAGTTTAGCCGTCAGGGTAAGACGCCAATTCAACAGTGGCCGCAAGGTTGGGAAACTACATCAAAACGTTCTCGTTTTTTACAAAGGAGACCCTAAAAAAATCAAGCATAATTTTCCCGCTTTGAATCTCGAAAGTATCGTCGATGGCTTAGAGGTAGAAAGTTTCGAGAATTAGGCATTTATTTGGAGTAATTTTAGCAAATAAATTACTCTTTCCATGGACGAAAAAAAGCAGATTGAAATTATGAACAGCACGGTAAATTCTATAAAGAGCCTCCTTGAGCAGCGTTTAAATTCGCGCTTGGATGCGCTACAAGCTATATCGACAACATCGCTCGATAACGTTCCGGAATCCATTCAGAAGATGCGAGAGGAAGAAGCGTCTAAGACTCGGGCCGTCACTCAAGAACTGCGAGACATTCTCGACATTATCAAATCGTTATTCCCAAACACTTAAATCATGGCAGGCATTCGATCAACGGCACTGGAGACCGAACGCCG
>CAZTGF010000098.1:0-5170 GCA_964612955.1 uncultured Flavobacterium sp.
TCATTTTATTATTGCATTAGTTGGTTTTTCAGGCTTTGCGCTTTCCGCTAACGTTTCGCGGCTACACGTCCGTTGCGGCCAATTTACTGAAAAAGTCAAAGCGAAAGAGAATTTTTCCAAACTGAGTACTTTCTGCGGAACGAAAAACCCAGCAATGGCGTGTAGCCGCTGTTGTGCGACGGCCGTTCTTTTTGAATTTGAAAAACACAGCCCTTGTTTTAAAAAGCCTTAGCCCAGTTTTTTTTCGGTTTTTTTGGTTTTCGTCCGCTTCCCACAATGTTGATCTCTGAATCCTTTCAGCCGTAAATAAGTTTGATAAAAACGACAACAAGTGAAATTGCCAAGCTTTTGCGCTGCGTTTTTCTGCGTTCCTCATTGAGTCCAATTTCTTTTGCGTCCCGAATATCATTTCGTCCAGTTCCTCAGCGCAAAGCTTTTAGTTCCGTTAATTTTCAGAACGCAATTTCACGGGCTGAAAAGTTTGGAAAAGGAAAATGGGAGCGAGGCGTTTTAAAACCCGGCGACCGAATTGATTTTTAGGATTCTAAATTTCGAACGCTTGATAATCGGCTGTTGCACAACGTTCTCCCGGTTCAGCGTGCCCAAATACGTCAAAGAGTAACGTCAGACTTTAGACTAAAAGGCAGCTTCGGCTGTCTTTTTTTTGGTTCACCGTTCATGAGATATCATTAATAAGCATTATATTGTCCGCCTAACTTTCAATATATGAAGAACCTATTACTATTCATTTTAATTTCCATTACAACATCAGTCATCGCGCAGAATCCTTCAGACCGCGATCCTGATTATAACCCTTACAATGTCCCGATCAATTCGTATGTGATACCTTACGATGTCCACCGGATCGGCAGCCAGAGCGACAACAAGATACTTTTTGTAAAAAATAACAATAGCATCGTCAGGCTTAACGACAACCTGCTCGATACTGGTTTCAATGTCACGGTGACAGGATCGATATCCGATTTCTGTGTGATGCCCGACGATAAAATAGTGGTCGTTGGAAACTTTACCCAGTGCAATGGTGTGGCAAAGCGCAGCATCGTCAGGCTCAATGCCGACGGAACCATCGATGAGTCGTTTGTCACCGGCACCGGCTACACCAACACGATCTTCGAAGTGGAACCCACGGCGACAGGCGGCGTGGTATTTTCAGGAAATGCCTCGACATATAACGGGATCTCGTGGACAAAAAAGCTTGTAAGGATCAATGCCAACGGAACGCTCGATCAGTCATTCGTTTATGACAGTTTCGATCATCCAAACAATTTTAAAGTACAACCCGACGGTAAAGTCATCACACTGACCACCGACGGATCTTTTACAAGGTTTCTCACCAACGGCAATACCGACAGCGGTTTTCTGGCTCCATCCGAATCTACCGGCAACAACATTCACACTTTTAGCCTCGAACCAGGTGGAAAGATCATGCTTGTCGGTTCGTTTCAGTCGTACAGCGGATTGCCGCCTGCGGGAGTCATTCGCCTGAATGCCAACGGAACTCCGGATACCGCATTTACCGGTCCGGTTTTTACCGCATCAACAGGAAGCGCAGTGGTCAGCGATATTGTAAGGCAGGCCGACGGGAAGTATGTCGTTTGCGGTAAATTCACTACGGTTGGAGGGATAATCTGCAAGCACATGGCATCACTGAACCCTGACGGCACGCACAATACGACGGCATTTCCGGGATACACAGAAACTGCCATAAACAATGATTACTTTATGCACCTGCAGCCAAATGGGAAAATCATTTTTGCCGGACTGGATTACGACATGACGAGCAGGCTGCACTATCAGAACCAACTCGTTACGCATATTTTCCGCACGAATGCCGACGGAACAATCGACAGTTCGCTGTCCAATTCAACAAAAGGCTTTTTTCCTTTTGGCCCTGTCGATGCGACCCAGCGCCTTGACGGCAAAGTGCTGTTCGCGATGCCTGCGTTCTTTACAAGTACCTTCAACAATCAGGAAGTCGGCGCGGTTGTTCAGCTAAATACCGACTGGACAATAGATGAGGACTTTAATCAGACGATAAAAGTCAATCTCAGTCCGGTCTCACCCATCGGAGACCAAACTTATATCGTACAAAAAGTAAAAGCGCTCGATGACGGAAAGATCATCCTGATGGGCAGCTTCAAATACACTTATGCCGGAACGGAGTATTTTAATTTCGTATTGCTGAATCCAGACGGAAGTGTCGCATACGGCCTTGGCGCGTGGCAGCAGCAACCGGCAGATTTCGACATTGATCCCGCCACGGGAAATATCCTTATCACAGGCAACGGCAGTTTTCCGGGCAGTGGCGTCAGAAGGCTTCTTCCGACAGGCGCACAGGACGGCACGTTTAACTTCAGTTATGCAGGCGTGATAAGCAACAAAAGCAGGATCAGGCAGATGCCCAATGGCAAGATTGCGCTTGTTGGCGACACCGCGTCCCTTACAAGGAGGATTTTTATCTTAAACAGTAATGGCAGCTATGATTCGTCGTTCCCGAGCAATACCGCGTGGGTAGATAATCTTGAAATCGGCAGCGATGGATCTCTTCTATATTTAAATGGTGGCGGCCTGGTGAAACGCAGTGCAAGCGGCGTTGTGGATACTGCCTTTTCAAGCGGTTTGCTCAATACCGGCGCGGTCGCGTTTAATGTGCAACCCGATGGCAAGATCGTTATCCTGACACATTATTTAGGTGAAATCGCAGAAATTTACCGCGCAAATTCAGATGGCACGATCGATACCGGTTTTGAATTAAAAACGTTCGACAATCATGCCGAGTTTGTAACGACGCTCCGCTATGGAAAGATCTTCGTCGGAGGACTTTTCGATCATTATAACAATGCCGTCGATGGCAAGTCGGTTTTGCTGCTAGGCGAAGACTATTACTATCTCGTCGGCCAGAATAAGTTGGACAATGATGTCAACGGATGCACCGCTTCGGATATCGATTTTCCGTTTTTGAAATACGAAATTTCGAATGGTAGCCAGACCAATTATCATATCGCGAATTACACGGGCTCCTATGGAATTGGCATGGCTGAAGGTACTTATACGGTAGTGCCGAAAATGGAAAATCCGGAGTATTTTACGATCAGCCCGTCATCGCTGGACGTAACCTTCCCCGGCGCGGTAAATCCGCTCGTGCAGGATTTCTGCATTACGCCAAACGGATCGCACCAGGATGTTGAAGTGGTGCTGATCCCGATCAGTGAAGTCCGTCCCGGATTTAGCGGCATCTATAAACTACTGTATAAAAACAAAGGCAATATATTGGTTTCCGGACAGGTCGTCCTGACATTTCCAAATACGGTGATGACACTGGATCAGGCTACGCCATCGGCAACCGCATCGGGGAACCAGCTAACGTGGAATTATACCGATTTGTGGCCTTTCGAATCACGAGATATCTATCTGAGGTTTACCCTGAACACACCGACCGACAATCCGCCGTTGAATGGTGGCGATCTTCTGCAGCTTGTTGCGGCGATTTCCCCTGAAACAGGAGATGAAGTATTGTCGGACAACACTTTTAATTTGACCCAGACGCTGGTGAACTCGTATGATCCGAACGACAAAACGTGCCTGCAGGGCAATGTCGTATCCGATGAATATGTCGGTTCGTATGTACATTATATGATCCGTTTTGAAAATACGGGGAACGGCAGCGCGGTAAATGTAACGGTCACCGACGAGATCGATGCGGCAAAATTTGATATCGCAAGCCTGGTTCCGCTATCGGGAAGCCATCCATTTGTTACAAGGATTGAAGGCAATAAGGTCAGTTTCGTTTTCGAAGATATCGACCTTCCTTTTGAAGATGATGCAAATGACGGCTATGTCCTCTTCAAGATCAGGTTAAACGAAAGCCTCCAGAATGGCGACACGTTTACGAACGACGCCGAGATCTATTTTGACTTCAATTATCCGATCGTCACCAATTTGGTAAATACGACGATCCAGACACTTTCGGTAACGGACGCCAATGCCGCTTCGTTTGTTATCTATCCGAATCCTGCAACGGATTTCTGCATCATCGCAACAGACGAGCAGATTCTGAAAGTCGACATTTTCTCGGCTGATGGCAGGCTGGTCCGCACGGTAAAAAACCCGTCAGAAAACAGGATCGACATGTCCGCGCTTACTGCAGGATATTATTTACTGCGGATCGAGGGCGTAAATAATGTTCAGGTATCGAAAGTTTTAAAACGATAATGATTATACTTTTAATAGAACGCGCGGAGAGATTCGCGCGTTTTTTTTTGCTGTGTTTAAGTTTTTTTACCGCGAAGGCGCGAAGGCACAAAAGCTTTGATGATTATAGCTACGAACGAGAGGCTCGCGCCAACTGAGTACTTTCTGCGGAACGAAAAACCCAGCAATGGCGTGTAGCCGCTGTTGTGCGACGGCCGTTCTTTTTGAATTTGAAAAACACAGCCCTTGTTTTAAAAAGCCTTAGCCCAGTTTTTTTTCGGTTTTTTTGGTTTTCGTCCGCTTCCCACAATGTTGATCTCTGAATCGTTTCAGCCGTAAATAAGTTTGATAAAAACGACAACAAGTGAAATTGCGAAACTTTTGCGCTGCGTTTTTCTGCGTTCCTCATTGAGTCCAGTTCCTTTTGCGTTCCGAATTTCATTTCGTCCAGTTCCTCAGCGCAAAGCTTTGAGTTTCGTTAATTTTCAAAACGCAATTTCACGGGCTGAGAAGTTTGGAAAAGGAAAATAGGAGAGAGGCTTTTTAAAACCCGGCGACCGAATTGATTTTTAAGATTCTAATTTCGAACGCTTGATAATCGGCTGTTGCACAACGTTTTGCAGCTACCCGAAGGTGGGGATTTTTACCGCTGAACTTTCTACGAAGAACTGGATTTCAAATTTATACTTTTCTGTCCTACGAAGCACGAAAACCCCACTTGCGGGTAGGTGCTGTTATAGCACGTTTTTTTATATAAATCTATTTTCTAAAATGTACTTTCTCACATTTTCAATTTCAATAAATGTAAAGTCCTTAATGTTCTTGTTCGTCACGTGATAAGGAATTCTTAAGGTCGCGTTGAAACCGTTTTCAATTGGCAATAAGTCCTTTAAATAGTCCCTAAATGCTCTTTGTCGAATTCTATTATCCTGTTTTTCTCCGTCAAGAATTTCAGGAA
>CAZTGF010000099.1:0-3617 GCA_964612955.1 uncultured Flavobacterium sp.
GCTCGAAAAGCGGACCAAGGGTTTCAATTGTGGTGGCCGTTTGCCCGTGCGCCATGAGCTTGTTACCGATATACAGGAGTCGTTTACCTTTCATTGCGCGGGTTTAACAAAGCCGGGGCACAGAGCCGCGATCGCAAAAATTTCATACCATTATTTTCGTAGATTCTTAGGCGGATATTCATCAGAACTCAAAGATAATATTTTTAGATGTGTTTAACAGAACTCGGAGTGCTCACCTACTCTTCTGATTTTATCGGTAATACACGAAGTAACGTGAGCGTATATAGAAAGCCCGGTGCAGCTAAGCGCATCGCAGAATGATTAATAGTCAATAGCCAGAAAATAAAAAAACTGAGGAAGTAAATGTGATATTTATTATCTAAGTACAATACCAACGGCATCCAAAACAAAATTAAGAGGGCTAGAATTCCTAAAGCCCCGTGCTCGGCAATTGTTCTTGTTATTTCGTTGTGCGTCATTACAAGTACTCCTTTTTCCTGCTCTCTTAACCGCGCGCCCACCGCCACACCAACCCCCATAATGGGATTTTGCAGAAAGTACTTTAATTCTGATGCTATTATATCCTCACGGCCGGTAAATTGAGACTCTTTTTTTCGCCCAAACGCATCTTCTCCAGCGTATCGATTTTCTATGAGACCGGCGGTCTGTGTTAGCGTGTAGCTCCATACCACTATTCCGACTCCTACGATAACACCAAGCGCAATTTGAAGTTTCCGACGGCTCGCTGACCGCGTCCTGAAATAAACTATGAAGAATAGTGCCACGGCAATGATAGCGCCCGTAAGCATTCCGCCGCGTGAAAAAGTAACCAATCCCCGATATGCAACAAGTAGCGTTACTGCGATATTTAAAACGAGAAATAGTTTTGTAGGTGAACGAAACAGAATCCGTGAAATGAATATAAATACACCGAGCCCCATGATTGTCGAAACCTGATTTGGGCCAAAACCGCCTGAGGCGGCAAAGTTGGAGCCAGTGCCAGTGATAATATCCCTTACGTTCGGTGTATAGAGAAAGAGATATACGGCGGCGCTGATAATTGGCAATCCGAGGTTATACAATAACTGGTGAACTTGGTCTAGGGTAATGGAACGCCGATAGGTATACAACGCTCCTACCCCCAAGGTAGCAGGTCCCAAAATATTGAAAACTATAGACTTCCGGAAAGTTTCATCCAAATCTATCGAATTCAGCGAAAAAATAACACCAGGTAATAGCAATAGAATATAAAGCCAATAAGGTAACGCACTTCTGGCAGCGCCTCGATACAACATTCCGTGAAGAACAAAAATAAGAATGGCGTATTTTCCGTACTCGTAAATAAAGTTGCCCCCTGTGATACGCAAAAATATTTCAATGCCTACCACGTAAGCACAGGCCATGAGAACTTCATGATTTTTGTCCTTGGTTTGGAAAATCCGCACCGTGCACGCCACTAGTATTACTATGGCAAACACCACGGAGAAAGGTCGATACAAGAATACTCCCCCAGCCAAAAGACAGTGAAATAAGACATGAAGGAAAAAAATTTTCTCGTTCCTAAACATATAACGCATTTTTTTCGCCCTGAGGAAGCCACTCCAAATAGCGGTTCATCACAGCCTCTTCCGCGTGTTCCGATTGGATTTTTAAATAGAGTTGTTTCCCGAAAGCCACGCGCATTTCCGGATTGTCGATCAGTGTTTTCAATGCGGTTTCAAAAGCGACCACATCTGCGGCCTTAACCACGAATCCCGACGTTCCGTTCTTAACCATGCGCGGCATTTCGCCAACATTCGTACACACGACCGCCTTTCGGTGCATGCCGTATTCAACAAGCGCCACGGGCAAACCCTCGGAATCACTCGCGATAATGCAAATATCGCTTTGGGCAATACACGAAGATACGTGTTGCTGTTGGCCGTAAATATAAACATTCGGGAGTCCCTCAGCGGCGATTGCGCTTTTTAGTTTCGATGCGTATTCATCGGCCCGGTCCTCGCCCACGAAATGAAAACTCCAGTCCGGATGCGTATTTTTAAGCGCGGAGGCCACGCGAACCACGAGCAGATGGTTTTTCGGATTGCGCAGGTTGGCTACGTATAAAATGCGCTTTCCAGCTTTTTCGTGCATTTGAACCGGGGGCGGTTTATCGTCCAACGCTGTAAAATTCGGCAGGTAAATGCAAGTCTTAAGGCCGAGTTTTTCTTGAATCCAGCACTCCAGATCGCGATTCACGGCAATAACGCCCCAAAAAAAACGGGCGCATAACCAAAGAACCGCATTCTGCCTCAACGTCTGCTTGTCCCGATGGCCGAAGTGGTCGTGCCAAACCAGGCGTATTTTCGGCAATAAAAGTTTCAATAAAAATCCCGTAAAGAACGAAGTACCGTGCGCGTGAACCACATCGATTTTTCGCGTTCTGCAGAATTTCCGCAGCCGCATCATCGCGCCTACATCCAGTTTGCGCGTTTTATCGAGCAGCAGTACCTCAACCTCCGCGGACAACGCCTGTTTGAGCGGACCATCGCGCCGGGTGACCACGAGCCCCGAATACGCCACACGGGACTGAAGCGCATTGGCATAATTTACGGCCATGCGTTCGGCACCGCCCGCAGCAAGCGAATCAATAATCTGGAGAATTCTCATGAATGGAGCAGCGACTTGATTTCTGAAGCGAACAAATTTAACGTAAATCGGCGCGACCACGAAATGCTCTGATTTGCCATTCCGCGGTAGCGGTGTTCATCCGCGATTAAATCGGCCAGATGGCGTGCGTCCTGCTCGGCCTGCAAAGAGAGTAACAACCCGCGCGTTCCTTGTCCGAGCATATACGGCACACAGGAAACCGGCGTTGCAAGAGGCACGGCGCCCCAAAACATTCCTTCGGCAATCACTTTGGGCCATCCCTCGCTTTTAGACGGTAAAATCACAAAATGCGATTCGGCATAAGCGCTTTTGATGCGTTCGAGCGGCTGGTTTCCGTGTAGCGTCACTTGATCGTGCAAATTTCCGGACGCAATTTGTCGTTCGAGAATTTCGCGCATCGGCCCCTCTCCAAAAATATCGAGGACGGCTGGAATTCCTTTGCGAGACAAGATTTCAATCAGCGATACTGCGTAATCTGGTCGTTTGCCACCCGAGAGCGTTCCCGCAAAAACAAATCGCACAGGGAACTGAACTTTTCGGGCCGATACGGGCGTTTTCTGCGCCTCGGTATAAGTGGCCGTAAAAAACGGTTTGATGTTTTTTGAACTTCCGGGCCATTCGCCATAAACCAACACTTGCATATTGTGTGTGAGCCATGGGTTTTTAAGAATCCATTTTTGCAATCGGTACGAAAGCGGCTGATCAGATCCCGGATCCCAGTTGCCGGCATATTTCGCAGTCTTTTTCTTGAACGGGAATAAAATCTGCACCAAACAACCCAACAATCCCAGATTCCCCGGACATCGCAAATGAATGTGATTGGCCCGAAACATTGCCCAGGTCATCCGCCATAAAATCCACGGCATAACCAAAAGCGCAAAAAGAATCGCACCGGCCGATTTAAAATGAATCCCGGGAACGGCCTTTACTTCTACGCCGTGCGAAGGATAATCGACATCGATCGGATT
>CAZTGF010000099.1:3717-4962 GCA_964612955.1 uncultured Flavobacterium sp.
CGGGAACGGCCTTTACTTCTACGCCGTGCGAAGGATAATCGACATCGATCGGATTTTGTTTCTTTAGTGACATCGGGGCCACGACTTCGGTACGCGACACATTCTGCAACCAAACGTGCATCTCGCGCACATAAGGGCCGTAAGCGTAATAGGTTCCGTTTTCTGTGCCGTGGGGCGTGCTCGTAATAATACAGAATTTCATAGGCCGCGCAAATAAGTAACTGTCGATTGAACAGATGTTTCGAGCTCGTATCGGTTCAAAAAGTTGTCGTAGCACAGTCGGGAAAAACGATCGCGCAGTTCGGCATCTCCAAGCAGCGTTGTCATTTTCTGAGCCAGATCCCCGGCCGATGTGGGATCGAATAGAAAACCGTCCTGCCCATCGCGCACGATTAGCGAAACTCCGGAGCGGTTAGAGCCGATTACGGGGCATCGGACCGAAAAACTTTCAATGACTACAAATCCGAAAGCTTCTACAAGCGAAGGGACTACAGAAAACCAGGCCGATGACAGCGCTTCGAGTACCTTTTGTTTTGGTTGACTGCCTAAAAACCGAACCTGAGGTAAAACGCCGAGTTCCGCCGCACGCCGTTCAAGCGCTTTGATTTCAGCGCCGTTTGTATCGCCGCCGAGCAGTTCGAGTTCAATGTTCGGAAAATATTTGAGCACTGCGGGCAATGCGTCGATGATTACGCCTACATTTTTTGACGGATGCATGCGCCCCACGTAGACAATTTTGTTTGGATTTGGGCGAGTCTGCGCAAAATCAGCGCGTCGGACCGCGTTTGGAAATACAGAAATCCGCCGCGAATCCACTCCGAAGCGTTGCAAAAGATCCTCGCGCGTAGCCTCTGAATTTGCAATAATCCGCGTACTAAGTTTATACACAAGACGTTTGCGCCAACGCATCGCAGCCGATGACTTAAACGCCGTTGAAACCGTTCGCGCCCAGGCAATACGGTGCTTTACGCGGGCTAAAAAAGCCACAGTCAACATGACATTGACCGAGCCGAACATGCTTATCGCAATCTCGGGCCGATGTTTTCGGATTAACCGGTACAGGAACACAAAATCGCGCCATTTGGTAGGACGGCCGGAGGGCCATTGTTTTACCTCTATGTTTTTGGCCAATGTATACGGATGATTGCCGATGCGGTCTGCTATGATCACAACTTTTGCCGATTCGGACAGCGCATTGGCCAGCGTGACAAAATAATCTGTCACCGAGGAATCTACGAGCGAAAA
>CAZTGF010000100.1:0-4904 GCA_964612955.1 uncultured Flavobacterium sp.
ATTCATAAAGGCGAGCTTATGCTGATTATGGGGCCGTCGGGTTCGGGCAAAACCACGCTATTGTCGCTGATTGGCTGCGTGATCTATCCAACGCAAGGGAAGGTGTTTATACACGGAAATGACATTACAACCTATTCCGGGAAGCAGCTCGCGAACATACGGCTCAATAACATTAGTTTCGTCTTTCAGCATTTTAATTTGATTGCGCCTTTAAATGCGCTCGAAAATGTGATGCAACCGCTGTTGTTGAAAGGCGACTCAAAAGCCGCTGCGAGAACCAAAGCCGTTGCCGCGCTTGACAAAGTCAACATGAGCGACCGCCAAAAGAATCTTCCGAAAAAACTAAGCGGCGGACAAAAACAACGCGTGGCCATTGCAAGGGCATTGGTTACCGATACCGAAATTGTTCTGTGCGATGAACCCACCGCTTCGTTAGATGCAAAAAGCGCAGCAAGCGTGATGAATGACCTCAAAGACCTTGCAAAGAGCGGGAAAGCTGTGGTTGTGGTAACGCATGATTTGCGCCTTCGACCGTTTGCAGACCGCATTGTTTATGTAGAAGAAGGCGTAGTTTCCGATACCTTAAAAAACGAAGAAGATTATAAATAACGGATGATGATAAAATGCCATTATATATCGGCCTTAACGCTACTTTTTTTGCTCACAGCCTGTGGCGGAAGCGATAAGAAACCGGCGGAAGCTGAACAAAGAACCGATTCTTTAAGCCGGCCCGGGAATATTCGCATTGTGGCAGCCATAGCCAAAGTTGAGCCGTCAAGCGGTTTTGTCGATCTGGCGGCGGAGGTTTCGGGCATTGTTGTGGAACTTTACAAAAAAGAAGGCGATAAGGTCAAAAAAGGTGACCCGTTGTTCAGGCTCGAGGAAGATAATCAGGCGCTTGAAGCAGCACTGGCCCGGCAGGAAATCGTTACCCAGCAATCGAGAATTGATGCGAACAGGGCCGACATAAAACAATACGAAGCGAGTTTGAGGGAAAAAGAACAAGATCTGGCCATTACCAAAAGACTTGCAGCCACGGGAGCCGATACGCGCCAGAACGTTTCGGCCAAAGAAAACGAGAGGCAGACCATCGTGGCCAACCTTGAATCGGCACGGGCGCAACTTAATGTGGCTTTGAGCGAGTTAACAGCGTTGAAAAACAGGTTGTCTCAGGCGCAACTGAACGCAAAAAACAGAGTGGTCACCGCAAAGCAAGATGGAACTTTGGTGGATTTTGACGTAAAGACCGGATCGGCCATAAACGCGTTGGAGCCATTTGCCAGACTCGTGGCTGCCGGGGAATTGGTGTTGCACGGAGAAATCGATGAAATGTTCGCAGACCGCGTAAAAATCGGCCAGGCGCTCGAGGTAAATTATGTTGGAAGCAGCGACGTTATTGCCAGAGGAGAGGTTACCTACCTTTCGCTGATGCTTGAAAACAAATCGCTTTTCTACGAGAAAACCGGAGAAACAACCGACCGTCGCGTGAGGCGTTTTAAAGCGTCTGTTGCTTCTGAAAATCCGCTGCTCATTAATGCAAAAGTAGAATGTAAAATAAACGTGCGGTAGGTATGATCCAAACGGCATATAAATTTATGAGGTACGACAAACCCAAAAGCATCGGGATTATTGTCGGCATCGTGATCAGCATATTTTTGATTGGTCAGCAGCTGGGCACGTTGCGGTTTTTGAGTTCGCTTATGAGCGGATTGATTATTAACTCCAACGCCGGTGAAAACGACATTTGGATCATCGACAATATATCGGGGAATATTAACGCACTAAGCTGGATTGATGCGCGGATTGCGCAGGAAGTAAAAAGCATCGAAGGCGTCGCGGAAAGTTACGGGATCGTCGTGGCGAATGCGTCGGTTACGTTTGAAGGAAGCAAATCCTCGCCTGTAAACCTGGTGGGGAGCGATGGACCGCTGTTTATCGCAGGTCCCCATCCGTCTAAAATTGTGAGCGGAAACCTACATGAACTCGCGCTTGGAAATGCGATGTCGGCCGAATTATTTGATTCTAAAAACTACGGCGTGGAACTGAGCTTAAACCAACCGATGGAAATTAACGACAAACAAGCCGTGATAAAACTACTGACCAAAAACGTGCAGAGTTTCGGGGCTTATTATATGTTCACGAATATCAGTAACGCCCGGTTTTACGGCGGATTTCCGAGCGATAAACTGAGTATTATCGTTGTAAAAGTAAAAGAAGGGGCCGATGCTGCGGCAGTCGCAAACCGCATTAACAGTACGTTTTACGGTGTAAAGGCATGGAATGCTGAGGTTCTTGCAAAATCAACGGTGTCAGAAATTTTGACGACTTCGAACATGGGCGTGAGTTTTGGCTCGTTGATTCTGTTTGCCATTGTAAGCGGTTTTTTTATTATCGGGCTTACGCTTTATTCGTCTGCTCTGGACCGATTGGTCGATTACGGAACGTTGAAAGCCATTGGAGCAACCAACGGTTTTGTAAGCCGGTTAATATTTACGCAATCGCTTTTGTTTGCGCTGATAGGATTGGGCATTGCGCTGTTGTTGCTTCTGCTGTTTAAAAATGCGGTCGCCGGCGCAGGGCTCGTCATAGAGCTGGACGTTCCGCTGATTCTGATTTTATTGGGCATATCGCTATTTATGTCGATCGGAGGTTCGGTTTTCGCCGTGCTAAAAATCAGTAAGCTGGAACCGGCGTCGATTTTCTAATGCTTTAAACCTACGCGATGAAAAATGTACGATGTTTTCGAGTTTCGATAAAAAGGCGATTTCTGTTTCTTGTGTTGTTGCTGGTTCCGATGCTTTCCATTGCACAGGAATCCGGGCAGCTGTTGCAGTTAACGCTTGAAAAAGCCAGATCGGTTGCGCTTGAGAATAACCCCGAGGTAAAGGCCGCCAGTCTGGATGCATCGATCAGCACCTTAGCGCTTGCTGAGGCGAAGTTAAAGCGGCTGCCACAATTGTACACCGATTTCAACTTGCAAAGAAATCTGATCATTCCCGTAACGCCTGTACCTGCAAATGCGTTCGATCCAAGCGCGCCCGAAGCAGAGTTACGCCCGCTTAAATTCACTACGGAATGGACCTCGAATGCGGGAATCAACGCGAGTTTTGAACTTTTTAATCCGCAGAACAGGTTGGCTGTGAAAGAGGCCGAAATTCGCGAGAGAATCGCCCGGCTGGAGAACGACCAACGGGCCGGGGAGATTGCCTTTGACGTAAGTTCGGCTTACATTGCGGCGTTGATTGCATCGGAACAGCTCAGGCTTGCACAGGCAGACACGCTCGCGAAATCGACGCTTTTAAAGATGAGCCGCGAACAATTCGAGCAAGGCCGGTTGCTTTTGTCGGCGCTAAACGAGGTTAAGGCGAGCCGGAACAATACGCTGACTCTTTTTGATGAAGCGCGGAATATTTATTTAGACGCCAAAGACCGATTGTTGAATGCGATGGGCTTTGCACCGGAAGAGCGGGTTGAAATTGAATTTGCCGATAATCTGGAGTCGTTGTTTGAATCGTATCGGGGCGAAACGGCCATAGACACATTGAACAGTTTTACACTGAACAAGCAAATACAGGAGGATGCGCTGATTGAGGCGCAAATAAAAGCCACTGCTAACGGGTTTTGGCCTTCGCTCACGTTAAACGGGTATTTTGGCGCTAACTATTTCGACAACAATTTCGAGATTCTGAAATCATCGAACTGGAACGGAAACAGTTTTGTGAATTTGGGAGTGAGGCTTCCGCTAACCGAAGGATTGCAACGCCAAAAAGCCATTTCGCAGTTGAGATTGCAGCGGCAGGCTAATGAATTGCGGTATTTGAGTTTGCGCAATGCGAACCGTATGGAGTACGCATCGGCCGTAAGGGAAGCGGCGCTGTTTGAGCGAAATTTTTTACGGGCTAACGAAAACATGGCACTTGCCGAAAGCAATCTTCGCCTTGCCCGGCAGCAGTTTGCCGAGGGCAGGTTAACGATCGGGGAACTGAGCCAGGTTGATTACGATTATCAAAAACAGAAAAACACCTACCTCAATGTTGCTTACAACTATATTTCGGCAAAGCTCAATATCGAAAAGTTAGGTAAAAACTAGTTCGGGAAAACGCTGGCATATAATTCGGTTCTCTAAAGATTCTGGCCGGTAAGGGCTGAGTTTCGGTTCTTCGGGCATAAGCCGGCCAAGTTTCAGGGCGATCAGTTGTATTCAAATTCGAATTCACCTTGGTCCGATGCTATTTTTCCTCGGACTTTCCATTTTTCGGCTCTTTGGTCCGATGGATACCAGTTTCGGTCCGGGTTTGAAATAACGAACAATCCGCTGTCTGTTCCGACCGCGACAAAATCTTTAGCTTTTGGACCGCGCGCAAAGAATTCGGTTCGCATTTCGGCTATGATTTGTTCGGCGAGTTTTATCGGTTCATCGGTAACCACTCCAATTTCGCTAAGACTCAGTAGGCTATCGACGGTGAAAGGTGAGGCCGATGGATTGTTTAAGTCGTCTCTTGAAATGAATTCCAAGACGTTAGCGTTATTGTCGAAAAAGTAGATGGCTTTTGCGTTCCAGCTGTCAAAATTTGCGATACAACTGCCCTCGATGTCGATCAAGCTTGTACGGCTGCGGACCCACGTGAGAGCTTCGTTTAATTTGTTCGATGGAATATTAAACGCGAAATGATAGGTCGGATGCTCGTTTGCATCGGTCAGTTCAAACCTAAGCACCGAAGTTCCGGCCAAAAATGAAATACTGGATTCGGATTCGCCCATCGTTTTGAGGCCGATCGTTTTTGTGTAGAAACGTCTGGTTTCGGCCAGATTGTTCGTCAGTAATGTCAGTTGTTTGATTTCCATGGTTCCGGGTTATTGGCCGCTGCTTTTTCGTTTGCAGTTTATTTGCTAAGATAAGTGAC
>CAZTGF010000101.1:0-4853 GCA_964612955.1 uncultured Flavobacterium sp.
GGCAGTTATTTTTTTACAAATTCCAACAGCGATAACGCCAACCGCCGCCGCGTGGAAACACTTTTGCCCGAAGGCACGTTCACAACCGTCTCCGAATCGGACACTGAAACAGAAAATTTCGGACACAACTTCAACTTTGAACTGCAATACAAACTGGACTCGCTTACGACCATTGGCCTGATGCCGAGAATCGGTTTAAGCCGGAATAAAAACGCGTCCACAGGCTGGTCAGAAACGCGAAACGAAAACGGACAACTCGCCCGGGAAAATCAGGACGATTCGTTTAGCGAAGGGGATTCCCGCGATGTGGAAGTCGAAGCATACCTCACGCGCCGGTTTGCCAAAACGGGTCGGTACGCAACCCTGGGATTAAATACCCAAAATAACCGCGCGGAACGAGACGACAGGCGTATTTCCTTCAATAACTTTTATACCGATACGGATCAGGACGGGTTCACCGAACTCACCGAAACCGACAACCGGAACCAGCTGGAAATGCAGGGCAACACTACGGACACTTACCGGTTTTACGCCGAATACGCCGAACCTTTACGCGATTCGCTTGCCCTTAAATTTACATTGGAGCAGGAACGTCGCCAGCAGATCTCGGAAAGATCGACATTTGACGCAAATGCCGCCGGCTTTTATGCCGATTACAACGATTTACTCAGCAATTACCTCAAAAGCAGCCAGTACTCGACAACGCCAGCGGCCGAGCTCTCGATTCAGAAGAAAAATTTCCAGGTCAACGGAAGTTTCGGAACATCGATCGTGAAATTTGACGCGAACTCGCGCTATCTGGGGGAACAGACCGCGATTGCAAAAGATTATTTGTTGCCGCACATGAACCTTTGGGGGAATATAAGATTTTCTAAGTCGTCCTCCATCTGGTTAAATTACAATTACAATGTGAACTTCCCGTCGGCCTCTCAAATTCTGCCCGTGGAAGATTTGTCAAATCCTCAGCACACATACATAGGAAATCCGGCCATCGACCCGAATAAAAGCCATTATTTCTACATGAGTTTCCGCGATTACAATTTTGCGGCAAAATCGGGATACAGCTTTTACGCAGGCGGAAACTTCTACGACTCACAGATTGTGTCGTTCACAACCTATGACGAAAGCCGCAGGGGAACCACAACTTATGTAAATATCGAAGGCAGTTACAATGCCTGGGCCGGTGGCAACTGGAATCGGACGATTAAGAGAGAAGCACATTCGCTGCGTTTCGGCCTCGGTCTAGGAGGAAGTGTTACGCATAGCAAAGGATTTGTCGAAGGCGCCGCTTTTGAGGCCGATGCCCTACGTGTAACGCCGAGAATCAGTTTTAATTACGACTACGGTGAGTTGCTCAGCATCGGTCCGAGATACGATTTTACGTACAGCGAAACGAGTTACGAGAATTACCTCGTGGACAAGGTCAATAACGTTACGCACCGCTTTACGCTTCAAACTACCTCTTACTGGCCCAAAAACGTCGTGTTCGGGAATGACTTTAGCTACACGTACAATTCCAATATTGCCGATGGTTTTAAAAAGGATTTTTACCTCTGGAACATGAGCCTCGGCTATAATTTCCTCAACGAGAAACTGCTAGCCAAAGTAAAGGTGTACGATTTGCTGAACCAAAACCAGAATGCGACGCGTTCCATTTCTCCGACGACGATTGTCGATGAGGAAAACACCGTACTTAAGCGCTACGCCATGCTCTCACTCACGTACAAACTCGAGAAATTCACGGGCAAGAAACCCGAACGACGCGGATCGCGGTTCCATTAACGCTTGACGAGATGGTTCAGATACTGCTGTTTTGGTTCTTTGTAGTAATGTTTGCCGTGTGTGTTTGCGGTGTATTACGCGCCGTTTGGCTGAGCCGCTACGACCGGTTGTTCGGGCTTTTTGTGTTGGGAATGTTGCTGGCCGGGATCAATGTTTGGTTGCGCTTACCAACTTCCGCCGGCACCGCCGCCTGAAAACCCTCCGCCTCCGAAGCCACCGCCGAATCCTCCGCCGCCGAATCCTCCGCCGCCGAATCCGCCGGAGCGTGAACCTCCAAAGCCGCCGCGACCAAGGCTGGACAGGATAATGATATCGGCCAAATCCGGGCCTGAGAACCTGCCGCCGGATCCACCGCCTTTGCCTCCTTTTCGGCTCGCGATAAACAGCGCAATGAAAATTACTGCAAATATGCCTACAATAATCGGCCAGGGGCTCCCGCCACCTGAATTGCGACTGGGTTTGGCTACGTAGGTTCCTTCAAGGACTTTAAAAATCGCATCCGCCCCTTTGTCGAGTCCTGCATAATAATCGCCGCGTTTGAACTCGGGCAGAATCACTTCGCGAATGAGCTGACCGTTGATGCCCGCTGTAAGTTTATGCTCTACGCCATACCCCGGTGCAATGTAAATCTGCCGCTCCTTAGCCGCCAGCAGAATAAAAACTCCGTTGTCTTCGTCTTTTTGACCAACTCCCCATTCGTGCGCCCACTTCGGCGTTAAAATGCCTATGCTTTCGCCGTTAATCGTGGGCGTGGTTACCACTACGATCTGGGTCGAGGTGGTGTCCGAATAGCGGATGAGTTTCTGCTCCAGTGCCCGCTGTTGTTCAGGGGTAAGCAGGTTGGCGTTGTCGTACAGGCTGGTTTGTAGTTTTGGTTGGGGCGGAACATCGAACTGCGCATTTACTACAGAGGTAAACAGCAGCAATAACCCAATAAGCTTTCGCCCTAAATCGGTAATTTCCGGCATTAACTTCTCGTTATTTCGTTAGACAATTGATCTGAATCCCCGTGCTGCCATGGGAAATACTGCTGCAAACGTTCGCCTGCGCGCGCAATCCCGGCAATCAGGCCTTGCTTGTAGGCGCCTTTTTTAAAATGGTCGGCCATGGCGTCTTTGGTACAATCCCAGAAATCGGGTTCCACAACGTCGTTAATACCTTTGTCGCCGCAAATCACAAACCGGTGGTCCGATACCGCGACGTAAATCAATACGCCGTTTCTAAGCAGGGTATTGTCCATTTTCAGCAAATGGAAAATCTGTTTGGCGCGCTCAAAATGGTCCTCGTCCGTATGCTGTTCAATATGCACGCGAATCTCGCCCGAAGTTTGGCTTTCGGCCTCGCGAATGGCTTCGATTACATCCGCTTCATCCGCTTTTGAAAGGAATTTTTCAGCCATCTTAAAACTGTACTTCTACAGGTCTGTCTGCGCCTTCCACAGATTTAAAGTACGGCTTCTCTTTGTATTTGCCCAGCACCATATCGCGCGGACTTGTAAGCACGTAACTGTTGTACACCTGAACCGATTCGTTGAAACGCGTTCGTGCGGTAAGAATTTGGTTCTCGGTGCTCGCGAGTTCGTCCTGCAGCTTCAGGAAGTTCTGGTTCGCTTTCAGGTCCGGATAGCGCTCTACAGAAAGGAGCAGTCGGCTCAAGGTTGACGAAACTCCGGATTGCGCCTGTTGGAATTCAGCGAGTTGTTCGGGTGTAATGTTCGCGGGATCTACGTTTACCGAAGTTGCTCTTGCGCGCGCCTCGGTTACAGCCGTCAGTGTTTCGCGCTCAAAATCAGCAGCCCCTTTTACCGTGTTCACGAGGTTACCGATGAGGTCATTTCGCCTTTGATAAGCCGTTTCCACATTTCCCCATTCCTTTTCCACCGCCTGATTGTAGCGCATGGCCTGGTTGCGGGCGCTAACAACCCAGAAAATAATTGCAAGTACAACGCCTGCTGCGATGATCCACGGTAAAAACTTTTTCATGTTTGTAATAGTTTGTCTTTATAATTCGTTTTTGATTTGTTCGAGTTGGGCGCGTATGCCCTTTAGTTTTTTAATGATTTCAAAATTGTCCATCGCGGGTTTTCCGGCGGCCTTCATGTGCGTTTTGGCTCCTTCGAGCGTAAAGCCGCGTTCTTTGACCAAATGGTAAATGAGCTCCAGGTTTTTCACGTCCTCTGGAGTGAACATGCGGTTGCCTTTCGCGTTTTTCTTGGGTTTGAGCACATCGAACTCCTTGTCCCAAAACCGGATCAGCGAAGCATTCACGTCAAAAGCGCGCGCCACTTCGCCAATCGAATAGTACCTTTTTTCAGGCGGGAGCTGTGTCTTCATTAATCTAAAGATTGGTTTTCCTGATTTGCAAGTTGCGAAATAACTTCGAATTCGGCAGCCGAAATATTGCCGTAATAAAAATTGAGCGGATTCACCGCCTTGCCGCGTAATTTAACCTCGTAGTGCAGGTGCGGTGCCTCACTTCGGCCCGTGCTTCCTACCAGTCCTATCACATCGCCGCGTTTTACGCGCGTGCCGGGTTTAACCTTGTATTTGCTTAAATGAGCGTAAAGCGTTTCATAACCGAATCCGTGCGAAATCACAATATGGTTTCCGTAGCCCGATGCGCGGTTATCGGCCCGCTTTACAACGCCGTCGCCCGTGGCATAAACCGGAGTACCTGTTTTGGCAGAAAAGTCCATGCCCGCGTGAAACTTCCTGACCTTGGTAAACGGATCACTTCTGTACCCAAAACCGGAGGCCACCGCCGTCAACCGTTCGTTCTGTACGGGTTGAATGGCCGGAATCGCCTCGAGCAGCTTGTCCTTTTCACGCGCGAGCGCCACAATTTCGTCAAGCGATTTGCTCTGAATCGCGAGTTGTTTCGACAAAATATCCACGCGCCTCGAAGTGCTGATCACGAGGTCCGAATTGTTAAAACCTTCGAGCTGGGCATACCGGTCCACGCCGCCGAATCCCGCTTTGCGTTGTTCATCGGGAATGGCCGACGTATTAAAATACGTGCGGTAAAGGTTGTTGTCCCGCGATTCAATATCGGACAGCACCTGTTCCATCTGA
>CAZTGF010000102.1:0-4834 GCA_964612955.1 uncultured Flavobacterium sp.
GTGTCAGGTAGCGCGAACTCTTCTATTACGTGGTCTCCGGTCGAAGGGCTTTATACCGATGCGGCCGCTACGATTCCGTATACGGGAACAGGAGCACAAATGGTTTACGCGCGTCCATCGGCTACAACTACATATACCGCCAGCGCGAGTACGCCTGGTCCGGTTTGTATCACATCGACCACTCATACACTCACTGTAATTCCGGTTGGAGGGACTGCTGCGCTTCCGCTGACTCAAACCGTATGTAACCTTGCGGAACCCATTGTGCTCGACGCCACAACAGACACGGTAACCGGTTGGCAGTACAGCGCCGATGCTGCCTTTACGGCTCCGGTGGATATTCCGGCAAGTGCGTACACCACGCTCACGGGCGCGCAAATTGGAACTTTTGCGGGAACGCGTTATTTCCGCGCAGTGTTGTCAAACGGCAGTTGTATCGGATACTCGTTGCCTGTCACAGTGAGTTTTACATCCACTACCTGGAACGGTGTCGCCTGGAGCAACGGCACGCCTAACGCCTCGGTAACCGCGATATTTGCGGGCAATTATACGTCCACGGGCGATGTTAACGCATGTAGTGTTTTGGTGAATTCGGGAACGGTGACGTTTATGCCGAACCATTCGCTAATCGCCCAAAACCGCGTTGAGGTAAACGGAGGTACGCTGACGTTTGAAAATAACGCAAGTCTGGTTCAGGTTACCGATCCGCCAACGAATGAAAACGCAGGTTATATTACATATAAGCGCAACACTACGCCAATCCGAATGTACGATTATACGTATTGGTCGTCCCCGTTGTTTCCGCAAACCTTCGTTGGGGTTTCTCCGGCTACACTGTCCGATAAATACTTCAGATTTGACGCGAATTCGGGCGTTTACGTAAATGTTCCGGGCAACTCCCTCATGAATCCGGGTCAGGGTTACATCATCCGCGCGCCTCAGGGTTGGAGCACGACGCCTACGGTTTACAATGCGGTATTTAACGGCGGTTCTCTCGATGGCGTGCCCAATAACGGTGTCATTACTACGCCGATTTTTTCTGCAGGTGCGAGCGCGATGAATCTCGTCGGGAATCCTTATCCAAGTGCTATCGACGCTCATGCGCTTATCGATCATCCGGACAATGCGCTCATCACCGGTACGCTCTACTTCTGGACACACAACACCCCGATTACGGATTATCAGTACACTGGTTCAGATTACGCCATTTACAATTACACCGGAGGCGTTGGAACGGGATCCGTTGCCACAAACCCGGGCGTGAACAATAGCGTGCCAACCCGTTACATTGCCGCAGGACAGGGCTTTTTTGTAGAAGGAACGGCTAACGGTCAGTTGCGGTTTGACAACAGCATGCGCGTGGCCGGTTCAAATAACAGTTTCTACCGCATAGCTGCGCCGGGTGCTTCACCTTACGCCACGCAGAGCATAGCGGAAAGACACCGCTTGTGGCTCAACATAAGCAATGCCGCGGGGTTGAGCAAACAAACGCTTATCGGTTATGTTTCTTCGGCTACCAACGGCATAGACCGCGGTTTTGACGGTAAGGTGGCCGATGCCGGAAATCCAGTATCTCTTTATTCCGTAGTAGATAACGCCGCGTTGTCCATTCAGGGGCGTGCATTGCCGTTCGATGTTTCAGACGTAGTGCCGATGGGTTACCGCGCAAATTTTGCCGGGGTGTACCAGATTGCGCTTACTCAGTCCGATGGCTTGTTCGAAAACCAGAATGTATATCTCGAAGATTTGCAACTCGGCATTGTCCACGATCTTAAATCAGGCGTTTATTCTTTCGCTACGGAAACCGGAACTTTTGACAACCGCTTTGTGCTTCGCTACACCACTACGGCACTTGGCACCGCCAATCCGCAATTCGATAACGCGGTAACGGTGCTTAACCAGAACGGCGTGATTCACGTACATTCGGGCACAGATCCGATGAAGCGCGTGGAAATTTACGATGTTCGCGGGCGTTTGCTCACAGCCAAATCATCGATACATGATGTGATGGTTTCGTTTGACAATCTTGGTCTGGCGCGGCAGGTACTCGTGGTAAAAGTCTACGCCCAATCAGGAGCCGTAGTATCCAGAAAAATTGTTTATTAATTTATTGCAGGTATTGTTCCAACTGTAGGGCAATACCTGCTTTTTTTTTCGTTTCTTACAAAAATATTATTAAAACCCCAATCTATGAGTTAGCGCTGTTGACTGGTCGGTTTAGCGCGAAGTTGCGTCCCGACAAATTCAGAATCATTTCTATTTTTTAACCAATCATTAAATTTATGAATCTAAACTACGATTTATCCGGTGGGTGCCCCGATGGGCCTTCCGGGTATTTTAGGGTGAAGTCCCGGCAGATGTGCGTGGGCTTTTCCGGCTTAAACCGATGGTGGACCCGCGTTGTGGCGTTCCTGCTACTCTCGCTGAGTTTCGGTGCGAATGCCCAATCGGTCAGTCTTGTAAACCCGGCGGCAGAAGGCGGGTTTGAGAACGGTCCAACATTGGGTGACAATGGATGGACTTTGGTTCATTACGATGGCCCAAATCAATGGGTTACGGGCACTGTTCCCGGCTGGTTTACCGGCACGAATGGCGCTTACATCTCAAACGGGACGGCCTGGGAATACACTCAAGAGACGAGCCGATCGCATTTCTATCGCGATGTTGCCTTCCCGGCAGGTTTGAGTACGATTACGCTTTCGTTTGACATTCGTTCAAGCGGGGCGGATGCGAGTTGGGATAATCTTTTGGTGTATCTCGTAGATACGAACATTACGCCAGATACGGGTACTCCCTCGAGCAGTAGCACGAGCGTTACCTGGACAGGGTACACCTCAGGGACAACGGGGTACAACCTTTTGTCTAACACGGGGACATCAGATACCACCACAAAGACGGTCACCTATACCCTAACGGCGGCACAGGCTGCGTATGCAATGGGTAAAACAAAACGTTTGATTTTCACCTGGAAGAATGACGGCTCGGTGGGGAGTAATCCTCCCATGTCCATCGACAATATTTCGTTAACAGCGAGTTGTGGTCAGATGAGCACCAGTGCAGCTACAAACATTACTGCGTATACCGCCACTGCAAACTGGCCTGCGCTAACCGGCATTGCCGATTATGAGGTGCGATACAAGGCACAGAGTAGCGACGTGTGGCAAACCATATCGGGAATTACCACCAATAGCGTACCGCTTACAGGTTTATCCGCTCTCACCGCGTTTGAATATCAGGTACGGACGACCATTTGCGAGCCTTGGTCTGCTTCGCGGACTTTTACAACCACGGCTTCTTGTTTTCCTCCTACGGGGATAACCACGGCGGAGATAACGACTACGGCGGCAACAGTGAACTGGAATGCTGCATCACTGAATCCGGATGCTTCTTATGTGTACGAAGTTCGGACGGCAACTCCTGCGGGCAGTGGTCCTGTAGGGCTTGTACAAACAGGAACTACAGCTGCGGGAGTCACTACGGTTCAACTTACGGAACTGCCTTCTGGTACGCCTTTTACTTTTTATATAAGGTCTGATTGCGGCCCGGATGATCTGAGTACATGGAGTTCCACAACGATGCGCACGTTAATAACGAACGATTCGTGTGCGGATGCCATTGTGCTGAATGGCTGTGTGGGTGCGCCTCAAACGCGTTTCGGTACAACCCAGGGCGCAACAGTTGACGCTAACTACGTTGCTTGTGGTACGGCAGGTTCTGCAACCACAGAGCGTGGCGTTTGGTATAAGTACATCGGAGACAATTCTCAAGTGACGGTAAACACTTGCGGTGAAACATCGCTTGGATACGATACGCGTCTTTCCGTTTTTGTGGGAACGTGTGCAGGTCTGGAATGCGTGACTTTTAACGAAGACATGAGCCCGGCTTGTCCGACTGGATCATTCAGGTCTGAAGTTATGTTCAATGCCATGGCGGGCGTAGAGTACCTGATATTCGTTCACGGTTATCAATCGGGAACTTCTTTGAGTGCACAAGGAGATTTTCAACTCAACTGGACTTGTGAACCTTTATGTACGCCTGCATCAATTAATGATGAATGCGCTACAGCTTCTGTAATCACAGTAGGAACAAATATTACGGCTCAGAACAGTTGCGCTACTCCAAGTTTGGGTGTTGCTTACCCAAGTTGTGGGAGTTCATTTGGTACATACTACGATGTTTGGTATCAGTTCAATTCCGGAGACAATACGAGGTTGGATATTGGAACTATCGGGCAAGATGATGCAGTTATAGGTTATGCGCTTTATACTGGCACTTGCGGCAGTCTTACGCAAGTATCGGGAGCGTGTTCCACTACGGGTGCTATCGCAAGTAGAACGGTTCAAGCCAATACGAATTACTATCTGCGCGCCTTTTCGAGTGCTCCGGCGTTGCGAGGCGAATTCAATCTGATTGTTCGCGCGTCCTGTAATTTGGTAACGGGCATCACGGCTACCAATATCACGCATGAGAGTGCTACTATTAACTGGACGTCCACATCGGCGCACGCATCGGGTTACGACTACGAGATCAGAACCGCTGGCAGCCCCGGCTCAGAAACGGGCTTGCTCGCTTCGGGTTCTTTAGCCGCAGGTGTAACTTCCGTTGATGTCACGGGTCTGCCTGAATCTTCGACGATCCGGGTTTTCGTACGTACCCAATGCGACGATTATTCGAGCAACTGGACATCGGCGTACACATTTACAACGCCGGCGAGTTGTTTGCCCCCTACCGCTGTTACTGTAACGATAACCGGTGCGAATACGGCTCAGGCAACGTGGACTCCGGCAACAGCCAATCCTGATGCTACCTACGAGTACGCGCTTACGGCAACTAC
>CAZTGF010000103.1:0-3109 GCA_964612955.1 uncultured Flavobacterium sp.
GAAAACGGTTTGCGCACGAGGCCCGAAAATCCTTTCTGCAAATAATGTTCAAGCCTAGCATCGGCCAGACCAGTTACGGCGACCACGGGAATTTGTGCCCCATTTTGTTTTTCCCATCGGCCCAGAAACTCCAAACCATCGATTCCGGGCATTTGAATATCGGTCAGAATAAGGTCGATGTTCTGATTCGCAAGCCCTTCGAGGGCGGACAATGCGTCCGGGAACGCAAGCACATCGTGACCGTGCTGTTGCAGAAATTCGGTCGTGAGTTCTAAAAGTTGCCGGTCGTCGTCAATCACCGCCACGCGCAATTTTCGTTGCTTCGGCTCGGGCATTTCACTATCGTCCCAAACGAGCGGAAGTGTAAGATAAAACGTACTTCCTTCACCCGGACGGCTTTTTACGGAAAGCGTGCCGCCCAGAATTTCGGCCATTTTGCGCGATATCGTAAGGCCTAGTCCCGTGCCGCCAAATTGTTTCTCGATCGACGCATCGGCCTGAGTAAATTCCTCAAAAATCAGTTCGAGTTTGTCGTGCGCAATCCCGATTCCCGTATCCTGAACTTCGATGTGTAGCATTCCGCCAGCTTCATCGGCCCGGGAAAGAACCGAAATCGTACCCGAAGAAGTGAACTTGAACGCATTCTGGATCAGGTTTGTCAAGATCTGTCGCAACCTGAACGGATCGCCTTTGATGCGAACGCTGAACTTCGGATCTGTTTCCACGAGGAGCGACACGGGTTTGTCAGCAAACGCAGCCTGCACATTCGCCGCAATTTCGCTTATTACTTCTGGCAGTGAAAACCCTGTGTTGTCGATGGCCACTTTTCCGGCTTCAATTTGGGTGAACTCCACAAAATCCTGAACCAGACGAGAAATGTACTCACTCGCACTTTTGATATTGGCATTGTAGTACTGCTGTTTGTCAGAAAGCGACGTTTGGCCGATAAGCTGGGTGTAGCCCGAAATGGTGTTTAACGGCGTTTTTAAATCGTGGCTTACCGTGGATATCAGTTGTTCCCGGCTGCGCAACAGGTTTTGGGCCCGAAGGTTCGCGACTTCGAGCTGGTCCTTGTACTTTTTGGCCCGCAGAAAATCGTTGAAAACGACAATCGAAAACACGAGCGCAAGTACAAATCCCGCTATGGCCGATGCCGTCATAAACTGAATCACGCGATTCATCGACAACGCTTTTTCCCGATTGGTTCGCGCTGTTGTTTCTAAAACCTCCTGTTCAATTTCGCGCAGAATGTGCTGCAACTGCGTGGAAATTTGCAATTCGTTGTCGAGCAGCTTTTTTTCTTCGCGCCCGAGTAAACGGTTCCGGATCAGCGCTTCCTGACGCACTTCGTTTAGCAACACGCGCGAGGCGACGAGCATGGAATCGAGCGTCTTTTGGCTCAGCGTATTGGTTTCGTCGTCGGGGATTTGCTCGTTCAGGTAATCGACATACTCGCGCAAAATATTGAGGCGGTATTCGTCGATCTCCATCGGACGCACAAAATCTTCGACGCGCAATTTTCGGAGCGATTCTTCCATGCGCGTCAATTCGCGAATGGCGCCCGTTACCCGGGATTGGTCGGTCGATTTTCGTTTGATTTCGCTAAGCGCATCGATGTTCGACTTTTTTCGGGCGAGCAGGTCCTGAACGCTGTCGAGCCATTTTATCTGATTCGGGCGAAGAATGGATTTTAACGTATCGATGTCGGCGTGCAGCCGTAAATATTGTTCGTTAAAGCGCTGTTGGTCTGAATCTGAACCGGATTGTACCGCCATGCGCGATAAACTTTCGCTTTCGTGCACACGCGACAAAAAAGCGTTAACCTTTAGAATTTTGGCGTTCTCACTCGCGATTTCGCGTTCTGTATCCGAAAAAATGGCGTGCTCAGAAAACAACACCGTTCCCACCGCCACGAGCAGCCCGACCAATACAAAATAGCCTAAAAACAGTTTAACGGGGATGTAGCTTTTGGTTCCGAGCATCGCCAAATGTAAAGATTTCGCACTTAAGCCGCGATGTTTCACCTACGCGAAGTTGCAGAATATTAAACTGCGCTCTCCAAATCCGTTTTATCACAAAACGGATTGATGTTACTTATCTCGCACAGTGCGGCTTGTGCCCGCGAATCTTATAAGGTTTCCCTGAGCCATTTGAAGAATTCACGCTGCCAGACCAAAGCGTTCTGAGGTTGCAAAATCCAGTGGTTCTCTTCGGGGAAAAACACGAAACGACTTTTGATGCCGCGCAACTGAGCTGCCTGAAACGCCTCCTGGCCCTGACCAATCGGCACGCGGTAATCTTTTCCGCCCTGATAGATCAAAATCGGCGTATCCCATCGGTCCACAAAATGAATCGGGTTAAAATCGCGATAGGTTTTTTGCGCTTCAGCATTGTCTTTTTCCCAGTAAGGTCCGCCCGAATCCCAGTTCGTAAAGAACACTTCTTCGGTGGTGCCGTACATGCTTTCGAGGTTAAACACGCCATTGTGCGCGATAAACGACTTAAATCGTCCGTCGTGTTTTCCGGCCAGATAAAACACCGAGTAACCGCCGTAACTCGCACCGATAGCGCCAAGTCTGCTTTCGTCGACAAACGGCTCTTTCGCCACCGCATCAATCGCAGACAGGTAATCGTCCATGACCTGACCGCCCCAGTCCTTGCTGATTTGTTCATTCCACGCTACGCCGTGACCTTGCATGCCGCGGCGGTTTGGTGCCACGATAATGTAACCCTGAGCGGCCATCAGTTGAAGGTTCCATCGGAACGAATAAAATTGTGTCAGCGCAGATTGCGGGCCGCCCTGGCAATATAAAAGCGCAGGATATTTTTTGTTTTTGTCAAATCCGGGAGGATAAATTACCCAAACCAGCATTTGTTTGCCGTCTGTAGTTTCTACCCAGCGTTTTTCGGTTTTCGACGGTTGCAATTTGGCATAAGCCTCATGGTTTACCGCGGTGATCTGTTTCCAGTTTTTGCGTTTTAGGTCGTAGCTGAACAACTCCGGAGCGCTATTAAAAGAAGTGCGCGTCAAGATAACTTTATCGCCAGAGAAACCCACGATGCCCGTTACGTCGAAATCGCCATCGGTCACCTGCTCCACGCGAACGGC
>CAZTGF010000103.1:3209-4748 GCA_964612955.1 uncultured Flavobacterium sp.
TACAAATCGGTGTTTGTGCTTTTGGCGTATTCCGTGCCCGATTTTTTCTTAGCCACATACACAATTTTGCCCGATGGCGACCAAACGTAATCCTCATCTGTGCCAAACGGACGCTGGGGCGAGTCGTAAGGTTCCCCATTCATAATATCGGTGCCTGTGCTTCCGTCTTTGTTTTCGCGGAAGAACACGTGGTTGTATTTGCCTTCGTGCCACGTATCCCAGTGGCGGTAATTCAGCCCTTCGTAAATTTGAGCCTGAGCTTTATCCACATCCTTGTAAAAATCCTGAGCCAACACCTTTTCCACCTTTACGGCTTCGTGGTAAAGCAACCATTTTCCGTCCGGTGACACGTTTTTATCCGCAACCAACGATGCTGCATTTTCCACTTCTTTTGGCGTGCCTCCCCCAATCGAAACGACGTAAGTTTTTGAGTCGAATTTATTTTCGGCCACATTAGGGTGCGTAACTTTATACAAAACGCTTTTTCCGTCTTTAGTAAGTCCGATGGCAGAAACGCGGCCCAGTTCCCATAGTTTTTCGGGCGTCATCGTTTGTTGTGCGCTGGCCGATAGTAGTCCGCCCATAGTCAGTGTCATTGCAATTAATTGTTTCATGGCATAAAATTGTGGTGCCTAAAATACGGTTTTAAGCGGGATTCTGAGCGGTATGCATTCGAAAAATCGGTCTGTTTAAAACGAGTGATTTCAGAAAGCGCGAAAACGCTACTTTTACAAAAAATTATCCGATGCAACTCAGTTACTGGGAAATTAAAAACTGGTTTACCGATGTCGATTTTCTAATCGTCGGCAGCGGCATCGTCGGCCTGAATGCGGCGATCCGGTTGCGCGAAAGGTTTCCATCGGCCCGAATCCTGATTGCCGAACGCGGTTTGCTTCCACAGGGCGCAAGCACAAAAAATGCGGGTTTTGCGTGTTTTGGTTCGCTCTCGGAAATTGCCGCGGATTTAAAAACTTCTTCGTCCGATGCGGTTTTCTCGCTTGTCAAAAAACGTTGGGACGGCCTTAACTGGCTGCGAACGCGATACGGTGATGCGGCCATAGGCTTTGAAAATCACGGCGGTTACGAGCTGTTTCCCGAATCTCAACCCGAACTGCTCGCGGACTGTCTCGGAGCGATGGACAGCGTTAACGAACTGCTGCGACCGCTTTTTGGCTCCGATGTATTTTCGGTCCGGCCGAATGCAATGCAGTTTGAGAACATCCACGACAAATTGCTTTACAACCCCTACGAAGGCCAGGTCGAAACCGGAAAGTTGATGTTGCGCCTGCTCAAGGACGCGGCAGATCACGACATTCAAATTCTGAATTCGGCCACACTCGAAGATTTTAGCGCCCAAAACGACGGCGTTTCGGTCCGAATCAACGGCTTTGAATTTAAAACCGGAAACCTGTTGTTTGCGACAAACGGCTTTTCGGCCAAAATTACAAACGACCGCGTAGCACCGGCACGAGCGCAGGTTCTCGTAACAAAACCCATCGAAAATTTACACCTTAAAGGAACGTTTCATCTGGACGAAGG
>CAZTGF010000104.1:0-3094 GCA_964612955.1 uncultured Flavobacterium sp.
AGGAAATCCAGCGCAATTTTGAGCGATTGAAAGTCCGATGAATAACTGTCGTCGATGAGCGTTGTGTTGTGCATGCCGTTTTTGACCGTAAGCCGCATTTCCACGGCAAAAAGGGTTTTCATGCGTTGGACAATCTCCGGCGGATCGTAGCCCAGATGCAACATCAGCACCGTGCAATGTGCGGCGTTTTCAAAAGAGGCTTCATCGGCAAACGGAAGTTCGAGCGAAAAATTCAGGTTGCCCTGACGCACCGCCATTTTTTGGGGCGCCTTTGCCGATCGCGTAAAAAGTACATCGGCTGTTTTATCTTTAAAACTCCAGCAAATTCGCGCCGTTTCGGGTTCAAAGAATGCTTCGAGGGTTTTATTTTTCTGATAAATGACAAGCCCCGCACGCGAAAACAGCAGTAGTTTTTCCTTTATTTTCTGGGCGATGTTTTCAAACCCTTCGTCGTGCGCCGTGCCAATGTTGGTCAGAATGCCAATGTCCGGCCGGATAATAGACTCGAGTTGTTCCATTTCGCCCACCGTAGAAATCCCGGCTTCAAAAATGCCGAGGTTGTGGCGCTCGTTAATCGCAAAAACCGAAAGAGGTACGCCCACCTGAGAATTGTAACTTTTGGGGCTGCGGATGATGTTGTACTCCGGCCCGAGCAAATGATTGAGCCATTCCTTGACAATCGTTTTTCCGTTACTGCCCGTAACCCCGATGACCGGAAACACAAACTGCGACCGATACCAGCCTGCGAGTTTCTGCAGCGCGCGCAACACGTTTGGGACCACGAGAAAATTGGCGTGCCCGGCGACTTCTTCGGGAATGTGATTCACGATAAAATGCTGCACACCGCAATCGATAAGTTCGCCTATGTAGCGATGGGCGTCGTTGTTTGGGCCGTTCAGTGCAAAAAACAGCGTTTGTGGCCCGTTTTCCAGCGATCGGCTGTCGATTGAAATATGGCCGATGCGCGCCGCGGCCGTAGGTTCGGACCAGGCTGCCTGAAGCGCGGAAGCAATGTCAGTAATGGCTATCATTGCGGGTTCATCGGCGATTGTATCTCGTAGTCCGGACGCTCCGGAGCGCTGTGTTCGCCCGGGTGCATGGCGCGGTAAAACGCAGCGCGGCTCAGCGGTTCGTATTCTTCAGTTTCGCCAAGCAATACCAAACGGTCGCTGTCCGATTTCCTGAAACTGTAATTGGCGAGGTTTCCCGTACGCGTACACACAGCGTGCACTTTTGTCACGTATTCTGCGGTGGCCATCAGCGCGGGCATCGGTCCGAACGGATTTCCTTTAAAGTCCATGTCGAGCCCGGCAACGATGACGCGAACCCCGGAATTTGCCAGATCGTTACAGATTTTGACGATTTCGTCGTCGAAAAACTGGGCTTCGTCAATGCCAACAACGTCGCAGCCCTGAGCCAGAATCGCAATATTGGCTGCGGCCGGAACCGGCGTAGAGCGAATCTCGTTGCTGTCGTGCGAAATTACGCTGTCCTCGCTATAGCGCGTATCTACGGCCGGTTTAAAAATCTCCACGCGCTGGCGGGCGAATTGTGCCCGTTTGAGCCGCCTGATTAACTCCTCGGTCTTGCCCGAAAACATCGACCCGGATATGACTTCGATCCAGCCAAATTGTTCTTTGTGGTTAACTGTATTTTCGAGAAACATTTTGTATTTTTAGCGGTGAAAAACGCGGTGCCGATTTGTTTCGCCCCCTTGCCAAAGCGCCTTGATTTTTTATAATTTTACACCCGAAGGCCGTCCCCAAAAGTAGCAAAATTTTGCAAGTGGGGCAGTGGCTTCTGAACAAAATCCCGTTGCAAAAACACCGACCGGGCGCATCCCGTAGACAAAACCATTGCTGATTATGAAAAAGAAAATCGAAGCCGAACTCGTTTCCCTTGCCCATCGCATTCTGTTGCTCAAAAACAAATCTGACATTAACGTATTACACGAAGAGGCGCGCCATTTATACGAAAAACTGTCGGTGCTAAGGTTTATGGAATCGCATTTTTCGGAGGTTCAGCCCACGATTGGCAAATCCGAAGCGTTTGACCGTGCAGAATCGGCCCTTGAGAAAACATCGGGCGAACCAAAAGTTGTCGTAGGCGAAATTCCGTCAGAAGAAGAACTCGAGCGCGAAGAAGAACAAAACGCACCGGAAGCAGCCGCATCGGAACAAAAACAACCGGAGCCGGAACAAAAATCGCCTCAAGAAAAACCTATCGAACAAACCGTCGAAAAACCCTCGGACGACCAGCCCGATGCAGACGACGACCAACCCGATGACGCACCGCCCGCCCCCGAAACCGAAGAACCAGAGGAAACTCCGCCGGCCGTAGAAGAGCCGAAAGAAACTCCCGAAGTTCCGGTTACGGCAGCATCGCCCACACTCGAGGACACCGAACATTTCTACCAACCGGAATCTGTGGCCGAAGTCGCAGCGGCAAAGGCCGAAAACCCGGAAGCGATTGCCGAAGCCGTGGAATCTCTCGACCATGCCAAAAAAGCACAATTCACGATTGACCCCGTATTTAAACCCGCGTTTGATCTGGAATTCGAGCCTAAAACGCCATCGGACAACAAATCAGAGCCGAAATCTGAATCGAAAACTGAAAACGCCGATACGCCTGCAATCGATACGCCTGCGCCTCAGTTCACGTTTGACGATTTACTCGGGAAAGATTACGCCGATCCGGTATTTGTAAAACCCGAAGAAAATACGGCCGCGAACACCGGCTTTACGCCCCCATCGACTCCGGCTGCCAAATCAGAAGCGCCCGCCCCTAAAACCTCGGACCGCAATACGCTGAACGACCGGCTTTCGAAAGGCATTACCATCGGGCTGAACGACAGGATTGCGTTTATGAAGCACTTGTTCAACAACAGCAGCGAGGATTACAACCGCGTTCTTTCGCAACTGATGACGTTTGATACTTATGAAGATGCGCGTATGTTCATCGACGATATGGTTCGGCCCGATTACAACAATTGGGAAGGCAAAGACGAATATGCGGAGCGTTTTCTGGAAATCGTCCAAAAAAGATTCTCGTAAATGGGAAAACTTTATCTCGTGCCTACACCCGTGGGCAACCT
>CAZTGF010000104.1:3194-4701 GCA_964612955.1 uncultured Flavobacterium sp.
TTTCTGCTCGTTCGGGCCTGCGTCGAAAATGGCATCGATGTGGAATGTTTGCCCGGTGCTACGGCTTTTGTTCCGGCGCTCGTGAATTCCGGATTGCCGAATGACCGATTTGTGTTTGAGGGTTTCCTGCCCGATAAAAAAGGCCGGCAAACGCGTCTGATCGCACTCTCTGAGGAATCGCGCACGATGATATTCTACGTTTCTCCGCACAAACTGCTGAAAACACTGAGCGAATTTTCTCAATATTTCGGCCCGGACCGACCTGCAAGTTTGTCGCGCGAACTCACTAAAATGCACGAAGAAACCAAACGCGGAACACTCGAATCGGTGCTTGCGTACTTTGAAAAATCTACGGTGAAAGGCGAAATGGTTCTTATCGTAGGTGGCAAAACCAAACCGTCTAAAAACTCAGAGGCGTAAACGAAAACGAATTTCCGCTAAAAAGCCCTTTGTCCGATAGCTTCAGATCCGGAATAACGAGCAACGCCATAAAAGACAACGTCATAAACGGCGCCTTAAGCGTGCAGCCCAATGTTTTAGCCAGTGCATCGCAGCGCTGGTAAGCAGCGCCAGTGGTTTCGCAATTCTGATCGCTCATGATTCCGGCTACGGGAAGTGAAAGCAGTTCGGTTTGTTCGGGGCTCCAGGTGCAAATGCCTCCTTTTTGGGAAATCACGGCATTTACGGCTTCGCATAAAGCTTCGTCGCTTGTTCCTACTGCGATGATGTTGTGAGAATCGTGCGCGACAGAACTCGCAATCGCACCCGATTTTAGTCCGAAATTTTTGATAAATGCTATAGCCACCGGAGCATCCGAATAACGGTTTACGACGGCAAGTTTGAGAATGTCGGCCGAAACATCGCTCTGCAAATCCGCATTAGCCTGGGTGTCGACATGGCTCTCGCGCGTGATTAACTGGCCTTCAATCGCCTCGATAACGCGCAACTTACGGCCCGATGAACGCACTTTGAAATCGGAAACGGCTTTCATTCCGGTTTCGAAACGGTTTGGCGTAGGAAATGCGACGGAAGAAATGGTTGTCTCCCCGCGATTGGCTACACATTCGCCATCGACAAATGCACGAAGTACTTTAAAATGTTTTAAATCTTCGACGACGATGAAATCCGCTGCATCGCCCGGCTGCAACCGGCCCAAACGCATATTGTAATGATCGATGGGATTCAGACAAGCCATCTGCAAAACGTGAAACAGGTCATTCCCTTTTGCCACGGCGCGCGCGCAAAGCTCGTTGATATGGCCAAGCATTAAATCGTCCGGGTGCTTATCGTCCGAACAAAACATCATCTGTTGCCAGTGGTCGCGAATCAGCGGCTCGAGCGCGTCAAAGTTCTTGGCAGCACTTCCCTCGCGAATCAGAATTTTCATGCCCAGCGACAATTTTTCGAGTGCTTCCTCGGCGGTGAAACATTCGTGATCGGTACTGATCCCGGCCGATATGTACTTTTTAAGGTCTTCTCTCCTAACCCCGGGCGCATGTCCATCCAC
>CAZTGF010000105.1:0-4637 GCA_964612955.1 uncultured Flavobacterium sp.
TGCGGTCGAAGACAAAGTGACGATCAGAAATAAAACAAACTTGTTCATCGTTAAAAAAATCTTGGCGATTTGTCAAAGCCTTTGCCCGAAAGCCCGCTCAGATTCAAATCGAACAGCAAAAATATTTCATGCGTTCCCGAGTTAAAATTCCCGAGATTCGTAAGTGTATAATCGTAAGCATACCCAATGCGCAGCGAAGGGGTAATGTAAAAATTCGCAAGTCCGCTTACCGAATCGTCAAAACGGTAACCCGCGCCGAGTTCGAACCGTTCGTTAATCAAAAAGTTCGACGTAATGTCAAACGCCATCGGTGCGCCCTTTACACCCCGGGCCATGAATGCCGGCTTGAATTTGAGGTTGTCCGACAAATCGAAAACATAACCGCCCGTAAAAAAGTAATGAATTTCCTCTACGCCGATCGTCGAAATCGCGTTCTGTTTCTCAAGGTGTTTGGTCCGAAGCAGGTTCGGGGCCGAAAGTCCGATGTAGTACCTGTCCGAATAAAAATACGTTCCCACGCCAACATTCGGAAATATTTGACTGACGTTTTCCGCAAAAGCCGGATCGGGTTGGGTGTCCGAATACTGGAATCCGTTGAAATCCGCATCGAAAAACGTAGCGCCTGCCTTTACGCCAAACGCAATTTTGGTGCGTTCGCCCAACGGGATGCTATAGGAAAAATCGGCGTAAAAATTATTCTCGTTCACCACATCGCCAATCTGGTCGCTGATTAGTGAGAACCCGGCCTCGAGACGTTTGCCCACAGGCGCGTGCATAAAGGCCGTGATGGTCTGGGGCGCGCCCACGGCTCCAACCCATTGGGTGCGGTAAAGTCCGCCCACGTTCAGAATGCCGGGACTGTCCGTGGCGTAAGCCGGATTTACGCTGCTCATATTGTACATGTACTGGGTGTATTGCGGATCCTGTTGGGCATGCACTGCCATCGCTCCCAAAAAGCCAAGCACAAAAACGATATGTCGGAAGACCTGGTTCATTTTATCTGTTTAGGTACACGCGTCCCTGCAGCGGTTTGCTATAGCCGTCGTTGAATTCGAGAATGAAAAAATATACGCCTGTGGGCACCGCTGAACTTCCTACTTTAAGGCCGCCTTCGGATACGGTTCCGTCCCAGTTTGGCGTGTTGCGATCTCCTTTGTAAAGCAGATTGCCATAGCGGTTGTAAATCTCGAGTTTAAAATCGGGATAGAGTTCAATAAGGTTTACAATTTCGAAATCGTCGTTAATTCCGTCGTTGTTCGGCGAAAAACCATCGGGAATCAGCAACTCGAAACAATGCGAAAGATCCACTTCCACGGCGAGTCTTATCGTACTCTGGCAACCTTGGCCGGGCGCAAAAGTAGCGTAATAGATTTGTCCGTGAACGAGCAGTTGCGCAGGCGTATAAGCCGTTCCTCCTGTCGGGCTGTCGTACCAGATGACTTCAAGATTGCCGATGATGTTCGCACTTAAATCTGCGATGGTGGGGTTGCGCGTTTCGCAGAACAGGTTGCCTCTGAAGGTGAGCTCGGGTGTCTGAAGCGGTTTTACCTCAAAGCTTACTGCGGGAGCCGTTCCTGTAAATCCGCATTCGCCCGTGGCAAACTCAAACTGCGTGATCGAAAAATTCACAACGCCGAGGTTGGGAATGTCAGTCGCGGGAACGTCAAAACTGCCCGTGCCGTCTTCCACAACAAGTTCCACCGTGGCGAACGCCGTACTTTGACCGGACAATTGGTAACCGAGCGTATAAACCCCATCGGACAGTCCTTCAATAGTTACCGTAGTGCCGAAGTCCAGACAAGCATCGTTGATTGTAATAAAAATCAGCGAAAGGTCCGGTGTTGGAATAATTTCGAAATCTACGGCATATTGCATGGTCGTGTTGCCGCAACCCCCAGCTTGGTTAAACATCCCGACAATCGTGAGCGTATACACCCCGGGCGCGCTGAAAACATTGGACGGAACAGAGAAATTTCCTTCACCCGCGGTTACAGATACGGGTCCGCTTGAGAAGGTGATATCGCCAAACCCGGAGATCGAATAATCAAACACGTACGTTCCGTCCGAAAGCAGGTCAGCATCGGCAATAGAAACGGTTACGCTCTCTCCGAAGCAAACGGTCGCAATAGAAACGTCAGCCGCGGCAAGATCGGGCACCGGATTCACGTAGAAATTCACCGCGGCGTGTTCCACTGTATTTCCGCAAATGGTTTCCGCATTCAGAATGTTGACAATATTGAGCGTGGTAGCGCCCGCGTTGGCAAGCAGGCTTCCGGGAATCACAAGCGTTCCGAGACCACCTGTAATCGTAGCAATCCCGGTTTGATTCTGATGAACGTTTGCACCGCTCAAATGATACGTGAGCGTGTAATTTCCATCGGGCATCGCACCTAAAGCCACGGGCAAATCGGCAAACGCACAAACAAGACCCGGAACCGAAATATTCACGCTCGTAAGTTGCGGTATCGGATCGATGACAAATGTGGTCTGAACCGTATCCGTGCCACAACCGTTCGTGACAGAATAAGTGTATAAAACGGGCCCGGTTGGCAATCCTTCAAGCGATACGGTGGCAGGTACAACAGCTCCGTTGCTGTCGGTCCATTGTCCTCCCTCGTCGTATCCGGTGAGCAGGTCAAACAAGTTAAACGTCGCGGCATCGGCACACACGTATTGGGTTCCTGTAAACGTTCCGGCTTCTACCTGGGCCGATACTTCGACCGTTACCGTAGCCGTATCCGTAGTACAAGGCGATGATGCATCCGTTACCGTATAGGTGAAATGATAGGTGCCTTCGGCCACAAGTGCGGTGTTAAACAGGTTGCCCACGAGTGCTCCCGTAGCATCGTCATCGGTCCATACGCCTGCACCCTGAGTGCCGTCTAACCCGGTGGTCAAATCCACGACGCCCGAAGAAACGCAGGCTTGCAAAAACCCGTCTTCACCAGCCTCCGGCGATTGGATGAGCTGAACAATCAGCGCGGCCGTATCAGAAGGACAAAGGCCACCGCCCACCGTATAGGTATATAATCCAGGCGCATCCACCTCCGGGTTAAAAATCCCGTTCCCCGAAGCCAAAGCCGGAGTCCAGGTTCCTCCCGTTTGAGGCGTGCCGGAGAGCAACGTCAATAAATTTACGGGAGGCTCGTTAGAGCACAAAACCGCTGACGCATCTTCTCCCGCGTAAGGCGCAGGTTGCACGCTAACCGTAACCGTAGCCGCGTCGTCATCGCACGGATTGGGCCCGATGAACTGGTAGGTATACACTCCGGGCGCATCGACTGCGGGGTTAAAAATACCAGTGCCGCTTGCCAAAACCGGCGTCCAGAATCCACCCGGCGCGGGGTCGCCGCCCAATGCGTCGAACAAATTCTGAAGGCCCGAATTCTCGCATATTTCGAGCGTGCCGTCTGTACCAGCTTCGGGCCCCGGAACTACGATAACGTTTACCTGAGCCGAATCCACCGGACAAAAATCACTGACGGTTACCGTGTAAGTGTAGGTTCCCGCGGCATCCACCAGCGGGTCAAAAGCGCCCGTCCCAGACGCGAGTACCGGCGTCCAGACTCCACCTGTTTGGGCAGAAGGTCCGAGCAGCGCAAACAGATCTACGGCGCCCTGGTTCGAACACACTTCGGTTGTAACATCGTTTCCGGCTTGTGCTACGGGCTCAATCACCACGGTGACCGATGCGGTATCGCCGGGACAATCGCCAGTGCCTTCGACCGTGTAAAAATAAATTCCGGCGGCATCCAGTACAGGATTGATTACGCCTGTGCCGCTTGAAAGCGCCGGTGTCCATGTTCCTCCGGCTTCAGCGTTGGGGCCGAGCAGCGAAAACAAATCAACCGGCGTACTGTTTTGGCAAACAATCACTTCTGCGACATCGTTACCCGCCGTTGGCGTAGGAATTACGTCAACAGTAACACTTCCGGTTTGGGGTTGCGAACAAAACGGGGCCTGATTCGCGGTCACAGACACTAAAGAATATATGGTTTCGGACAAAAGACTGGACGTAAGAAATGCAAGCCCGGACGCATTGAGCACAATCGTCTGCACTTCTCCATTTGCGGTATAAATGACCGTGCTGTTCGGAGTACCACTGAACTGCACCACGGCGCTCTGTCCTGCGCAGACCGATGTTTCGCCAATGACCGATATGGAAACCGAAGGTAAAGCAATCGGGGTTATTGTAAAACTCTGACCTAAAATACGCTCGCAAAATGGTTTTACCGCTAATGAAACACTTACCAGAGTGACCGATGTTGTCGTACTAAAGCCTGTTAGCGTGGCGACTCCCGTTGCATCGAAAACCACCGTTTGAGGTGTGGGATTCCCGTTGATCAAATAAGTGAGTACAGCCCCGGGCGTTCCGTTCAGTGTTACGGTGGCCGTAGTTCCTGCGCAAAACAATACCGTTCCGGGAATGGCAACCTCGGGCAGCGGAACCACGTTAATTGTAATGGACTCGGATAAGGGTTGCGTACATGAAGGCGTTCCTGCATTGGTGACACTGACAAGCGCGTACACCGTTGTGGCGTTAAAAACCTGAGTTATTGATGCGGTTCCCGAGGCGTTGAGGACAATCGTTTGAGGCGCGCCGTTTGCCGTGAAATTCACAATTGCATTCGGATCTC
>CAZTGF010000106.1:0-4614 GCA_964612955.1 uncultured Flavobacterium sp.
ACGCTGATTCTTTCCGAATAGTCGAGCCACATTTTTTTTTGATCATCGATCATAATTTAGATTTTAATGAAGTTCCGCTGCATGAGTATCTTTAAACATGCGCAAGGTACACATTCAGGAGGTTCTAGTTTCCCGGTTGCAGCGTAAAAAACAGCGCATTACGGGTCAGAGAGATGGGCCGGAACCAAATCGCCCGTTAGTTTAAAAGTTTCTCTATTTCGGCGGACAACGTCAAGTGCGGATAAAGGGACGGCGCTGTCTGGTCGTCCGGTGTAATTCTCTTCAACGCCCCGGCGGACGCGTCATAAACAGTATTTTGCTCGTTTGGATAGAAAAACTTAAATATATCCGAACCTTGCACTTCGAATTTTTTTCCGTGGTATTCCATCCCAAACTTTTGTAACATAATTTGGGTTTGCTCGGGGTTTGGACCGCCGCCAAAATCTATGCGCAAGTTTGTAGGCAGGGCGCCTTCAGGGAGGTTGAATACAAGTTCTTGCGGCTGATTACTTCCTTTTACCTCGGCCCAAATTGACTGTTCTTCATTGAAATCTATAGATCCGTCCTCTGTATAATAAATATGAAAATTGTCGTTTTGTGCGGCAACAAATCCAAGCTTTACTTTAAATATGAAATCCTCTACAACTGCGGCATCTGGTTCGGTAGCCTTTTCTTTTTGATTGTCGTTTTTGCACGAAGAAAGAAACGCAATACAAATCAGTAAGAGGATATTTTTAAACTTCATTTTTAGGATATTTCGTTATTTTCTAGGCGAAATTATATTTTTTTTCGTTGTAAAAAACGCGTGCGCTGTTATTTTACTTCAACTTTTTTATCGGACATTACAACAGCCTTCATTTTTGTTTGTGAATCGCCGATCTTGATGGCCACGGTGTAAGTTCCTGCCTTTAAACGCTCCTTTTGAATAATGGCCGAAAAGCCGGAGCGCGCCAAATTGAACTGACTTTTAAAATATGAGGTAACGTCATCCCTATGGACGGTAACGCTAGGGACTTCCCAGACCTCCCCTTCCCTTACTAATAGAATACTAATCTTTGAATGCTCCGAAGTCTGGTTCAAAAAATAAATCCAACCACTGAGGGTGGCAGTGCTTTCGTGATCCTCAAAACTCTCGATAAAGTAGTTCACTTTATCCCGATTTACTTCATTCGGGTTCTCAAAAGGCAACTGTTTTAGGTCGGTAGTTTTCTCAAGTGGCACATAGTATTTCGCCCAGGCACCATACATCTGAACATCTTCCAAGACTAGAAACTTAGAGGCTAGAAATTCCTGAGACTTTGGAGATAGCGAATAAGGCCTTCCATGTCCATCAGAGTACCAGAAAGGCTTCACAAGTGTCGAGTCCTGTTCTATGTTCTGGACATAACTTTCCAGATCGCTTTGTACCAATGACTTAGGCACCGCTTCGTTGTTTAGAAAATAACTATAGTACCAACTCAGACTAGATACCACTGGCGCGTCCGCTGCACCTTGTTTGATAAGAATCTCACTGACCTCTCGAAACTGGGACTTGCTGACACTCGAATAGTACTTCTTGACCAGAAAAAGATGATTAAGCGAGAATAAAACAAACACCCCCAAGAAGGCATTTCGCACGGCGGCGCTCTTCATATGCCGGATTCCTATGGCGATAATAAGCACGACCGCTGGTAATATATTAATAAAGTATCGGCTTACGATAAGAGGAAGGGCGGTGTAGGTACGCACCAACGGAATAAAAAGCACCGTCGCAATCCACAGCAAGAGAACCATAGCTCCGAAAAGGCTTTTATTCGCTATAATCGACTCAAACCCATTGCGAGTATGGTTTAGTTGTGACAGACGTAAAAAATAAAGCAAAACGGGAAGCGCCGCCAGCGCGATCACAATCTCGGAATGACCAAAAAACTCCTTGTAGATTTCGGTGTAAGCCTCTGCGCCCGGCATGGGAATCCAGATATTCTCGATATTTGCGGCTTGCAAAAACAACCCTATAGAGGGACTAAACAATACCGCAGTACCCCCCGCGCTCAACACGCATATGGTAAAAAATCGCTTTCTCTCTTCGGCTGGCGACACCCAGAGCACGATTAGAAGAATCAGGTATTGCGCCACCAGACTAAAAAGACCGAAAAAATGTCCATAGAGCATGAGCGAGGCTCCGGCCCCGTAAAGTATTGCATTGCGGGGATTGGGATTCTTAATTAATCGGATTAACAGGTAAAACGCAAGCGCAGATCCGAAAAACAAAAGCGAATACGGGCGGCCATCCTGCGAATAATAAATGTGAAAAATATTCACCGAGAGTAGTGACGCCGCAATAAGTGCCGTTTTTTTGTCCGCGATTTCTTTCCCTAAAAGGTAGGTGGCGAATATTCCGGCTATTCCTACTACGGCCGAAAATGCACGTACTACAATGATGGAGTGCCCGAAAACAGAAAACAGCAGATAAATAATATAAAAATACAAGGGCGGATGGGGTTCAGCGGCTACCAGCGAGGCGTAAACGCCACTAAGGGTTTGGGCAGGGTCGGCTTCAAGTAATGTATGCAACTCATCGAGCCACGGACTTTGAAAATCGAGTTTGTAAAACCGCAAAAACGCACCCACCGCCAATATCCCCACGAGCCACCGGTTGTCCTTTATCCAGTTAATTATTCGCATTGTCTTGTTTTTGCCATGAATGAATAATCGAAACGCCAAATGGAAGCCGGATACCGCGATTCAGAAACCGGCTCTCAGACTTCATGATGGCATATAAAATTTTGTTTGTCACTCCGGGCTTAAAAGCTTCAAAGTCGCTTCCCGAGCCTTTTCTTTTATCGCCAAGTTTAGCCCAATTCGCTATTTTTCTAAATGCATATATGGGTGGAAACAAAAAAAAATTAAAATACGACGCTAACAGCATTTGCCCGCCCCCACCCGTGAAAAGCGATTTTACCGCTTCCAGATTATAACGCCTGAAATGATGATTTACAACATCGTGATGGCTCCACAAACTCATGAACGCCGGAACCGTAATTAAAACTACAGCCCCGGGTCGTGCCACGCGTTTGAGTTCGGCTACCGCCAATGCATCGTCTTCTACGTGTTCAATCACATCAAAAGCGCAAACCAAATCAAATACACCGTCCGCGAAAGGCAAATCGGTGATGGACCCATGTTGAATGTTAAGGCCCGTGCGTTCGCTGGCAAAAGCGCAACAATCCGCATCGTATTCTATAGAGCTTACATTTCCGAAAGCGGAGAGATACTCTGAACTTCGGCCCGGGCCGCAACCAATGTTGGCAATGTTTAATTTGCGATCCGGAAGTTTGCCCGTTTGAATGAGTTTTGCAACATATCGGCCCAAAATCTGCTCCCGGGCCTGAAACCACCAATGACTGCGCTCTAACTCGTAGTACTCTTTGTAGTAATCGTGCTGCATTAATCGGTCTTTTTAAAAGATTCCTCCCGGCCTTCGCGAATGACTTTTTCTACGATAAACAGCGGTCGCTGGCGTACCTGGTTGTAAATGCGCAGTACGTATTCTCCAATAAGTCCAAGCGATATCATTTGAACGCCACTAAACAGAATAATCGCTAAAATCGTGGCCGTAAACCCCTGAGGAACGTCGTCGAAATAAATCTTCCGGTAAATATTATACGCGAAATAAGCGAGCGAAAACAAGATCGTAACCAACCCTAACCGGGTAATAATCCGCACCGGAAAATCGCTGAAGTTAAAAATTCCGTTAAACGCCAATTCGAATAATTTAGACCAGCTGTATTTGGTTTCACCGGCCTGGCGCTCGTCCCGATTGTACTCGAAACCAATTTGCTTAAATCCAACCCAGGCCCGCATGCCGCGCAAATACCGACTCTGTTCCGGCATGTCGTTCATTAAATCGACAACGCGCCGACTCAACATCGAAAAATCGCCGCTGTCTATTGGAATGTTAAAGTTCGAAATACGCTTTTGAAGGCGGTAATAAATCTTATAAGCCAGCTTCTTAAACGGGCTTTCCTTCCGGTTTCTGCGAATGGCGTAAATCACGTCGTTGCCCTCGTTGAGCAATTTGTAGAAATCCGTAATCAACTCTGGCGGGTCCTGCAAATCACCATCGATAATCATCGCCCCTTTTGTACCGCGGACCTTAGACAACCCCGCACTTACTGCAAGTTGATGCCCGTGGTTTCTCGAGAGCAGAATGCCGGTAAATCTGTGGTCTTTTTTGCATTGGGCTTCGATGCGATCAGCCGTATCGTCCGAACTTCCGTCGTTGACAAGAATCACTTCGCAACCAAAAGACACCGAATCCAAAACGGCTGTCAATCGCGCCATTAGTTTGTCGAAAACCTGCGCTTCGTTGTACAATGGAACCACGATAGATATTTCAATCACACGACTGGCTTTTTATTTCTGGAAAATTCCCGGTAAATCTATTCGAATTTTTCCAAACCCAACACATTTTTGGCATCGGATTCATTTCAAAAACGCATTGTCTGTTCGCCTGAAACAGAGGCGGGGGGACTTAATATTATAATCGTTAATTTTGTCTAAAAAATTATACGCGATGAAACGAATCTACGCCTTCTTTCAGGCTGCCTTGCTATTTCTGTCTATCGGCAATTT
>CAZTGF010000107.1:0-4600 GCA_964612955.1 uncultured Flavobacterium sp.
ATTTCATCGGCCAGAGATTTCCACGACTGCGCTTTTTCGCTTTTTCCGAGGATTTCGGCTACTTTGATCGCGCGGTCAATTGCCGTCCAGCACAAAACTTTTGAAAACGTAAAATGCCGTTCTTCGGTTCTGAATTCCCAGATGCCTTTGTCCGGTTCGCGCCAGTGATGCTGCACCACCCAGGCGATTCCTTTTGTAATGTTCCAGATTTCCTCTCCGTTGGCGACATCGTTGCTAAAACTCAGCAATTGTTGGTAAATCACATCCATCAGAATGCCGTAAATGTCGTGTTGGCGTTGCACATAGGCCGCGTTCCCAATGCGCACCGGTTTTGAACCTTCGTACCCGTCCAAATGGTCGAGCGTTTCTTCGGTCAGGATTTTTTCCTTGTTAATGCCGTACATGATCTGCAGTTTTTCGTCTTTATCGGGCAGCAAATCCAGTACGAACCTAAGGTAACCCGCTGCTTGTTTTCTGTGCCCGATGGACATCAGCACTTTTACGACCATCGACGCATCGCGAATCCAGCAAAAGCGGTAATCCCAGTTCCGGACCTCGCCTATGGTTTCGGGGAGCGATGTAGTAGCCGCGGCCAAAATGGCGCCCGTATGTTCGTAACTGAGCAATTTTAGCGTAATCGCACTTCGGTTGATGGCTTCGTCGTAGCGGCGGTAGGTTGGCGTTTTGTCGGACCAGTTTAGCCAATAGACATTGGTGCGCTCCATTTCCAGTTGCATTTTTTCTTGCGTAGGCACAAAAATCTTTTCGTTGTAACTGAGCAGGAAAAAGCCGTCGTGTTTAAGGGTGATTTCTTTTGACATGGCCACCGCTTCAAGATCAAATTCGCTGTAGAGGAATATGCTGTCGAACTTTTTTGTCTTGGTCAGGCTCACAATGTGGTCCGATTTAACATACGTAAACGTTTCTTCACTTGCGTATTCGAGTTGCGGCTGATATACTACCCGAAACACGGGCGCGCCTCTGAGCAATCGCACGTAGCGAATCAGTTCAGGTGGCCGGTGACTTATGCCGTCTTCGTTAAAATACCGAGGCATGAAATCGCATATCTCAAACGCGTCGTCGCCTTTTTCGAACCGCGTAAGCAATAAACTTGTATTGCCGTTATAGCGTTGGGTAATCTGGTATTCGGGCGAAACTTCGAACCCAAAGCAACCGCCTTTGTTCTTGTCGAGCAGTTTGGCAAAAATCGAGGGGGAATCAAATTGAGGCAGGCAACACCAGTCGATGGATCCCGTTTCCGAAACGAGCGCGGCACTTCTGCAGTTGCCGATAATACCGTAGTTAAGGTTTTTCATAGGTTTTATTTAACATTCTTTCAGGCTATTATTTTTAAATTTAGGAAAACTCAAAAGAAATCCAATGCCTAAAACTATTATTGTCTCCAACCGGCTCCCAATCGAATTCAAAATCAACGAAGAACGATTAGAAAGCCGGCCAAGCGTTGGCGGTCTAGCAACGGGACTCAAAACGGTACACGCCGCAGCAAACAGTATTTGGATAGGGTGGCCCGGCCTTACGAGCGAACAAATGGCAGGGCACGAAAATGAAATTCAGGAACGTTCCGTTGCGCACCGGGCCGTGACTGTGTCGCTCACCCAAAATGAACTCCGCGACTTTTACTTCGGCTTTTCGAACAAAGCACTCTGGCCGCTGTTCCACTATTTTCTGCAATACACAATGTATAACGCGGCTCAATGGCAGGCGTACAAAGACGTAAACGAAAAATTTGCCAAAACCGTGCTCGAACACGCAGCGCCCGGCGACCGCATTTGGATACATGATTACCAGCTTATGCTCGTCCCGCGGATGATTCGCGAACAACGCCCCGATGTTTCAATCGGATTTTTTCTGCATATTCCGTTCCCGGCGTTTGAGATTTTCCGCACCTGTCCATGGCGGGAAGAACTGCTGAGCGGATTGCTTGGGGCGGACCTGATCGGCTTTCACACTTACGATTACGTGCAGCACTTTCTGAGTTCGGTAAGGCGCATTCTGGGCTATCCGATAAAATTCAACGAAATCGACCTGGGCGAAAAAACCGTACGCGTGGATGCATTCCCGATGGGGATTGACTATGCCCGATACCGCGAAGCCGCGTTGGAGCACAAACAATCAATCGATGAACATTCAGATTCGGACATGATTGAACGGCTGAGGGAACACATGAAACAATCGCCTGAGAGCCGTTTGATTTTATCGATCGACCGCCTCGATTACACCAAAGGAATCCCGAACCGCTTGCTCGCGTTTGAACACTTTTTGCAAAAATATCCCGAATACACGGGCAAGGTACGGCTTGTGATGCTTTCTGTTCCATCGCGCGAAGACGTGCCGCATTACCGCATGCTCAAGCGCCAAACCGATGCACTCGTAGGCCGGATTAACGGAAAATTCGGAACGATTAACTGGATTCCGATCTGGTATTTTTACCGTTCGATGCCTTTCGAAGATCTGGTTGCGCTCTACTCCAGTGCCGATGTCGCGCTTATTACGCCCTTGCGCGATGGAATGAACCTCGTGGCAAAAGAATACGTGGCCACGCGTACCGAATCTGATGGCGTACTCATCCTGAGTGAAATGGCCGGAGCTGCAAACGAAATGAGTCAGGCCATCCAGATTAACCCGGAAAACCACAGCCAGATTGCGATCGCGCTTCACGAATCGCTGCAAATGCCCAAGGCCGAACAGCAAAAACGCATGCTCGCGATGCAAAAACGGGTTTCGCGTTATCACGTGGAAAGGTGGGCATCGGACTTTATGAAAAGCCTCGAAAAATCGGTATTACCAAGTTCAGATGCGCCGAGTTGTCTTAAAATTACGCCCGAAATCAGCCGCAAACTCGTTTCGGAATTTAACCAGGCCGGCAAAAAACTCGTGCTTCTGGATTACGATGGAACGCTTGTAGGTTTCAGGGAAAACCCCGAAGACGCAGTACCGGACGAGGAGCTGTACGACCTGCTGGACCGGATTAACGCAGACGCGGATACCGAAGTAGCGATTATCAGTGGCCGCAACCGGGAATTTCTGGCCCGATGGTTTGACCGCACGGCTTATACGCTGATTTCTGACCATGGGGTGTGGATGCGCCGATCGGGGAAAAATTGGGAGAAACTCGAAGATCCGCGCACGGAATGGAAAGCGCACATTCGCCCGATTATGGAAGATTTCGTGGACCGGACCCCGGGAGCGTTTATCGAGGAAAAAGAATTCTCAATTGCATGGCATTACCGTCGCGTGGCCGATGCTTTAGGCGAAGTAAGAGAGCGCGAACTGCGGCTTTTGCTCGCGGGAATGGTTGGAGACCACAACCTTTCGATTCTCGAAGGGAATAAAGTGCTCGAAGTTAAAAACAGTCTTGTGAATAAAGGAAGGGCCGTTACGCGGTTGATTCTGGACGGCGCTTTTGATTTTGTATTTGCGGCCGGCGACGATCACACGGACGAATACATGTTCGCGGAATTGCCCGAAATGGCACAAACTGTAAAAGTCGGCACGGCTAAAACCGTAGCGAAGTACTATACGTCGAACCCGGATGAATTCCGCAGGCTCATGCACCATTTTGTGAGTTGATCGCGCCAAAAAAATTTAATCTTATAGAAACATTGGCCGATTTTATTACGCCTGAATTTCAGTAGCTTTGCAGCGTCCAATAACTTTGTAACCAAACCGTGAGTTTTTGCGGTGCATGTAGCTGAATGAAAGTGAAATATTCGCTGATAAGAATACTCGTGCTTACGCTGCTGTTTGCCGTGAGTACGCCCGCCATTTCTCAATGTTTCGAAATCAAAAGCATTCTTGTAGACGCATGTGGAGAACCGGAAGGCTATAACGAAATGGTGCGTTTCGAGACCGGATCCACTTCGTTTAACACAAGTGCGCTCAGCGTGAACTGGCCGTCGAATCAATGGAAAGGCCTGATCCAAAATGCACAAACGGCGAGCATCGTGGCCCAGCTTAACGCGAGTATTGCGGCTGCCGGCGGTTGCGGACAATTGATTCAACCCGTCGGAAACACAATCCCGCCCAATGCAACCGTAATTCTGTTTACGAGTTATGTGCTCGATGTATCGGCCAACGAATTCGGCGCTTTGTCCGAAAACATCTACGTTATTTTTCAGAACAACAACAGCACTACGTCCGGCCATTTTGCCAACATCGGAACCGGAAACCGTACGCTGACAATGAGCGTTCCGGGCTGTAACCGCTCTGTGACTTACAATCGCGCGCTGCTTCCGGGCGGAGGCGATGGCGACGTAGTTAATTTTACGAACGGCGTACCGAGTTACGACAATAACGGATGTATGGCTCCGGTTGCAGTACTTGACGTAGACGCCGGTCCGGACCAAACGACTTGCCCGGGAATTCCGGTGTTGCTCGACGGTTTTGCGGAAGGCCATACCGCGCTGAACTGGAGCGCACCTTCTGGAACGTTTTCGGATCCGTCGGTGTTGAACCCCGTTTATACGCCAGATGCATCCGCTACAGGAACTATCGTTCTGACGCTGACAATGACCGGAACCTGCGACAACACGCTCAGCGATACGGTTGAAATTACGATCGACGATTCAGTTACGCCCGA
>CAZTGF010000108.1:0-2270 GCA_964612955.1 uncultured Flavobacterium sp.
GCCGCCTACGTAACGCCGAATCATCCGTATGTGTACCACATCAAAAGAAAAGCGGCCGATATTCTCGAGAAACAGGGGTTAAAAACATCGTTTGAGGGCTATCAAGCTGACGATCCGGAGCGGGTGTTGCAGCTCATGTCGGCCCTTTATACCGCCATCCAAAGCGAGGGAATCATTTACAGTTCGCTCCCGCCCGGATATGAAGACCTCGGGCAACGGCTTCGGCTTTTGAATACGATACAACGCGAGAAGTTCGGCAACTGCATTGATATGAGTTTGCTATATGCCGCATGTCTGGAGGCTGTGGATTTAAACCCACTTCTGGTACTCACACGCGGTCACGCATTTGTAGGTTGCTGGTTACAGGACGACAAGTTTTCGGAAATCATCAACGACGACAAAGCCGCCATTACCAAACGGCTTTCCAAGGGCATTCGCGAAATTGCTGTCGTAGAGGCCACCAGTCTCTGTCGGGGCAATAACATCGGGTTCAGCGACGCATTGAACTTAGGCGAAGCGCAGTTGGTAGAACGGGAAAATTTTATATTGTCGATAGATCTTAAACGCGCACGAACGCTCCGCATAAGACCTTTGCCATTACTTACGGACAGTGCGGCACCTGAACTGGACGAAGCTATAGTAAGCCAGCCGCATTCCGCGAGAATGGAAAATAAGTTCGAGATTGGTACTATTTACAACGATGAATTACTGCGGGGAAGTCAGCCCAAGACAAAACAGAAAATATGGGAGCGAAAACTACTCGACTTATCGCTGCGCAACAGCTTATTAAATCTACGGATGACGCGCAATATGCTGCAGATTGTCGATATTGACATCAGTCATCTGGAAGACACCCTCTCCGAGGGGAAAAGCTTTTCAATTGTGCCGAATGCCCACGCTGAAATACTTCGGAGGTATAACGTTTTCACGCAGCCGCTTCATCACTCATCGGCCCTTTATGAAATGGCGAACGACGAGTTAAAGTACAACCGATTGCTGACCCATTATCACCAGCAGGATCTCGACAACATTCTTCAATACATTCATAAAAACGCGAAACAGGCGACAGAAGAAAACGGTTCCAGCACATTGTACCTTGCAGTGGGCTTGTTGAAGTGGTATGACCGAAAAACGCCGAATCAGCCACGATACGCTCCGGTGGTGTTGCTGCCGGTGGAAATCAGCCGGCGTTCTGTAAATAGCAAATTTACATTGAAGAGCCGCGGCGAGGAGGCGATGATCAACATCACGCTTGTCGAATTTCTGCGGCAGGAGTATGAGCTTGACCTCACTGCGCTTGAACAACTTCCGACGGACGACAAGGGCATTGATGTTGCAAAAATCATGGGCATCCTGCGGCGGGCCGTCATGCAACTCAAAGGATGGGACGTCGAAGAACAACTCGTATTGGGGAATTTTTCGTTCAGTAAGCTCATCCTATGGAAAGACATTGTCATGCATCAGGAAGCGTTGTTAAAGAGTCCGATGGTTCGCAGCTTGGTTGAAGGCAAACTCGCATTTAACGATGTTGAACCGCCTCATGACCCTCAAGAATTCGATAATATTCCGCCTGAGTCACTGATTTTGCCGATTCCCACCGATGTGTCTCAAATGGAGGCCGTACTGGCAGCACAGAAGGGCAGCAGTTATATTTTACATGGTCCGCCGGGCACCGGAAAATCACAGACTATCACCAACATCATAGCCGATGCGTTATACCACAACCGCCGGGTGCTTTTCGTAGCCGCTAAAAAGGCAGCACTCGATGTGGTTCACCACCGGCTTGCGCAAATCGGGCTTGCACCATTTACACTCGAATTACATTCGAACAAGTCCAAAAAATCCGACGTTTTAGAGCAACTTTCAAAGTCTCTCGAAACATCGAAGTTGGCCCGGTCGGTGAATTTTGAACAAGAGGCGCAACGGCTCCAGGCCGCAAAGCACGAAATTAGCACGTACGTTAGGCTGTTGCATCATAAACAGCTATCGGGGTTAAGTCTGTATGACAACATCACGGCACTTGAGAATTACCGGGAAACCAGGCTACCAAAAAACTTTATTTCTGAGCCGGTTCTGCAACAACTAACGGCTGCGTTGTTACAGCAATGGATCGACTGGCTCCCACAATTTGAATCCATTATCAAACTTGTCGATCACCCCGCGCAGAACCCGCTCGCGGCTATGAATTTGCGTGACTATTCTCCGACCCTTGCCGATGAAATCAGAACACACACACAACAGTTGCTCCGATTGTTCCCCGAGACCCAATC
>CAZTGF010000108.1:2370-4499 GCA_964612955.1 uncultured Flavobacterium sp.
CAGTGGAAACAGGCGCAGCAAAGTTGGTTTTTGCCCAAATGGATGCAGACGCGAAAGATAAAAAAGCAGCTATCCGTTTTTAGAAAGACACCTTTTATGGATGAAAAGGAAGTTGAAGAACTTTTCGTTTATAACAACCAACTTCTGGAGGTACAGCGTATGCTGCAACGATCGCACTTAGTCCAGGCACAGCAGTCGCTAAAAAAGTTATTCCGCGAGGAACAGACCCCTCTTGATGACCTCGATCAGAGCGCCGCGGCTATTGCGCAACTGACATCGCTGGCGGATTATGGGGAGCGCAACGCCCTTGCCAGATGGATGGGTGTAATGCAAGAACTCAATATGCATAGCGTCCACGACATCAAGAAAAAGAGCGATGCGCAATTCGAAGCCTTTACGAAAGCGGCTACGGCGTTTGAAAGCCAGCGCCAGAGCTTTGAAATGTTGACCGGAATATCCTTTGAAACCTCCCAAAACTTTTTTGCCGACGCTACCTCACAACTGCTTTCCATAGACGCGACTCTTCCGAACTTGCGCAACTGGATGAATTATCTGCAGTTGCGTAACCAAGGTGAAGCAATGCAGTTGGAATGGTTGATTGTGGCCTATGAAAACAGCTTGTGCCCTTCCGACACTATTGCAGAATACTTTCACTTCACCGTCCACGCCTCGTTGGCACAGCGAGTGATTTCAGAGCACGAATCGTTGAGCCTTTTTAACGTAGCATTGTTCGAAAGCAAGGTAGAACATTACAAAAAGATTGCTCGGCAGTTTCAGCAAATCAGCCTTCAGGAATTGCGCGTTAAATTAGCGACCCAGTTACCAAGTACGCCTGTCGAGGCGATGCAAAGTTCGGAAATAGGCATCCTGCAACGCGCCATCAAAAACAAAGGTCGTGGGATGAGCATCCGCAAGCTATTTGATCAGATTCCTGCATTGCTGCCACGTTTGGCTCCGTGCATGCTGATGAGTCCGATTTCGGTAGCCCAGTATTTCGATGTCAGTACCGACCATTTCGATCTCGTTATTTTCGACGAAGCCTCCCAGCTACCCACTTGTGAAGCGATAAGTGCACTGGCGCGGGCAAAACAGTGCATCATCGTTGGGGATCCAAAACAAATGCCGCCGACGTCGTTCTTTAGCACCATCAAATTAGACGAAGAAAACATGGATGTCGAAGATCTCGAAAGTATTCTCGACGATTGTTTATCGTTATCGATGCCTTCAAAATATCTGTTGCGCCACTACCGAAGCAAACACGAAAGCCTCATCGCGTTTAGCAATGTAAACTACTACGACAGCAAACTTCTCACATTCCCGTCGTCTGACGACCTGAGCAGAAAAGTCAAATACCATCATGTCACAGGTTTTTACGACAAAGGAAAGACGCGGACGAATAAATTTGAAGCGGACGCGATTGTCAAATACATTCAGGCGCATTACAATGATCCAGAAAAACGGAAACTGAGTATTGGCGTGGTTACTTTCAGTCAAACCCAACAAAACCTGATAGAAGAAAACTTGCAGAAACAATTTATGTCCGATCCGAAACTCGAGCAATATGCGAATGACAATGAAGAGCCCTTGTTCGTGAAAAATCTGGAGAATGTACAAGGCGATGAGCGCGATATTATCTTGTTTTCGGTGTGTTATGCCCCCGACGTAGACGGCAAGCTTAGCATGAATTTCGGACCATTGAACCGCGACGGGGGTTGGCGCCGGCTGAACGTTGCCGTAACTCGCGCACGGTACGAGATGCACGTATTTGCCACGTTGCAACCTGATCAAATTGACCTCAACCGAACTTCGGCCGAAGGCGTAGCCGGACTCAAGGCTTTCCTGCAGTTTGCCTCCAAAGGTAGTTTAAGCGTTCGTCCGGAAGATGTGCAACAGGCAAGTAAGCCGCATCTATCAGCCTCTGTCAAAAGCAAGCTCGAAGAAAAAGGTCTTGAAGTGAGATGCAACATCGGAACCTCGGGTTATAAAGTGGATATCGGCATCGTACATCCCGATAAACCCCAGCAATACATTCTGGGAATCGTACTGGATGGCGAATATTATTACAACGCCCATACGACCAATGACCGGGAGATGGTAATGCCTTCGGTGCTCAAGGCATTAGGGTGGAA
>CAZTGF010000109.1:0-4378 GCA_964612955.1 uncultured Flavobacterium sp.
GCTCGAAAAGCGGACCAAGGGTTTCAATTGTGGTGGCCGTTTGCCCGTGCGCCATCATCATATTGCCGATGTAGAGGATGCGTTTTCCTTTCAAGAGATTAGAAATGTTCGCTCCGGAATGTGTTTCGGTCTGCAAGGCGGTTCGTGATAAAAAGACAAATATAACTTTCTCACCGATTTTATGAAATTTTAAGGAAGCTTTGATGCTCTAGGTCATCTTGCGATGTCCGGGCGGATATCCAGCATTGTTTTAATAGATACGGTGCAATACCCGACATCTTAGCAATTCACAGTGTAGCTCGCATGTGTAAAAAGTTTACTCAACCTCAACCTTGTCAACGCCAAAATAATCCTCCCAGATTGAATTAGCCAATCGGTTGTGTTTGTGCGGCCATCGTATAGGCAAAATCAACGGCTTTTTTGCCAGTTCGTTTACATAAACTGTGTCTTTTGAAGTGGTCTCAAGTTCTTTATACGTTTTCATAACCTGAGCGTGATATGCGGACGCTTTCCCCGAGGTAAGATCTACATAGGCGTTCATTACGTTCGAATTGTGCGAAAGCGCGACAATCAGGACAGCTAGAAAAACAAAGTGGTTCTTGGGATGCGCGGAAAAAATACTATTCAACCGCGAAAGAACAGGAAAATTCCGGAGCATAAACACAAAAACTACCGCAAATCCAATCAGAAAAACCATGAATATGGGTGTGTAAGCGCGTTGAGGTATCCATCGCGTCGCGTATATGGAAGGAAAAAAACCGATAAAAGTAATGGCCAGAAAAAAAATCGCGGCTGCGCCAATGAATGTTTGGCCGCGAGATGCTTGCAGCAGACGAATCGGGTTGGATGGCGTTTTGGTATTGGATAATCCCGGAACCATGAGTAACAACAGCACTAAAGTAGGTATCCAGAAGGAAAGCACGAACAGCCCGCGCGAAAGCGCGTGAATCGAAGATTTAAGGAAATGGAACGACGGCTTTTCGAATAATTCTGACCTGGCAAAATTACCCTCTGCGAAAATCATCGACACCGCCAGTACAATTGTCACCCCAAAGACCGGCAGGAATCGAAAAAATTTCTCACGTTTTAAAAACGCCAATACTACGGCTATTAACCCGTTCAAAGCACAGGTATAAACAACAATCACCTCGTTTGACCCTAATATTAAAAACAGGCAAAATACTCCCAATAGCAAATAACCGAATGCACCTTTAGCTGATGTGGAAAAATAAGCATGAACCATCAAGGCGAGATATAGGAAAAAGAACAACACTGGCACTTGGTAAGTATAAGCGCCCGCCATCCAATAAAAACTTTCGCCTACATCGGGCAGGTAATTCATATAAAAAAAAAGCAGTATGCTAAGCAATAGAATCTTATTGACAGGGATTTCAAAATAATGTACCACAGTATTGACAAAATAACGCAAACAGAAAACGGTGCCCAGCAATAAAATCAACGGGTGTGCAAAGGCGAGGTTCAGATATCCGTATGAGGCAGGATTAACGGTTGATATCAGAAAAGTTGCCATATACCGACCGGACCATTCCTGATACCAAATGCGTTGCGTTTCCAGCATTCCGTTTTCTCGAAAAGCGTTGGCATACCAAAAATCATCTCCCAGTGGAACATTAAATGCGCAGAGCATTAAAAACGGAAAGAATGTAAAGATCAGAATGCACCAAGCGATGGTTGTGGTGGAAAAAATTCGGCGGTCAGACATAATTACTTTTTTGAATAATATTCATTCACGAAGTAAAGCGGTCTTTTCTTGGTTTCAGAGAAAATAATCCCCACGTATTCGCCCAATACTCCGATTGACAACAGTTGGATGCCACCCAAAAACAGTACAGTACTCATAAGTGAAGGATAGCCGGCAACAGGATCGCCATAAAACAAAGCTTTAAAGACAATTTTCGCGAGAAAGACAAATGAGATTAAAGAAATCACTATGCCTGAAAACGAAATTAATCTGAGCGGCTTTGTCGAAAACGCAGTAATACCACGCACAGCTAGATTTATCAGTTTGAAGTAATTCCACTTGGTCTGCCCGGCAAATCGTCGGTCACGTTCGTATAGGATTGCCTTTTTTTTAAACCCAATGAAAGAAAACAGCCCCTTCATATTCCTTTCGCTCTCACCTAAATTTTTCAAAGCTTCGATAGCTTTGCCCGACAACATTCTGAAATCGCCTGTGTCTTTTTGGATGGGTACAGTTGACATGGATGCCAACAATTTATAATACCAGCGGGAAGAGGCTTTTTTAAACCACGTTTCGCCCTTGCGAGAGATCCGCTGTGCGTACACGTCGTCAAATCCTTTCTCAATTTCGGCCAGCATCAGCGGTAGCATCGAAGGGTCATCCTGCAAGTCAGCGTCGATAATCACAAGTGCATCGCCGGATAGATGATCTATTCCGGCGGTCATTGCGATTTCTTTACCGTAATTCCGTGAGAGATCCAGGATAGCTATGCGCGGGTCTGCGTCTTGGAGATTCTTTAGGATAGACAGTGTTTCGTCAGTACTCCCGTCATTGATAAACAAAAATTCACTCGCACACGACAGCGCTCCCGCGACTTGATCAATTTTCTCATATAGGCTGCGGATGCATTCCTGTTCGTTATAAACCGGGATCATTATGGTAAGCAACCTGACAGTATACATAGAAAAAACTTAAGAGCAAATTATTGCCGACAAATATAACATTTAAGAATCGGCTTTAAAATGTAAAATTAAATAGGTCATAACGACTGCCATTCACAACGGCTGATAGATTCAGATAACTTATACACCAACATCACGATACCCACGGCGGTCTTAAAAAGGGATCACACATCCATTCAATCCCCGCTGATTTACGGTTTACGGTTTTCATTCATTAGGTAAATGGGTGCTGAAAGTATGGTGACGACAAAGAAAAACAATCCGAGCAGCGCAAATATCGCCCGATAAATATACAAATGTTCACCAAAAAAGAGGGAGACGAGTGTGGCGAAAACTAACCCCTTAAGTGCATTTCGCATTTTCGGGAAATTAGGCATACGTATGAACAAATACATAACGAGCCAGCGGAAATACAGAATCATGCCGATGAGCCCTACTTCGTAAATAAGACTCAGGTACATATTATGGGCCGAAGAATACGTCGCCAAACGGTTGTTAAATCCCCGGCCTAACGGAATATAATAGTACTCATCGCTGAGCATTTGTACGTACCAGACCAGCAATCTGTTTCGGCCTGCACCCAAATCTTCGTACAGATTATCGATGCGCGCGGACTTTACATCCTCTTCGTTTTGTATTTTGCTTTCCACCCTATGCTCGTATACAGCAATAGCTTTATCTATGATTTTGGGTTGGAAGCTCGCAATGCCTGCCGTCACCAAAAACAGAATCGCAGCAAAATACGCGAAACTAAACGTTTCCCGAATCGAGTAATAAATCAAAAAAATTAGCGCGGCTACGTACGAGGTCCGGGAACCGCTAATCACGACAACGAGCAGCGCCAGCACAACCATAGAAAGCACGAGAACCTTGTTGATTTTGACACGCCTCTCAGTAAAAAGACCGATTCCCATAGCAAGCATCATCACCGCCGTCATGCCAATTACGATTTTATTCGGCCCGAGTGTGCCGGACAGAAACCCGTGATAATCCCGGCGGTAACGTTCGTTCCACAAAAACGGCAAAACGTCCATGTTCTGCAGAATTACCACTACAAATGCAATCAGCGCAGACCACAGTGCAATGAGCACAAAACGCCGCATGAGTACGGGGTTCTTCATCAGAATCGACAGAAAAACCGCCGTCATGAAAAACGACCAGAAGTGGAAATAATAAAGCAATGTTTGCACAATGTGTATGTATTTCCCGGCCAAAATGCTTCCCATACAAGTAAAAGGCAACGTAAACCCGGCGTAAAGAAGAAAAACATAGGCCGAGTTGAAAATCGGGTGCCGCTTGATGAACACATTGACAAGGCTGTAATTTTTGGCGTACAAGTACATAATCACAGCACCTGCCACATCGTATAATCTGAACTGATTTTCGCCGATGGCGCTATAACTTAATACAGGCAAGTTGTAGAAATACGACACGAGCATCGCATAAAGCGCAAATAACAGCAGGGGCGTATTGAACTTCTTGTACAAAGCCTCGCGCACATCATTAATGTCCAACCGCGATATTTCGAGATCCTTCGTCATGAATTTTTAAGCCACTCCAAATAGCGGTTCATCACAGCTTCTTCCGCGTGTTCCGATTGGATTTTTAAATAGAGTTGTTCCCCGAAAGCCACGCGCATTTCAGGATTGTCGATCAGCATTTTCAATGCGGTTTCAAAAGCGACCACATCTGCGGCCTTAACCACGAATCCCGA
>CAZTGF010000110.1:0-4244 GCA_964612955.1 uncultured Flavobacterium sp.
TCGCCGCCGTATAATCAGAACCTTCGCGCCCCAGGGTTGTCGTAAAACCATTTTCATCGGCCCCCAAAAATCCCTGAGTAATCCGGATTCCGGCACCATCGCGCAAAGAATTTACACAAGTCTGGGTTCGGTCCCAATCCACAGACGCATCCCGGTAATTCGCGTTGGTCTTAATCAGTTCGCGCACATCAGTCCACGAGGTTTCAATGCCCATCTGGGTCAGATAAGCCGACAGAATCCGCGTCGAAAGCATTTCGCCCACACTCACAATCTGGTCGTAACAAAAGTCAAATTTGTCCGCAGGCTGCGTTTCCATAAAATGGTCAAGGCCAAGAAACAAATCGTCAATTTGCGTAAAGACCGCGTGTCGGGGGGCAAACAGTTCCGTTGCAATCTGCTCGTGATTCCCGCGCACAAACGCAAGTTTTTCGGGCAAAGCAGGTTTATCGTGAAAAAACGCGTGCAGCACTTCCTCCAGCGCATTCGTGGTTTTCCCCATCGCCGAGGCCACAATCACAAGCGGTTGCCCCGTGTGGCGAATAATTCCTGCCACATTTTTAACGCCTTGCGCGTCTTTGAGCGATGCGCCTCCGAATTTGTAAATTTTCATTTATTGCTGGCTAATGGTTTGGGCAACTTATCCCGCTTTGCGCTATATCCCTTGCCTTGGCTGCGGGGATGCCGCTGCAATCGGGGTTGCGGGCTACGGCGTCAAAGATACAAATCAGTCCCAAGCGCGTGCAAAAAATCAACTGGCCGGTTCCCTAAAAAACATAAATTATCGGCATCTTTGCACAAACTACAACGATTTCATTATGGAACAACGCAACCAGACGCTCGGGGAATTCATTATCGAAAAACAATCAGATTTCCCGTACTCTACCGGTGAACTTTCTCGCATTATCAACTCCATCCGGCTTGCGGCAAAAGTGGTGAACTACAAGGTGAACAAAGCCGGGCTCGTCGATATCATCGGGGCCGCCGGCGAACAAAACATTCAGGGCGAAGACCAGCAAAAACTCGACGTTTACGCCAATGAAGTTTTCATCCAAACGCTGATCAACCGCGAAATTGTTTGTGGCATTGCTTCAGAAGAAAACGACGATTTTATCACCGTAGCGGGTTGCGACAACTCTCACACGGCCAAATACGTCGTGCTTATGGATCCGCTGGACGGCTCTTCGAACATCGATGTCAACGTTTCTGTAGGTACGATTTTCTCGGTGTACCGCCGCGTTACTCCGGTAGGAAGCCCTGTAAGTTTAGAGGATTTTCTGCAACCGGGCACGGCTCAGGTCGCAGCGGGTTACGTCATTTACGGCACATCGACAATGCTCGTTTATACAACAGGCCGCGGCGTAAACGGTTTCACACTGAATCCGGCTATCGGAACGTTTTACCTGTCGCATCCGAATATGAAATATGCAGAAGACGGCAATATTTATTCGGTAAACGAAGGCAATTACTTCCAGTTTCCTCAAGGCGTAAAAGATTATATTAAGTACTGCCAGGCCGAAGAAGACGATCGCCCGTACACTTCGCGTTACATCGGCAGTCTGGTTTCGGACATTCACCGCAATATGATTAAGGGCGGCATTTATATTTATCCGCCAACATCTAAAGCGCCAAACGGGAAATTGCGTTTGCTTTACGAGTGCAACCCTCTCGCGTTTGTCGTGGAACAAGCCGGTGGTTTGGCCTCGGACGGCAGTCGTCGCATCATGGAAATTCAACCCGAAGAATTACACCAGCGCGTGCCGTTCTTCTGCGGTAGTAAAAACATGGTGCGCACGGCAGAGTCGTTTATGGCGCGCCATCGCGGAAATCCGGGATTATAGTAACTGGGCCATCGTTACTGACAGTTTCTAATTCGTTGCCACGTAGTTTCTTAAGACGAACGGCTTTCGGGATTTGGATGCGCTTGTTCTGATAAGTTTTTATTTTAGTCATATTTAGATTACAATTTGGCCTAAAACCATGTAGTTCATCGATTATTTTTGTAGTTAATCGATTTATTGTCGTATTCTTGCTCCCCCAAGTTTACTACAAAATCGAACGTCTATGAAGGCAAAACTACTCCGGATTACACTATTGCTATGCGCCGTCACAAGCTGGTCACAACCGGGCCAACTGGATGTTTTGTTCAATTACAACGGCATTGGTGCTTACGGTGGTACCCCGCCCCCGGCTACACTGAACCCCTCGCTACAGGCCATCGTTTACAAATCTCAGATTTATACGCAGGGCGAACACCTCGACAAAATTATTATTGTAGGGCGTTTTACGAGTTTTAATGGGGTGCCGCGCCAGTACATCGCGCGTTTGCATGCGGACGGCCAGGTAGATCCTACGTTTGTGGGGCCTGCATTTGGCGGTGGGAACAACTACATTTACGAAACGCTGATTTTGCCAAACGGAAAAATTCTAGTAGGCGGCGTTTTCAACGCAGGTCCGTACCAGAACTTTGCGCGCCTGAATCCGGATGGAAGTCTCGACACAACCTTCAACCCTTCGCCTGTTGCACTGCGCGGCGCGAATGGTCCCGTTCACGCAATGTTGCCCATGGACGACGGACGCATTCTCGTGGGCGGCAGTTTCAGCACTTACAACAACGTAAACAAGCGCTTTTTGCGATTGCTCGAAGACGGCACGCCGGACCCCACATTCAACACCACCCAAACCTCCAACGGCGAGGTGCGAACGATAGCGCTTCAGGGCGATAAGATTCTGATCGGAGGGTTTTTCAGTGCGTACGGTGGCCACGCCAAGGCGAAAATTGTGCGTCTGCACGCGAACGGCGATTTCGACTCCACATTCAATGCAGGCGGTACAGGGGCCACGGGTGGAACCTCGGTATTCGACATTCAGGTGGTGGACGATCACATTTTCGTCGCTGGTAAATTCACGCATTTCAACGGTCAAACCAAACGCGGCATTGTACGATTGTACGAGAACGGTCAGTTAGATCCCGCTTTTAACGCCGGCAATATCGGTGTCACGAGCTGGGATTCCACAACAGGGGCGGGCAGTGGTTACACGGTGTTTGCGCTTTGTTTGCAACCGGACGGCAAGATTCTGATCGGCGGAAACTTTACGCAATATAACGGCGCAAACATTCCAAAAGGACTTGCGCGCATTTACCAGAACGGCGAGCGCGATCTCACGTTTGTAACCGGCTCGGGTTTTACGGGTGGAACAGGGGTTTACGAAGGCCGCAGCGTGGTGCGCGATGTGGTGCTCCAACAGGACGGAAAAATCGTAGTCGGTGGCGATTATACTGCTTACGACGGCGTTTCCCGACGCATGCTCGCGCGCATCATCACCAGAGATTGTTCTTCATCGGCGCAATTTACTGCCACGGAAGGTTGGGCCGATGGCTTACTTCCTACTACGCCTTATACCTACACACTTATCGCAAGCGGCACATATACGATTCCATCGGGACAGCATTTGCACGCCTGTGACCTCGAAATTTTGCCCGGCGCAAAACTCGTCATCGGGGCGAACGCTTCCATCACGGTTGCGGGAAAAATCATCAACAGTGGCTCCCTCACGATCGAAGATTCCGGAAGCCTGGTTCAGACCAATGACGAAGCCGAAAATACGGCACTCGGGTCGGCTACATTTTTGATGAAACGCGTCACGCGGCCTGTAAAGCGCTTCGATTTCACTTATTGGTCATCGCCCGTGGAATCCATTACGCTGCACGCAGTTTCTCCGGCGACCTTATCGGACAAATATTTTAAATTCCACACGCCGGCAAGCCAGTGGCAGGTCGTAGCGGGCGGTCTTGAACCCATGGAATCCGGACGCGGCTATATCATTCGCGCGCCACAGTCGTTTTCTACGACTACGCCATCGGTCTACACGGCTCAGTTTACGGGCAAACCTACGAATGGCATCGTACAGCAGCCGGTATACTCAAACGCAGAACACCGTTGGAACCTGCTCGGGAATCCTTACCCATCGGCTATTGATGTTACGGCTTTCACGATGAATCCGCTAAACGCATCGGTAGGAGGAACGATTTATTTGTGGACGCATCTTACGCCTTTATCGCTCGATGTCCCAAGCGGGTATTATGTGTATGCGGCAAGCGATTACGCTACGTTCAACCAAACCGGTTACGTAAAGCCAAATGGTTTTGACGAGGTTGAATTTGACGGCATGATTGGCGCCGGACAAGGGTTTTTTATCGAAGGTCTCGCTAACGGAACCGCCACATTTAACAATGCGATGCGCGT
>CAZTGF010000111.1:0-4243 GCA_964612955.1 uncultured Flavobacterium sp.
GCGCCTTTTTCGCGGATTCGGTCCAGCACCTGCATAGCGCTCATGTGGTCGATACCGGGATCCAGACCTACTTCGTTCATAAATACGAGGTTGTTCGCTTTGGCCATTTCGTCCAGCGATTGCATGCCATCGGAAATATAAGAGGCTGTAACCATATGTTTTTTGAGCGCGATACAATCCTTGGCAATGTCCAGATGCATATGAGCGGGAAGCATCGAAATAACCAGATCCGCTTTTTCGATCTCCATCATCCGGGCCGATGTGTCGCGTATGTCGAGCGCAATGGGCGTGGCGTTCGGGTGGCCATTTGTTTTTCGGGCCGATAATTCGAGCGATAAGTCGGCAATCGTGAGGTGCAGGTTTTCTGCGTCAGACTTTTCGAGCAGGTATTTAATCAGGGAAGAGGCAGACCGGCCGGCCCCGATAATTAAAATGTTTCTCATCGTGTTCAAGTTGGCTCAAAGGTAGAGCGCATCGGCCAAAAATCAAAATAGCAGCACGCCGCCTGCACGACTTTATTACCTTTGCCAAAACGAAATTTATGAACAGGAAAATTGTGGCCTTGGGAGCATTATTCGGAATCGTCGCCATTGCATTAGGCGCTTTTGGGGCGCACGGACTAAAACAGTACCTGACCGAAACCCAGTTGCAGACGTTCGAAACCGGAGTTCGGTACCAGATGTACCACGCGATTTTGCTCGTTGCAGTTGGATTGTCGGGCCAATTGCACGGCCGCGCGGCAAAGTGGTTTTCCGGGCTGATTACAAGCGGAGTATGTTTGTTTTCGGGCTCGATTTATCTGTTATCGACAAGTGCGTTTCCGGATTTTAACAAAATTATCGGACCTGTAACTCCCATTGGCGGATTGTGCTTAATTGTGGGCTGGACGGTTCTTTTTGTAGCATTTTTAAAGCGAAAATCTTAAAATGTAGCAAACGTGGCATCGGCCCGATTTTAATTTTTACTTTTGTGTTCTGAACACACAATATACACTCGATTATGGAGAAATATGCGCAATCTGCGAAATCGATTTCGCTTGCCGACTACGGTATTCAAAATGCTGCAGAGATCATTTACAACCCTTCCTACGAACAACTTTTTGAAGACGAAACAGATCCCGGCCTAAGCGGATTCGAAAGAGGACAAGTATCCGAACTCGGCGCGGTGAACGTAATGACAGGTGATTTCACAGGCCGTTCTCCAAAAGACAAATACATTGTTCGCGACTCCGTTACTGAAGATACGGTTTGGTGGAACTCAGAAAAAGCGCCAAACGACAACAAGCCCATTTCTGAGCAAACGTGGAATGCGCTTAAAGAAACTACTGTAAAGCAGCTTTCGGGCAAAAAACTTTACGTGGTAGATGCATTTTGCGGCGCTAATGAAGACACGCGTCTTAAGGTGCGTTTTATCATGGAAGTGGCCTGGCAGGCGCATTTTGTTAAAAACATGTTTATCAGACCTACGGCAGAAGAACTCGATAACTTCGGCGAACCTGATTTTGTTGTAATGAACGCTTCGAAAGCTACGTTCGACGATTACAAAACACACGGGTTGAACTCCGAGGTTTACATCGCGTTTAACCTTACCGAAAAAATCCAGCTCATTGGCGGAACCTGGTACGGGGGCGAAATGAAAAAGGGGCTGTTCTCTATCATGAATTATTACCTTCCGTTGCGCGGCATTGCCTCGATGCACTGTTCGGCAAACAAAGGTGAGGATGGAGATGTTGCGGTTTTCTTCGGGCTTTCGGGAACGGGAAAAACGACTTTGTCCACAGATCCGAAGCGCCAACTTATCGGCGATGACGAGCACGGCTGGGACGATAATGGCGTATTCAACTTCGAAGGTGGCTGTTACGCTAAAACGATTAACCTGAGTAAAACCGCGGAGCCGGATATTTACAACGCAATCAAACGCGACGCACTTCTCGAGAACGTAACACTGGACGAGAACGGCAAAATCGATTTCAACGACGATTCGGCTACGCAAAACACACGGGTTTCCTATCCGATTTACCATATTGACAACATCGTTAAGCCTGTTTCAAGAGCGGGTCATGCCAGCAAGGTTATTTTTCTTACGGCCGATGCGTTTGGCGTTATGCCTCCTGTAGCGAAACTTACGCCGGAGCAGACGCAATACTATTTCCTTTCTGGTTTTACCGCTAAACTCGCGGGTACCGAGCGCGGCGTGTCTGAGCCTCAGCCTACGTTTTCAGCTTGTTTCGGGAAAGCGTTTCTGGCGTTACACCCAAGCCAGTACGGTGCCGAACTCGTCAAGAAAATGGAAGCCCACAACGCTACGGCATATATGGTAAATACAGGTTGGAACGGAACAGGCAAACGCATCTCGATTAAGGACACGCGTGCCATTATCGACCGAATTCTGGACGGTTCTCTCGAAGAAGCGGAAATGCAACAATTGCCCGTATTTAACTTCAGCATTCCCACAGCACTCGAAAATGTGGACGCCGGTATTCTGGATCCGAGAAAAACGTATGAAAGCGAGTTGGACTGGACAGAAAAAGCCCGCGATCTAGCACAAAGGTTCATTGCGAACTTTGAACAATATACAGATGATGCCAACGCTGCAAAACTTGTGGCTGCCGGTCCTCAACTGTAGGTTACTTATTATATCAGGTTATGAAAAAAGCGCTGTTCGTGAGAGCAGCGCTTTTTTAATGTGGTTCGGCGAAATTATTTATTCACCTGTACGATATATTTTTCGAGAGCCATTGTCATAGACGGTGCTTCTGGCGTAGGTGCCATAATGTCTACCCGCAAGCCGTGGTCGAGCGCTTCTTTTTGTGTGGTGCTTCCAAAAACAGCAATACGCGTGTTGTTTTGTTTGAAATCGGGGAAGTTCATAAAAAGCGACTTGATACCCGTAGGGCTGAAAAAGGCCAGTACATCGTAATATACATCGGCCAGGTCAGACAAATCGCTCATTACGGTGCGGTAAAACGTGGCTTGTGTCCAGTCTACTTTAAGGTTGTTCAGTGTTTGAGGCGCATCTGCATTAAGCTGGTCCGATGCCGGAAGCAAAAACTTCTCGTCCTTGTATTTTTTAATCAGTGGCGACAAATCGGCAAAATCCTTTTGTCCTACATAAATCTTGCGCTTGCGGTACACGACATATTTCTGGAGGTAATAGGCAATAGCCTCGCTCTGGCAAAAATATTTAAGAGTTTCCGGAATTTTGTAGCGCATTTCTTCCGCGACCCGAAAAAAGTGGTCAACGGCATTTTTACTGGTCAGAATAATCGCGGTATACTGGCTGATGTCGATTTTTTGCTGGCGAATTTCCTTGACGTCTACACCTTCGACATGAATAAAAGGCCGGAAATCAATTTTTACCTTGTGCTTTTGTTGCAGATCAAAGTAAGGGGAATTTTCAACCTTGGGTTCCGGCTGAGATACCAGAATAGTTTTCACTTTCATAGTCGCGTTTCTAACTTTTAGTAAACCAGTAATAGATGAAATAGTAGGGGGCTATTTCGAGAGCGCAAAGATACAAAATAAAATAAAACAACTTGCCCGTTAAAAGGTTTTGATAATTCCGCACCGAAACCACGTATGTGAAAGCGTTTGCTGCTAAAAGTGCGATTATCAGCGCATAAACCACAAAATCTGACAACGAATCGGCATAAAACAACAGGATGTCAACGGGCAACAGCAGCAGGCCAAAGTACGTGCGGTAACTGATTTTTTGCAGGTTGAATTGTTCTGCAAATTCGTCGATGCCAAAACTGGCCGCTATGATTTTTTCGATCAGGTATTTCGACAAAATGAACACGCCCGTCAGCGTAAAAATGCGGATGTAAAGTACCCAGTCGTCCTTCTCGGCATACCCGAAATGACTCAAAACAAGTTGCAGGAAAAACGAAAGCGTAACCAGATGGACCGTAAACAAAGCGGCATTAAACCAACTCATCGTCTGGCTCGGGTCGCGGTAAACCTTGATGTATTTGTCCGATACGGCAAGGCGCGTAAACTCCGAAAACCGCACGACGAAAACCGATCTTACCACAGCCACAAGCGCAATGCAAACCACAAAGAGCAGCGTAGCCCAGTCGGTGTTTTCGAGAATGCGCGGGTGCAGGATTCCGTCGTTCATAGAACGCAAAAATACGAAAAATTGCAGGCTCGGATTTATTATAATTTTGTTGGCAGCCCGCTATGGCAAAAAGCTTAATTTTGCGCTGGAACAAGCATTTTATGAGCGATTCGCTGGTTATTAT
>CAZTGF010000112.1:0-4070 GCA_964612955.1 uncultured Flavobacterium sp.
CGGCCGCCGCCGGGCTTTCCGCAGTGCGCGGCACCTGGCTCCAATCCCTAACGCAGAAAACTAAACGAGAGTGCTAACCACAGCAAAGGCGCACCCGCTTCATTTCTACGGCTTTAAAAAAATTTATAGGAAAATTTAACAAAAAGTAAAATTTTCTATCTTCGCTCCACTAAACGAAAAATATGGCAAGATTTTACTCTCTGGTTACGCTGCTACTCGTCATGGTTTCTTATGGACAAGAGCCAGCCGCAATCGCTTTTACAGCACAGCTTGAAAACCAACCGCAAGATTTGTTTCTGTATCGGGCACGCCTCACAAACCCAAAAATTGCGGTTCAAACCAACGGCAAATTCATCATCTCTTCCGGAGCCGGCCTGGAGCGCGTGAACGGCCATGAAAAAGATGTTTCATTCTCGGCAAACTTCGAAGTTTTTGGCAATGATGATCCGGGCCGTGTCTTGCAGATGCAATCCGATGCCAACGGAAAATTACTCGTTTTGACCAGTTTCGCAGGAATGAGCGATGCGCCGGGCAAAACTTTTGTACGCCTTAACCCGGACGGCAGCCACGACCCCACCTTCGCCCCCACATTGCCCTATGTATATTATTTCCAATTACTTTCAGACGGAAAAATTCTCGCAAGCACCTATATGGACGATGCCAACAAAATCGTTCGGTTAAATGCAGACGGTTCCATAGACCCCACCTTTGTGTTTAACGCTATTGAGCTCGATGCAAATCAATTCATCGTGAAGCAGAACGGCAAAATCGTCTATGTGGGCATGCAGCAAAACGGCATGCAAAACGTCGCACAACTCAATAGCGACGGCAGTCAGGACAATACTTTTTACATGAATCCCGCCGGAAACGGCTATTTTACCACCACCACTCTGCTGGAGTTGCCAAACGGTAAGATTCTGGTTGCCGGTGACATCGACGAGTATAACGGAACTTCGCTCGAGAACCTGCTCATGCTCAATGCGGACGGCACGATTGACAACAGTTTTAATTTCGCCACCAATTCCAATACATTGCCCTACGTAACGGACGTAGCCCTGCAATCGGACGGCAAAATCCTCGTGGCTTTCAGCGTTGGAATTTACGCCAGCAATATTAACGAATACATGGGATCCATCGTGCGTCTGCACCCGGACGGCAGCATCGATACAACTTTTCCGTTGCGGATCTCGAACGAACCGACGGCCATTACTGTATTGCCCAACCAGGACATCGTTGTACAAACCAAAAATACCAACGTCGCCAACCAGGCGCAGATAGACGGTGTGGCAAAATACGACGTAAACGGCAACCGCGACATCGCGTTCAACAATGGCCTCGGGTTCAGTGCCATGGTGCGCGCCATGTTGGTTCAACCCGATGGCAAAATCCTGCTCGGGGGCGATTTCGACCATTATAACGGAACGAATGCCAATAAAATCGTCCGCATGCAACCAGACGGCACTAAGGACGAGACGTTCAGCGTAACTTCGGCCATCACGCAAACCGTAAACGCATTGGCTTTGCTCCCGGACGGAAAAATCCTGGCCGGCGGACAATTTAGTTCGAATACCGGAAACCAGGGATTGTTGCGGCTTCACCCGGACGGCTCGGCAGATGACAGCTTTGTTTCACCGTTGAGCGGCACCAACCGCGTAAATGCCCTCGTGGCCCTTCCAAACGGTAAAGTTCTCGTGGGCGGCTGGTTTCTTGTAACCCACCAGAACCGCAGCTATCAGAACATGATACGGCTTAATGCCGACGGCACTTTGGACACGAGTTTCTTCGACCAAACGGATAATACTGTAGGTTTCAATAATCCCGTCAACGCGATTGTGACCCAACCGGACGGCAAAATTCTGGTGGGCGGCTCTTTTACGGGATTTTACCTCTGCAACATATGTACAGGCATGGACCGCATTGTCCGGCTAAACGAAAACGGCACGCGGGATACGAGTTTTGGCAACAGCGGTTTAAACGGACCCGTTCACTCTATTGCTGTAGAACACAATGGCGATATTCTCGTAGGGGGCGATTTTAATCTAGGGGGCGTTATGACCCAGAAAAAATTTGTTCGCCTTTGGCCAAACGGCGTAATAAAAAGCAACTTCACCTATTATAGCGGTGTTACCAAGTCCATCGCCATTCAGCCCGACAACCGGTTTTTGGTCGGCGGTGACATTACCGGAATCGAAAACCTCAACCCTCACCACATTGCCCGCTTAAATGCAGACGGCACCACCGATTACGAGTTCCAGTCTGGCAAGGGCTTTAACGGAGAGGTGCGGTCCATACAACTTACGCCTGCCGGCCAGATTCTCATCGCCGGAGATTTTACGACGTACAACAACATTCCCGTCCGCCGCTTTGTCGCCTTGAGAGGAAATGACTTCTTTGGCGTTCAGGGCATGAACAGGTTCGATGCGGACAACAATGGCTGCACCACCGCAGACCCGTCCGTTCCCTATTTGAAGGTGGCGGCCTCCAACGGCAATACTTATATCCCCGATACTACGGGCCAATACGCTCTTTCACTCGGGGTAGGAACGCATACGCTTACGCCCATTCTGGAGCATCCGGGGTATTTCAGCATTACGCCACCCGAAGTAAATGTTAGCTTTCCAGCACAATCTGCCCCGTTCATTCAGGACTTTTGTATCAGTAAAAATGGTGCGTTTCCGGATTTGGAGGTTGTCGTACTCCCGTTAAACGACGCCAGACCCGGCTTCGACGCTACCTACCGTATCGTTTATAAAAACAAAGGAACAGAAACTGCAACCGGATCGCTGAGTTTTTCGTTTGACGGCACCCTGAGCACTTTGGTGTCCACAACGCCAGCAGCTAACGGCAGCACTCAAAACACGCTTGTATGGAACTTTCAGAACCTGCAACCTTTTGAATCGAGAACAGTTGACGTTACCCTTAACTTCAACACCCCTCAGGATACGCCGCCTTTAGTGGGTGGTGAATCCATTTCGTTTACCGCATCGGTGGAACAAGCCAGTGAGCATACGCCGGCAGATAACACCTTTACGCTGCAAACCGCCGTGGTGAACGCGTTTGATCCGAATGATAAAACGTGTCTGCAAGGCAATCTTGTAGGAACCGAAGTCGTGGGTGAATTTGTTCATTACCTGATCAGGTTTGAGAACGTAGGCAACGCAAATGCACGCCACATTTATATTCTTGACGAGATAGATACCGCCAAATTCGACATTGCCACACTTACGCCCTTAAATGCAAGCCACGCCTTTACGACGAGAATCTACAACGGCAACCGCGTGAAATTCCTGTTTGAGAACATTAACCTGCCCTATTCCGGAGCTGCCCGACACGGATATGTGGCATTTAAAATAAAAACCGTGGCCACGTTGGAGGCCGGCGACAGTTTTAGCAATGCTGCGGCCATATATTTCGATTATAACGACGCCGTAAACACTAATAACGAAATCACCTCCATTGGCGTGCTTTCGGTGCCTACTCAGGAATCTGCAAGTGCGTTTACAATATATCCAAACCCCGTAGCAGACGTACTTCATATTAAAGTTACAGATCTCGTGGCCGATAAACTCGAGGTGTATGGCTTGTCCGGCCGGCTGTTAATGGCCATTCCGAATGCGCGCCAGACAACTTCGCTGGACGTGTCGCACCTGCCGGCCGGCGTTTATATCCTGAAAATAAAGTCTGAACAGGCGGTAAAAACCTCAAAATTTGTAAAAATGTAATTTTTTGGAGCATAAGAAACGCACGCCGATACCTCATGCGGAGCCTCATGTTTTTATAATGGGTTTCGTTCGAACCTTAATGTATTTGACCTGATTCTGTATTTAATGGGGTATCTTTGGGAATCAACTTAAATCCACCACTCTATACTATTCAAAAATAGAGTGGCGGTTGTTACCGTTGGCGGCTACTTGGCCCAATAAATCAAAATCATTCCATCATGAATCAAAACATTCCCACTTTATCCACGACGATGAACCGCTTAAAAGAAGAAGGTTATACTCACGATTTCAACCTATCGGGGGACTGCGTCATCTGTGGCAGCGATATCCGCATGTATCCCGAGGATT
>CAZTGF010000113.1:0-4051 GCA_964612955.1 uncultured Flavobacterium sp.
GCCGATCGCAAAGTTCTTGTCGCCGGAAACATGAGCCGGACCAATCCTTCGAATCAGTCGTATTTTGTAGGCCGATATAACGAAGACGGCACGCCCGATAACAGTTTTGGCACCGATGGATTTTTGTATCAGGCCAATAATAACGGCGCCTGGATCATGGACATGGCCGTGCAAACCGATGGAAAAATTCTTATCGCGGGCCGGTGGGGCACTGCAACCTTTGTAGGGAGATTGCTCGCTGATGGTACTTTCGACACGGAATTTGGGACGGACGGACTCTCGGTTTTTGGAGAATCTTCGGGCTATGTGAAAGAAATGGAGTTGCTCGGCGACGGAGGCATTCTCGTATGTGGTTCTATTGGAACAACGAACAACCTCGATGCGTTTGTGGCAAAATTTACTTCCGGCGGTCAACTCGATTCAACATTCGGGAATAACGGCCAAATGACTACCGATTTTGGTTATCCCACATTAATCACAAATAGTTTCGGCCTACTTCCGGACGGAAAAATCATTCTTGGTGGCGCTGCGGTTCCATCGCCAAGTGCGCCTTCGCAAAACCAACTTTTGTTAGCGAGATTCAACGCGGATGGCAGTCTGGACACGACTTACGGCGACAATGGTTTGGTGCTTCACAGTTCGCTCACCGCAGAAGCGAGGGCTATTGCGATTGACAGCCAGCAGCGCGTTGTGGTGGTTGGAGAAAAGGACATCGTCTATGCAGGAACGGGAACAGAGGGCCACAGCGTTGTTCTGAGATTCAACAGCGACGGCAGCCACGATACGACATTTAACCAAACGGGTCACAATGTTGTAAACGTTCATTCGTATGCAGAATACGCGTCCGCCGTACTTGTGGACGAAGATGACAGCATTTATTTTACGGGGCATTATTTCGGCGGAACCGGGAATACATTTCGTCGTTTTGTGGCGAAGTTTACCGATAGTGGTGCGTATGATGAGGCGTTTGGAACCGCAGGCATTTATTTGTCGCCCCAGGCTAACTACACCGGAGAATCGGCGCTCGGGAGCAACAATATGGCGCTTACCGATAACGGACGTCTTGTCATCGGTGGCTATATTAACGGCTACCTGAGCAACAATATCACCCTCATGCGTTTAATCGTGGACGATAGTGCGCTTTCGACCGCTATTTTGGATGCACCGCAGGTTACTTTATATCCGAATCCCGCCAGGAGTGTATTGCGCATTTCATCGGACAGTACTGTTGAAACGCTCCAGATTTTCAATGTAAGCGGGCAGTTGGTTGGGCAATCGCACGGCACTTCTCAGATAAACGTGGCAAACCTTTCGGCCGGCGTTTATTTTCTCCGGGTAATTCTTGCCGATGGAACGCTTAAAACTTCTAAATTCATCAAGCAATAAAAAAAGCACCCTTTCGGATGCTTGCGTTGTTTAGTTCAAAACCATTTCGGGAATTTCGCCCTCGATGATAAGGTCCGCTTCGGTGGCTTTTACAATGTCCTGGACCGATACGCCCGGTGCGCGTTCGAGCAGTTTAAAACCGTTTGGCGTTACTTCGAGCACGGCCAGTTCTGTCACGACTTTTTTCACGCATCCTACGCCCGTAAGCGGCAACGTACAGCGTTTGAGGATTTTGGATTCTCCGGCTTTGTTTACGTGCATCATGGCCACGATGATATTTTCTGCCGAAGCCACGAGGTCCATCGCGCCGCCCATTCCTTTGACCATTTTGCCCGGAATTTTCCAATTGGCGATGTCGCCGTTCTCTGCCACTTCCATGGCTCCGAGGATCGTAAGGTCCACTTTCTGCGCGCGGATCATGCCGAAACTAAAGGCCGAATCGAAAAAACTCGCGCCCGGAAGCGTTGTGATCGTCTGTTTTCCGGCGTTAATTACATCCGGGTCTTCTTCGCCTTCAAACGGAAACGGGCCCATGCCGAGCACGCCGTTTTCGCTCTGGAATTCTACCGAAATGTCCTCACGCACGTAATTTGCGACAAGCGTTGGAATGCCAATGCCGAGGTTTACGTAATAGCCGTCTTTTACTTCTTTCGCGATGCGTCTCGCGATATCTTCTTTACCTAATGCCATTATCAGATGGTTTATGCGGTTTAACTGCGTTTTCTTACGGTGCGCTGTTCAATGCGCTTTTCAAATTTTTCGCCCTGAAAGATGCGTTGCACCATAATTCCGGGAATGTGAATCTGGTTCGGGTCGAGGCTGCCTACGGGCAAAAGTTCTTCGACTTCTGCTATCGTGATTTTAGCGGCACCGGCCATTGGCGCGTTAAAATTGCGGGCCGTTCCTTTAAATATGAGGTTGCCGGCTTCGTCCCCTTTCCAGGCCTTGACAATCGAAAAATCGGCTTTGAATGCTTCTTCGAGAATGTGCATTTTCCCGTTGAATTCGCGTGCTTCTTTTCCTTCGGCCACTTCGGTTCCGTAACCTGCGGGTGTAAAGAAAGCCGGAATTCCAGCCTGAGCCGCGCGGCATTTTTCGGCCAAAGTTCCCTGAGGCGTGAGTTCTACTTCGAGTTCGCCCGAAAGCATCTGGCGTTCGAATTCAGCGTTTTCGCCTACATAGGATGAAATCATTTTTGCAATCTGGCGTTTCTGTAGCAATAAGCCAAGTCCGAAGTCGTCCACGCCGGCGTTGTTGGAGATGCAGGTGAGGTTGGTTACGCCCATTTCTACGAGCCGGTTAATACTGTTTTCGGGAATGCCGCTAAGGCCAAACCCGCCTAACATGATTGTCATTCCGTCCTCGATGCCCTGAAGCGCCTCGGTAACGCTGTTTACTTTTTTGTTAATCATAACAATCCTCTTATAAGAAATTACAATTCAAATTCGTCTGTATTCTGTTCCACCGCCGTCGAATCTTTAACTACAGGCGGCGCATAGCAATCTACTTTTATCGATAAATTCGCAGGTCGTTCAAAAGCACCCGTAGAAACGTCGAGGTTTTTATCGGCGTAACAGGCTTTCATAAACAAACCCCAGATGGGTAACGCTGCCACGGCACCCTGGCCATAAGTAATGGATCTGAACCGGGCCGAACGGTCTTCGCAACCTACCCATACGCCCGCTGCGAGGTTTGGCACCATCGCCACAAACCAACCATCGGACTGATTTTGAGACGTTCCCGTTTTGCCCGCAATCGGGTTTTTAAACACGTACGGATAACCCGTTACGCGATTGTATCCATGGCCGCCGCCTTGGGTTCTGAGGCGCACCCCCGATCCGCTTTCGGTAACACCTTCGAGCAATCGGACTACGGCATAAGCAATATCTTTGTTAAGCACGTCGTGAGATTCGGGCATAGGCTCGTAAATCAGCGATCCGTTTTTATCTTCGATGCGCGAAATAAACTGAGGTTTCACATAAACGCCCTGATTTGCAAACGTGCTGTAAGCGGCGACCATGTCCATCACGGTGATTTCCACGGCTCCGAGCGCAATAGACGGCTGAGCGGGAATTTTTGAGCGAACCCCGAGTTTGTGCGTCATTTCCACTACGGCCTCGGGCCCCACTTTATCGATGAGTTTTGCAGACACGGTATTTATCGAAGAGGCAAGCGCGCGTTTGAGCGTCACCATGCCCCGATGCTGATGGTCCGAGTTTTTAGGCGTCCAGGTTTCAGTCACGTTGTGGCGGCCTTTCGGAATGGTGTGGGGCGCATCGAGAATGGAATCACAAGGCGAATAATTGAGCTGGTCAAAGGCCGTGGCGTAAACAAACGGCTTAAACGTTGAACCTACCTGACGCGCGCCCTGACCTACGTGATCGTACTGAAAATACTTGTAGTTGATGCCGCCAACCCAGGCTTTAATCGCGCCGGTTCTCGGTTCCATGGCCATCATGCCCGTTTGCAGAAAGCCTTTGAAATAACGGATGGAATCCAGAGGCGTCATTACCGTGTCTTTTTCGCCTTTCCACGTAAAGACGGTCATTTTCGTTTTTTTGCTGAACGATTTTATGATGTCTTCCTCGCTGAAATCGGCGGCTTTCATCTGTCGCCAGCGTTCTGAATTGCGCATCGCCTGATTTAATATCTTTTGCGTCTCGGC
>CAZTGF010000114.1:0-4042 GCA_964612955.1 uncultured Flavobacterium sp.
TAACAGATGCGTTGTTTGAGCCGTCAGGCGAGTTCGCATCTGTAGCCGAGAGAACGAAAAATTTAAACGGGCGTCGACTGCCGCAACCCTCGTCCTTTGGAAGCAGCCAAAAGACCAAAACTGCCTTTAGCAGCGGTCTCTTACAAAATTCTGCTGCGATGAAGAAAAGAACAGGCCTTCCCCGCAACAGTCTTCGTCCACAAGCGAGGCCTCGGTGTGTCCCAATTTGCTAAGCTTTAATCAAAAACTCCATCTTCATAATAACTGTGAGGTGCCCATTTTTCACCAACTTTTCTCATCAGCACTGTAGAATGACTGATACCACGGCAAACCCACTCGCAATTCAGAATGTCGTAACTCAATAAAGCGTTGTTTTTGTCGATCATTAGCGGTTTTGACAAATGGATGACAAGTGTTTTTCTGAGGTAGTTTCCGGTTCTTATACTGTTACGAATCTCGGCCGATTCTAAAATTCGTACTGCAACAGATTTAAAATCCTCGGCCCGCCAATGGAAAGGCGCTTCAACTTTCAGCGTGGATTGAAGTTTTTGTATCTGAATGCTATCCAAAACCCACTCGTTAATGAATTTTCCCCAGCTGTTTTTGTATTCGTAATTAAATGCGTAATCCGAAAGCGATTTGGATTGTACTATCGATTCTCTGATGGCTACTCTGTGATAATCCCGATAAGCGTTGTACCTGCTGTTTTGCAACTCCTGAGCTAAAAAATCGTTGATGATGCTGGAGGCCGTCTCTGATAAATGAGTATTCTCGATCGCTGCTTGCGCCGGACCCGACTGCTGGCTTTTACAGGAAACAATCAGAAGCAATCCTATTAAGCATATAAAGTGTTTCATTTTTAATTAATTGCACGGTTGTCCGTAGTTTGTCTGCTCGCTTGATGTGCCTTGCCGCGTGATTCAACCTCAGTCCTTGTTTTGTAGAGAGAATTTTCATATCCGCCATTAATCGCGATAATACACCGAATCCACGATCCATTTTCCATTTGTTTTTTTAAGCAGAACCGTATAATCTTCAACGGGCCAGAATCCGACTGTGTTTAAAACGCACACGTAAGATAATAAAACGTACGTTTGATTCAGAAACAAAGGTTCAGACAGTCCGATGACGAGTCGCCTTGGAACCTCCTCACCGCCCGGATCTTGTATTTCTTGCAACTCGGCTTGCGTAACCACAGCGATTTCGAAAGCGGTAAAATCGGAGACGTTCCACTGATGCAGGGTTGCGTCTTTAAATTTTTTCTTTAAATCCTGTATTTCATCCAAAGACAACAACCATTCGCTGTTCGTGGACGACCTCAACCGAAAATCTTTTTTTTGGTAACTGTTTTCGTAAGTTTCGAGAGCGGCCAACGTGTTGATTGATTCTTTTTTGACGTAAACCGGGTAATTTGGAAAACGTTGATATTTTTCCCTCTGAAATTCAATTTCGAGAAAGTCGTTTATAACTTTCCATCCGCGCCGTCATTGTGGTATCGGCCGTCACAGCCTGCTTTAAAACTTCGGCTGTAGGAGAAGCGACAATTCCTTTCGGTTTTCCCGACGAACAAAACAAAAAACAAGCACAAAAGGGTATAAGCATTATATTTCTCATATTATTCACAGATTTGTCCCATAGGCGCTTGACCATTTGGCGTCTCCACTACGACGTTTCCGGTTTAATGGTATGAATTAAAGAACTCACTCCACCGGACTGTGGCGCCAGGTTACTTCGTACAGGTATCCGATATCGGTATTTATGGGCTTGTATAGATAGACTTTTTCAAAGTAATCATGATAGTTTATCCCGAGCGGTGGCATCGATTTCTTACCGGCTCTTTCCGAGCGTTTGGACGCTTGTTTTACTTTCTTGCGGTATAGTGCTTTGGCGGACGGTTTAGAAATCAGTTTTGTGAGAATGTCACTGCGACTAACGATTGAAACGGTATGGTGTTTCGGGTTGTGAAAAAACATATCCGGCTCGTTTGTGTCGATGTAAAAGCGAATCGCGTCATCCGAAGAAACGATTGTTTTGTTGTTTGTGTTGTTTACGTCGAAATAAAGGTAAACAGATTCTCTTTCCTGCGCACCACAGGTTAGCCCAATAACGAAAAATAAACATATCGCTATCATTCGGACTTGCAGGGTTGGACTTTTAATTCCCATAGACAAAATTATGATACAACTGATTATAGTGGGCGCGTTGGGATAAAGATAGAGCATTCCAAGCGATTGTATTTTTTAATCCAACCCACGCGAGTGCTTGGTAAATTTCTTCGGGATAGGTGTCGTCAAATTCAATCAATCCTTGTACAATTATGTTCCGATAGTGTTGGCCCATCATTTCATGACTCCAATCCATTAGTTCCCTTTGGAAATAATAGTCATATATGCCTGGAAAATCATTCCGAAGATTGGCAATAAAATTCACGATTTGTTCTTGAGTCATTCCACCTTCTGGCTCAAGAGCTCCCGTTTCCGAAGCTATTAGCATGTAACGAAATAAAGTAGCGTGAATTAACTCGTGTATAAATGTCCTTGCAATATCTAACTGAGGGCGGGTCAAATTATTGGTATTGAATACGATTTCTGTGAGATTCGACGTCGCAGGGGGCAACGTTACCGCGTTGACTAAGGGATTGTTGCCGAAATCTGAAAGGTTACCGCTAGCTCTAAGTCTTAACCTTGACACTAAAAAATTATTATTGAAGGCTTGAAGATAATTGTCGAATGCAGGTAAGCCGCCGATTTGATTATACACACCCATCAAAATTGTATTGTTAGCGAAACTGTCATCAATGATAACACCCCGATTAAAATCCACTAATCCGCCTCCTTTTAAAGCCAAGAAAGCTTCCTCGGCGAAACCCAGATCACCGTTGTCATAATTAAGGTAAGTTGAAATCTGCTCTACCACGATAGGATTCGAATTCCACCACTCCGTCTGCTCGATACTTAATCCCCGGTAAAAAAGGTTTGAAGCGGGTAAGGGGAATACCGGCGTGGTTACCACCGGCGTTCCGGGCTGGGGATTCGGGGAAGTGCCGCCACCACCGCCGCCACCTGTTTCAGGATCGGGATGCGGATTCGGATTCGGTGAAGTGCCGCCTCCGCCTCCGCCCGGGTTGTCAGGATCCTGCCATGTTTCATCGTCCTCTTCTTCCGGGCAAATCGTAAAAGTCTCGGTCCAGGTACGTAACGGATTTTGACACCCGTCTCCCGCCACGTGCTTTGCACCGATGCCTCCCCCACCATCGTTGTTACACCATTTAACCACACATTGTAGCAGCCGCTGCCCAGCCTCATCAACGGGGCCAGTACGCTATGGTCATCGATTGAAATTTCATCCATTTTAATGTCGCCCTCAAAGCCGACCTCCCCATTGTGGTGCGTTGTTAACGCCTGCGACGGATGGTACGTAAAAAATAAAGTAACGCGATTGCTCATGCGCATTGGTATTCACCACCAAATTCTGAAATGCCTCCGGATTGTCCGAGGTGTTTTCTATCGGAAAAGTATATGCAGTTACGCCCATGTAGGTCGACAGGGTCACTTTATCATCAAGCAAGTAGATAAAACCGTTCTGCGTGGCAATCCCCGTCCGGAGCCGGTAGCCGCCACTGGAGAGCGCGCTTTTATCCAGAAAAGGAAGTGAGGTCTTTTTTGAAACCTCAGAAATTGTGGTTTCGATAACTGCGAATTCTGAATCCGCAGTGGGAGAGACAGAATCAAGGTCCTCATTTTCACATCCGGCTAAAACGAAAAGGGACGCAAATAGCCCTAAGATTAATTTGGAAAGAAATTTCATAACGGGGGTTGGTTGGTTTTGGGGCAATATAACGACTTACCCATCACGGTTAACAAAGTTTTTGGAAAATCGATAAAAAGCATTGTCTGGAAACAGATGAAGCACCCGATTGGTGCCCCTGCTCTAGCACGAACCCCGCGGCACCGTAAGACCGCCGTAAAATTTGCAGTGAGCAAAGCGTAAAACCTGTGTGTTGTCTGAGCGGCGGCACAGCCCCGCGAGTTCACAACGGTAG
>CAZTGF010000115.1:0-3938 GCA_964612955.1 uncultured Flavobacterium sp.
AGAATCAGAGAGCCGCTTACCGAAGGATAGAAATAAGAGCGATTGTCTCTTGGCAGCGTCGAAGACCAGTCGTTACGTCCTGTCATGTTCAAAAAGAACCAATCGTCGTACGAGAAAGTGACATCGGCAAAAGCACCTACCTGACGCTTTCTTTCATATTCGTCAAGAAGGTTTGAAATATTGAGCGTGTTACGCAGGTTGTAAATGTCCGGAACAATCATTTCGCGTCCGTAGAAGGCGCGTCTTTCCTGCGTATTTTGTAGTACGTTGTTTCCGATGATGGCCTCAAATCCGATTTTGTCCGTGAGCTCGTAATTGAAGTTTACCATAAATGTGGATTCCACGTCTTCGTTGATAAAATCATCTGTCGTAATCGAACCTACTCCGGCGTCCGCACGTGATCCGAGATCGCGGATTTCCTCCCGGGACAGATCGTATCGGTTCACACCCGCGCGATAACTCGCAGTGATGTTGTCTGTAATATTATACGATAGGTTTACGTTGGCTACGATGCGGTTTGTATTTGTCAGAATCTGATCGTGTTCCCAGGACCAGAGCGGGTGGTCGTACCCGGCATTCGGAGTTACGGAATAACCGGTCACGGGATGTACATACGGCAGATTGAAGTTCCAGTCCCGCGCCAGAAACAAAGTTCTCGCAAACGAAGAAGAAGCGCCGTCGTATTGGTTTTCGCCAAAGAAACCTCCGACCTGATCTGTTGTTGAGTAGCTGAGGTTGGCGCCTATGGTCAGCCCGTTTTCGAGTCTGAAGTTTCCACCAGCAGAAACCGACGTACGCTCATAAGTGTTGAACGGAATGTAACCTTCCTGATCGAGGTTCGAAATCGTCATGTTAAAACTGCCTTGTTCGCCTGAATAGTTAAATCCGACGGAATTGTCGAGCAAAATGCCGGTGCGGAACAAATCTTTGACGTTGTTCGGTCTGGCCACATAAGGCTGGGTAGGGCCGAGCTCTGGAAAAGCGGCCAAAAGGGCGGGCCAGGTGGGAATGGTTTCGCGAGAGTCGAACCGCGCGCCCCATGAACCGTTGACGTTGCCGTACAGAAAGTTAGTACCTGCACCGTAAGTATTCTGGTAATCGGGCAGGTTTGCGATGGTTTCAAAATACGTTCCCGAGGAGAAGTTTACATTCAGCTTTTTAGGCACATTTGCGCGCGGAGATCCGGATTTTGTCGTAATCACGATAACACCGTTAATAGCGCGGGAACCGTAAAGTGCCGCAGCAGCCGTCGATTTAAGAACGTTTACCGAGGCAATGTCGTTCGGGTCCAGACTCGAAAGTGCCGATTCGTAACCGCCGCCGCCCGTAACCTGGCTCGATGTGGTGACTTCGGTGTTGTTGAACGCAATTCCGTCCACGATGATCAGCGGCTGGTTGTCGCCCGTGAGTGTGGTTACCCCGCGGATCGTAATCTGGTTCGAGGCGCCGGCAACTCCGGTGGAAACGTTAACGTTAACCCCTGCAACTTTACCGTTGATGGAGCGCACGAGGTCCGGTTCGGAGTTTTCTACGATCTCGTCTGCAGTAATCGTAGAAACCGAATACCCGAGGTCTTTGGGATTACGCTTAATTCCAAAAGCCGTAACCACAACGCTCTCGAGCATCGTAGCATCTTCGGTCAGTACTACATTCACTGTGGTGTTGGTGGCAGGAATTTCGCGTGCCGCCATTCCTACAAACGAAAATACCAGCACGTCAGACGGGGCCGCCTGAATCGTAAATCGTCCGTCCATGTCGGTCTGGGTTCCCAGTGTATTGCCTTTAATGACAATGGTTACCCCGGGGAGCGGAAAGCCGCTGTTGTCCGTTACGGTACCCGTAACCACTCTTTGTTGCGCGAAACCGACTTGTGCAATCAGTACCAGCAGCAGTGCCAAATAGTTTTTTAGTTTTGTTCTCATATAATTTCGGGTTAGTTACACTTAAAGTTAATGAAATTTACGAACGTTTAAGATAATTTATGTTAAATCCGCAGTAATTTTCTTAACATTCCGGTTATGTGAAATGTAAGCCAAAACAAGCCTAAAAATTAGCGCGCAGGCTCAGGTGCAGAATGGAATTCGAAAGTTTAATCGGCTGTCCCGAAAAACTGCCGTTAGCATAGACAAGATTGAGCAATCCGGCACGTGTTTGCAATCCGAACCCGAAACCGAGTCCGAGCATGTTTCCCGAAAACCCGGACGCCTGGTCCTCCATATACCCATAGTCGGTGATCGTGTGCACGTACAATTCGCGGCTCAGTAAATAGCGGTATTCGGCCATAAGAGATGCAGTAAACGTGGCCTGAAGACTATTTTCGTTAAAGCCCCGCACTGAATTGATTCCGCCAAACCGGTAAAGTTCGCTGATCAGGTAGTTGTCGCTGAACAGCCAGTATTGTTCGGTTCGGATTTGTATCAGATTGCGAGCGTTGAGCCATAACAGTTGCTCAAAGGCGGACGAAAGCAGCCATTGTGCGTCGCGGTTGAATTTGGAATCGCGGGAGCCGGTGCCGAACGTTGCTTCGAGGTTGGTGCGCATCGGAAACAATGGCGACCGTACATCGCGTACGAAATACTCGGCCGTAAGTGTGGCAAAACGGTTTTGAAAATCGTTTAAACTCGCCGTATTTGTGTTTTGTATGTCGCTCGATTCGGTGGCGCGGTAACCCAGTGTCAGCCGTTGGTTGTGCCGCCTGAAATACGAAATCCCGATTTGTGTCCGGGTGTTTTGAAACGTGCTGTCCTGCCTGAAAATCTGAAGTCCTGCGTTGAGTCCGAAGCGTGTGCCCGCCACATACGGAATATCGGCGCGGGCATTAAACGTGCGTTGTTCTTTGCCGTCGCTTTTCCAGTATAGGGCAAAAGTTTCGCCGGCCGAAAGCGCATTTACAAGCAACAGGTCCAGATAGCCGTTAAAGCGGATTTTCGATTCGGTTTCGTCGTTTGCAAATCCTATGATGCCGTCAAACCGGTTGGCGCGCGCCTTGTCCAGATATACGAAGATTTTCGTCGAATCCGGTGAAAGCAGCAATTCAGGATAACGGGTCTGAGTCACAAAACCGAGGCTGTTGAACGTATTGCGAACCTCTTCGAGCGTTTTTTGATTGAACGTGCGCTTTTCGTAGAGCCGCGAAATGTTTTTTGCGTAACCTTTGGGGAATTTGTCGTAACCCAAAACCACAATTTCGTTTAGTTGTCGCCGGTTGCCGGTTTCAATGTGAAGTTTGGCCGAGAGTCTGCCGCCCCGCGTTTGAAAATCGGTAAGTTGCGCGCGCGCCAGTGCATAGCCGTGCTGTTCGAGGCGACGAATCTGGCTGTTCATGAAAACCGGAACATCGGGCAGTGGAATTTCAAGCGTGTCGGACGCGGCCGGAAACAAAAGTTCGCGCGTTTCTCCGAGCTCGTCTATACCTATATATATATGTGAAGTTTGGGGCCCGAGGTCAAACGTAAAAATATAGGTGCTGTCGTTGGGTTTATCGCGCCGGAGTTCGCGGGCCGAAAGAAACCCGGATTGCTGAAGCGATTGTAACAATTGCGTGGTTTGGGCAAGCAGGGCCGATGCGTCACTGAATTTTTTCGCCGGTCCGAGGCGTTCAATGTGAGATTGCTGCAAAGTGTCCGAAGCGCGGGCGTCCAGATACACGTGCTGGCCAAAAACCGCATCCGTTGTAAATAGCAAAATGAAGAGCAGAAAAGCGTGTTTCAAACCGCGGGAAATTTTCGTTAAAAGTAACGCAAAAAGCGCGTGAATCGTACAACCGAAAAATCGTATCGGCCTGATTGAAAATTAATTATTTATGATTTGTTTCGAAAAAAAATATTCTTACATTTGCAACCCCGTAAAAAGCGGGAATTTCAAAAAGTAAAATTTTTAGTAGTAATTATGCCAACAATTCAACAATTAGTAAGAACTGGAAGAACCCAGATAACTAA
>CAZTGF010000116.1:0-3935 GCA_964612955.1 uncultured Flavobacterium sp.
TTATATTGTCATAAACCCTGCAACCAGCGATACGACCGCGTTGTATCTGAACCTTTACGACCAGGGCGAACTAAAAGTTCCGGTAGGATTTACACCGAAGAAATAACGCACCGATATTTGCGATGACGCGCATCGGACCCTTTTATCAGATAGCATAAAAAAGCCCGGTGGCGTGCCGGGCTTAATACTATTTCAATGTTACTTTAATCATGACGTCCTCTTTCTTTTTCTTGTAGGCCTCCATAACAAAACTGTCCTCGCCCGTTTTAACAATTCGCTCCATGTGGATTTGGTACAACTTAAAATCTTCCATGTCCCGCGCGTTTAAGATAGAACCTTTTGTGAAGTTACCATCTGTATCCGATAGCTTTACAGCTGTAAGATAACCGCCTTTGCCGTCACTGTGTTTTGCCGGTTCTTTATCAAGCGGCAAGCCGATGTTTTTCACGTTGTCCAGAAAGACGAGGAAATGCTGGTTCTGGGTGCTGAAAAACTGGTAGCCCATACCACCGCGTCCCTGCGTTCCCACTTGTTGCTTGGGCACCTTTTTCATCCAGGCCAAACTTCCGTCGCCGTTTATCTTGCTCACAAAAATATCGTTGTAATGGTAAGTATAGTAAGAGGTTGTTCCCCCGTGCATCCGATTGCCGGACGAACGAAAGTGCTCCTTAACAAAGGTTTGTTCGCCAACAAGAATCACGCTGCCATCCGGACGAACCACCATGTTTTTCAAAACCAGATCTGTAAACTTGGCACCTTTGCCTTTGTCCTCTTTGCGTTCGTTTTTTCGCTGCGTAGACTTTTTTTCGTATTCGTTGATGAGCGATACCGGAATCTCAAAACTGCGAACATCGGCGATATCGCCTTGCCCGTTAATTTTAAATGTAATAAGCCCGTCGCACTCCTTCTGCAAGTTTTTTCCTTTGCCGTTATTGTAATACCCTCCGGCAACAAGATCTCCGCTTGGCGTATCAAAAATCCACAACCCGGTAATGAACTTATCCTTGTTGTCCAGTTTGGAAATTTTGATATCGTCAACGCCAGCTTTTATAGTGAGTAGTTCGATGTGATAGTTCGCTTCTTCATCCTTTCGGCGCTTTTTATCGCTGTTGCTATCGTCGTGGAACACTTTCGTAAGCAAGAACAAGTTTCCGTTATTGTCGATTTGGAAATCGAGATTGTTCATGCGGCGTTCGGTGTAAGGCATAGTGACCTCCTTATTAAACAACGGCGCCAAATCTGCATTGAACGCGTGCAGCCCAATAATATCGTAGCTTTTTTTATCGTTTTTAACCGCGGGTTTCTTGCGGTACTGTACGAGGAAGTTCTTCTTGTCGTGAGTGGGTAAAATCGAAAACTGATCTGTAACGCCTATGGGGATTCCCCAACTCATGCGCACGAGCGGGCTGCCCGTAATTTTGCCATCCACTTTAAACAGCAACTGCGCGTCTCCGATGAGCTCGCCTTTATCGAAATTTACCTTTTGGACAAACAACCGCTCTTGTTTGTTGTCCCCGTCCCATGACGAATAAAAAATGAAATGGTCATCTCCAATCTCGGTGAGCTTCTCTATTTTATAATGTCTTGGTAAATAGTCGGGATAATGGTTTTGACCAGAGAGCGCAGGCCGGGAAGCGTCAAATTTCTGGACGAAAATGTCGCGGCCCTGAAACTTGACCGACATAACGTTGTTGTCGCGCGAAAAATAATACTTGGTTCCGTCCACAACGCGGTACGGTTCGCTTACGTTAAAGGCGTAATCGGATTTAGACAGGTCTTTTTGGGCAAACCCAGAGAATGCGAGCGCGCCAAAAAAAGCCATTAATACTTTTTTCATAAGGTTGGTTGGTTAAAGATTAAGGCCTAAATATAAACTTTTAGGCGTACGCCTGTCAAAATCTTGTTTAAGATTTTTTTAACACACGGATGCTTTCGCTTCTGTCGGAACCCATGCTTTGAAACCTCGACGAATCGGGCGCAATTATTTGTACACTCGCGGTTTGTAACTAACGGTTTTGCTGTATATTTGCCGATTGTCCGGCGGAGACAAACGCCCGCGTTAGGGATTGAAGCGGCATCCTTTTTTGACGGTAGGAAAAAAAGATACAGCGGAAAGCCCGGGCCGGAGGTAACGCCCCAAAAACTGGAAACAAAGCATGAAAAACATTCGAAATTTTTGCATCATTGCGCATATTGACCACGGAAAAAGCACGCTTGCAGACCGGTTGCTGGGCGCGACCCAAACCGTGACGGCGCGCGAAGAAAAGGCGCAGTTGCTGGACAATATGGACCTGGAACGCGAACGCGGCATCACGATTAAAAGCCACGCGATTCAGATGGAATACCAACACAAGGGCGAAAAATACATTCTGAACCTGATTGATACGCCCGGACACGTGGATTTTTCTTACGAAGTTTCGCGCTCGATCGCGGCTTGTGAAGGGGCACTTTTGATCGTGGACGCGGCTCAGAGTATTCAGGCGCAGACGATTTCTAACCTGTATCTGGCTTTGGAAAACGATTTGGAAATTATTCCGATTCTGAACAAAGTGGACCTGCCCAGTGCGAATCCGGAAGAGGTTAGCGACGATATTGTGGAACTCTTAGGCTGTAAACTCGAAGACATTATTCACGCTTCGGGCAAAACCGGGTTTGGCGTGGACAAGATTCTCGAAGCGATTATCGACCGTGTTCCGGCGCCAAAAGGCAATGCGGAAGAACCGTTGCAGGCGCTGATTTTCGATTCGGTTTATAACCCGTTTCGCGGCATCGAGGTTATTTTCCGAGTAAAAAACGGCGTTATCAAAAAAGGGCAACGCATTAAATTCATGGCCACTGGTAAAGAGTATTTTGCCGATGAGGTGGGAACGCTTAAACTGAACCAGGTTCCAAAGGACAAAGTTTCTACGGGCGATGTGGGTTACCTGATTTCGGGCATTAAAGAGGCGCGGGAGGTAAAAGTGGGCGATACGATTACCGATGCCAAAACGCCTACCACTAATATGATTACAGGGTTCGAGGATGTAAAGCCGATGGTTTTTGCCGGAATTTATCCTGTAGATACCGAGGATTTTGAAGAACTGCGCAACTCTATGGAGAAACTGCAGCTCAACGATGCATCGCTTGTGTTTACTGCCGAAAGTTCAGCGGCCCTGGGCTTTGGTTTCCGATGCGGATTTTTGGGAATGCTGCACATGGAAATCATTCAGGAACGCCTGGAGCGCGAGTTTAACATGACCGTGATCACGACCGTTCCCAACGTGTCTTACCTTGCTTACACAAAAAAAGAACCGGATACGGCGATTATCGTAAACAACCCGTCGGACCTGCCGGAGCCTTCAAAACTGGATCGCGTAGAGGAACCTTATATTAAAGCCACCATTATTACAAAAAGCGATTTTGTGGGTCAGGTCATGGGCCTTTGCATCGAAAAACGCGGACAAATCACAAATCAAACGTATTTGACACCGGAGCGCGTGGAACTCTCGTTTGACATGCCGCTCGCAGAGATTGTATTCGATTTTTACGACCGGTTGAAGACCGTTTCCAAAGGTTACGCCTCTTTCGATTACAGCCCGATTGGCTTGCGGACGTCGAACCTCGTAAAACTGGACGTACTGCTCAATGCGAACACGGTAGATGCGCTTTCTGCGCTGATTCACGCGGATAATGCTTACAACATCGGCAAGAAGATGACCGAAAAGCTCAAGGAACTGATTCCCCGCCAGCAATTCGACATTCCGATTCAGGCGGCCATTGGTGCGAAAATCATTGCGCGCGAAACGATCAAAGCCCTCCGAAAGGACGTCACCGCGAAATGTTACGGAGGCGATATTTCGCGTAAGAGAAAACTGCTCGAAAAACAGAAGAAAGGTAAAAAACGCATGCGCCAGGTTGGAAACGTGGAAATTCCGCAAGAAGCGTTTATGGCGGTT
>CAZTGF010000117.1:0-3840 GCA_964612955.1 uncultured Flavobacterium sp.
CCGAGTTTTTGGCCGAAGGAACCGCTGTTCAGGATTTGCTGAACCCGGACCGCGTATTGATCGGTGGGGACGAAACGCCGGCGGGTCAGAAGGCGATCGACGCGCTCGCAGAAATCTACGAAAACTGGATTGATCCGCAGAAGATTCTTCGCACAAATGTGTGGTCTTCTGAATTGTCCAAACTCACGGCTAATGCGTTTTTGGCGCAGCGCGTCTCGTCGATTAACGCGATTTCCGAACTCTGCGAAAGAACGGGCGCAAATGTGAATGAAGTGGCTGCCGCTATAGGAATGGACAGCCGCATCGGACCGAAATTTTTAAAAGCTTCTGTCGGATTTGGCGGTTCTTGTTTCCAAAAGGACATTTTAAATCTCGTATACATTTCCAAAAGTTTCGGGCTGCACGAAGTCGCCGATTACTGGGAACAGGTCATTAAAATGAACGATCATCAGAAACACCGTTTTGCGCTTAAAATCGTGCGAACACTTTACAACACGGTGGCCGATAAAAAAATTGCGTTTCTGGGCTGGGCGTTTAAAAAAGACACGAACGACACGCGTGAATCTGCGGCGATTTACGTAGCCGAGGACCTCGTATGCGAACATGCAAACATCGCCGTGTACGACCCCAAAGTTTCTGCGCTCCAGGTACAATCAGATCTGGAACTCGTGGCGCTCGATGAGCCGATGAGACAGCGCGTGCGCAGTCTGGAAGATCCTTACGAAGCTTGTGAAGGCGCGCATGCTGTGGCGGTGCTTACCGAATGGGACGAATTTAAAACCCTTGACTGGCAGCGCATTTTTGACAATATGTTAAAACCCGCTTTTGTGTTCGACGGCCGCAACCTGCTCGATGCCGAAGCGCTTAAAAATATCGGATTTGTCTATCAGGGCATCGGATCCTAAAATCATTTGTATGGAGAAAAAAATCGCCGTTATCGGTCTCGGATATGTAGGTTTGCCGTTGGCCAGGCTGTTTGCTACAAAATTCCCTGTTGTGGGTTTTGACATCAACGCACACCGGATCGCAGAACTCAATTCCGGCCAGGACAGTACGCTTGAGGTGGCTCCCGAACTGCTGCAACAAGTGCTTGTCGATTCGCCTTTATCGGGCATCGGGCTTTACTGTTCATCGGACCGGAACGACATCGCAGACTGCAACATTTACATCGTTACCGTTCCAACGCCTGTCGATAAAAACAACCGTCCCGATCTGACGCCGTTGTACAAATCGAGCGAAACCGTAGGAAGCGTGCTAAAGAAAGGCGATATCGTAATTTACGAATCCACGGTTTATCCCGGAGTGACCGAAGAAGAATGCGTGCCGGTACTCGAGCGCGTGAGCGGCCTCAAATTCAACGAAGACTTTTTTGCGGGTTACTCTCCCGAACGCATCAATCCCGGCGATAAAGAACATACCGTTGAAAAAATCCTCAAGGTAACTTCTGGTTCCACACCCGAAATAGGAACGATTGTAGACAGCCTGTACCGCGAGGTTATTTCGGCCGGAACACACCTGGCACCGTCAATCAAAGTGGCCGAAGCTGCCAAAGTGATCGAAAATTCACAGCGCGACATCAACATCGCCTTTGTAAATGAGCTCGCAAAAATCTTCAACATGATGGGGATTAAAACAGCCGATGTACTCGAAGCCGCGGGAACGAAGTGGAATTTTCTGCCGTTCAAACCCGGACTTGTAGGCGGACACTGCATTGGCGTGGACCCGTATTATCTGGCTCAGAAAGCACAGGAACTAGGCTATCATCCCGAGATTATTCTCGCCGGTCGCCGTCTGAACGATTCTATGGGCGAATACGTAGCGTCCTGCGTGGTAAAACTCATGATCCGCAAGAACATCAAAGTAAACGGCGCTAAAGTACTTTTGCTCGGATTTACGTTCAAGGAAAATTGTCCCGATGTGCGCAATACGCGTATCGTCGATGTCGTAAAGGCATTGCGCGAGTATAACCTCGAAGTCGTGATTTACGATCCGTGGGCAAATCCCGAAGAAGTCATGCACGAATACGGTCTCAAAACGGTACAATCGGCACCATCGGACCAGTTTGACGCGATTGTTTTGGGCGTTGCGCACGAGGAATTTTTGTCGATGGATTTTGGGCCGTTCAAAAAGCCGACAGCGGTGGTTTACGACGTAAAGGGCGTTCTGAAGGAACACGTCGACGGTCACTTATAAACTAATCATGAAAAAGATTCTCATAACAGGTGGCGCAGGATTCATAGGCTCGCATGTGGTGCGGCGTTTTGTGACGAATTACCCGGATTACCATATTGTAAACCTGGATTTGTTAACCTATGCGGGAAATCTCGAAAACGTAGCCGATCTCGAAAACGCGCCGAACTACACTTTTGTCAAAGGCGACATCTGCGACACGGCGTTCATTGCCGATTTGTTCCGCACGCACGAATTTGAAGGCGTGATACACCTTGCGGCCGAATCTCATGTAGACCGCTCCATTACAGATCCGATGGCGTTTGTAAAGACGAACGTTTTTGGAACGGTAACCCTGCTTAACGCCGCGCGGGAGTTGTGGAAAGACGGTTTTTCAGATAAACGATTTTATCATATTTCCACCGATGAGGTTTACGGAACTTTGGGCGAAACCGGCTTGTTTACGGAAGAAACGCCTTACGACCCGAACTCTCCTTATTCGGCATCAAAAGCATCATCGGACCATTTTGTACGCGCTTACGGCGAAACATACAAACTGCCGTACGTGATCAGCAATTGCTCAAACAATTACGGCCCGAATCACTTTCCCGAAAAGCTGATTCCGCTGTTTATCAATAACATTATCCACGAAAAACCGCTGCCCGTTTACGGAGACGGAAATTACACGCGCGACTGGCTTTACGTAGAGGATCACGCAGCGGCGATAGACCTTGTTTTTCACAAAGGCGGGAATGCGGAAACCTACAATATCGGCGGGTTCAACGAATGGAAAAACATCGATCTCGTCCGATTGCTCTGCGGGATCATGGACGATAAACTGGGCAGACGACCCGGCGCATCGGCCAAGCTGATCACGTTTGTGAAAGACCGTCCCGGCCACGATCTGAGATACGCGATAGATGCGGGTAAAATTCACCGCGATCTGGGTTGGTCGCCCTCCGTGACGTTTGAACAGGGACTCGAAAAAACGGTGGATTGGTATCTTTCGAATGAACAGTGGCTTGAACACGTAACTTCCGGGGCTTATCTGGATTATTATAAGAAACAGTATTTATAACGTAATATGGAATTCCGGTACGACATAGGAATATTGCGCGCTATTGCGGTACTCATCGTGCTGTTTTTCCACTTCAGGATTCCGGGATTCGAAGGCGGCTTTATTGGCGTCGACGTGTTTTTTGTGATCTCGGGTTTTCTGATGACCAAGATTGTACTCGTCGGCTTTTCGCGCAACAGCTTCAGTTTGCTCGATTTTTATACCAAACGCGCGCGCCGCATCATTCCTCCGCTGCTCGTACTGGGTGCGATCGTAGTGCTCGTTTCGGCCCTTTTGTTTTTTAACCGGGACGCGGCCCAAAGTGCACTGAATGTGGTCTTGGGGAGTTTTTTTGTTTCGAACATTTATTTCTGGCTTTACAACGGCTATTTCGATTTGGCCGCTCAGGATAATATTTTCCTGCACAGCTGGTCGCTGGCCGTGGAATGGCAGTTTTATATGTTATTCCCCGTGTTGCTACTGCCGCTTAAACGCATGTATTTGCGTCGTCGGGAGTTGTTTAACGCGCTGTTTATAGGAACCACGTTCGCTTCGTTTATACTCTGCCTTGTGGTAACGGCTCAGGATAACTCCTTTGCATTTTATATGTTTCC
>CAZTGF010000118.1:0-3822 GCA_964612955.1 uncultured Flavobacterium sp.
CGCGCCGTTCTGCGCTATATCTTGTAATTGGGTAACGTTTGCTATTTCTGACATGATATTGATTTTTAGTGTTTAGAATGAATCGTCGTCTGACATCGAAGAGTCTTCTGCCGGCGAAGGATTTTGGTTCCTGTCCTCCGGCAGTTCTTCATATTCAGTATATCCGGTTGACGTTGTATCGACATCTTCGATTGCTTCCTCAGGATCTACTTCAACAGAGAATGTTTCAGCACCGGCGGGAGTAGACCCCGTTGCCCAACACTTCTCTTTGCACGCATGTTTGATGATTTTGGTCCTAAGAAATCCAGGCTCAGCTTCAGTGCCGCCGATAATTCCGTTATCCCAAAGGGCTTCGGATAAATAAGACTGTCCATTACGGTCTTTCTTTTCAACCGTTTTGGGATTTGGCGACTTCTTTCTCCACGCCTCAAAATCAGACTTTCGGTAAATAAAAAAGCGGTCGGCGCCATTTTCGTCAAGAACAAATCGAGCGTAACCAGCGATTACCCGGTCCGATTGGTATTTTTCAACATGACGAAGTACACGTCCGTTTTCTACTTCAAAAATGTCACCTTCATAAACTAATTTGGCCTGCTCAACAAATTTTACTTGGCCCGTACGAATCAGTCGACGAACGTGAGCTCCCGCTTGTCTTTCCAATTTTGCCTTGCCGCTCCGGGCGATTAAATACACTTCATTATCCTCTGGGTCGAAGGAATATCCGTTTACTGCGGCTGTAACGAAACAAGCGTATAAACTGAACTTGTCTGCGTTCTGAATGTTTGAATTGGCGGTCAACTGTTGATTGAAAAACACCAACTGACGATGATACATTAAGTCGCCATCCTTTGATTTGTTGGCGAGATTGTAATTTTCAATGTATCGCGTTTTCACAAACTCGAGTTCCGCGATTTTTATCGATGGAGTTTCGTTAATTATGGATAATAAATTTTCTTTCTGAGCGCTCATTTTGTATTGATTTTAAGTGATTTAACTCTGTTTCCCAGGCGATTCTGTCGCCTTCTTTCGTTCTCTCGCCGAACGTCTGGTAATACGGCATCTGATCGATAGTTGAAAGCCATTCCTCTATCTGATCAATTTGTTGCTCTATGCTCATGCGCCGTATAGTTCTATATTAAGCAGTTTTGTAACTCTTGGAAGTACTTTACCTGTCGGGCCGTACACTGTAGCTTTGGTCTTTACAATAGAGGTCCGGAAAGTGCTGGAATTCGTTTCTTCTTCGTATTCTCCATCGAAATCCAGCAGGAACTCAACCATAACTTTGTCGTTTCGGAAAAACTCAGTTCCCGCTTCATAGTCCTTAGCCTTTATCGTATCAACGATTTCTTCGGCCAATAATGAAAGCCTGCGCATTAGTCAAAGTAGTTAGCGGGGGGAATAAATACTGCTAATAAAACTCCTAATCCGACCACGATAAAAAATACGCCGATAAAGAATAGATCGTCTATCGTGGAAGCTACCCATCCAGCGCCGATGATGAACATTGCAGCGATCGCTAATAATAATCTCTGTTTCATAAATTCGCGGATTTTTCAAGTGAACCGTTTTGGATATATCTGTGAATGGCTGCCTCTGAGAGATCGCGCATTTCGAACAGGAAGTCGTCAAATTCTTTTTTTTCAGAGAAAGACAATTCTGCGTACTGCTTCCCGTTAATCAGATATCTGCCGTTTTCTCTCTGAATTATGATTTCAGTGCTCATGATCCGAAGTGTGTTAGGTAGTCATTAATCATTTCGTCGATTTGCGGGACTTGCAGATTCCAAGCTACGACCAGTATCTCTTCACACTGATCCTCGTTCAGAGCTGCGTCGAATAGCTTCCGTAAGCCATTGCCGACGATCAGCTTGGTTTTTTCGCCTGAAAGTTTTGTTTTGGAGAGTTTTTCGAGTAGTTTTGCCATGTTTAATTTGATTTACGCGTTAATAGTCATTTGAACATCAGAACCTATCCCTGCCAGGATGGGTTTTATTTTTTAAGGTGGCCCGGCTTGGTGCCTCGCGCCCCTGTTGAAATCATACTTTTGTACCGTTCTATACGGTCCTTCCGGGTTTCTTTTGGTTTCGCACCGGGAGCAATTACACTCCCGGTTGATCCCAGGCCGATTATCTCTTCGATGGCGGCCAAATGTTTCCGCAAACATTTATATTGTTCTGAGGTAAGCGTGATCATTTTGCGTCCTGCGTTTCAGTTTCGAATATTTCAGATTCAGTAAGGCCTGTGTGCGTCATGATTATCTTAATAACTTGATAATCCTGTAGCCTGGCAGATTTCCGTTGAGCAGAGTAGTACACAGTGTTATCAAGCACCCCAAGCTGCGCTGCAATCTTTTTTCTCAAATCCAAATCATTAATAATCATCTGATATATCTCCCGTCTTAATTTCATGATCGCTTTTTTAGCTTTTGCTTAAATCTTTTTATTAGATTTGTATATAAACTTTGTGTATTGCAAATATACACCCATTTGGAAGTAACGCAAACTTTAACGCAAGTATTTTTGCTTCCAAATGAGATTTTAACATTTTACTCGTGGAAACAATAGGAGAGCGAATTAATACAATGGGATGTTATTGAGTCAAATCCAGCGCACCACATCCGGAATTTGCCGGTTTCGGAAAGCACAGCGAATACCCCGGCGAGTTCCTATGATATCGAACGCATAAAGCATGAGTTAAGCCAGAATCACCCATACTTCTTCAATTTCATACTAACGCTTTTTCACACGGGTATCAGGCCCTGGGAGATTATGCAGATAAATGTAGGCATGGTTAATTTGGAGCGATTAGAGATCGTACTCCCTGCTGAGATTACGAAAACCGATATACCGCGAACGGTTCCCATCAATAAGCATTTATACGAAATTTTCAAGTCGATGGATATTGATTCGGTGCCGGCGTACTTCTATCTGTTTGGCACATTTCGTACCCCCGGGCGCGGCAACGAGGGGAAGCATCTGGACTTCATACCGGGGCCGACGCGAATGAAACGAGACACAGCCACCAAACGTTGGCACCGAGTAGTTAAGGTTGGCCTGGGCATTGACATGAACATGTACGCGATGAAGCACTTGGGCGCCGATAAGAAGATATTGGCGGGAATGGATCTGGATGCACTTCGGGAGTTATACGGGCACACGTCGAAGTTGATGACGCGAAAGTATGCGCGTGCTGTAACCGAGGTTTACCGACGGGAGATTTTAGAGAAGTCGCCTGATCTGTAAGCGTTACTTCGCCAACAAATAACCAACAACCAAAGCGGCAGGCGTGGCTATTTGCCAAAATAACGTGCGCGCTTCCTGACGGGTTAACGCCTTTGCGTTTGCTTCCGCTGCATTGCGGTAAGAATCCGAGGCTTTTTCCGCTTCGGTTATGGATTTCCTCAACAAGTCGGCCTCGTCCTTAAATTTGGCGATTCTACGCTCGTAAAGTTCGTTTTCCGCGCGCACCGACTGCACCTCGTCGCGGCACACGTCGAGGCTATCTAATTTCTCAAGCACGCGCCTCGCCTGCGCGTCACTTAAGTTTATCTGCGAGCTTACGTTGAAGCTCGTCAGTAGTAAGACGATCATAACGGCCTTTAATGCTTTCATATTTACGTTGAATTTCTTTGGTTTTGGATTTCTGTGCGTCCAGTTCTGCGGATAGCGCCTCGTTTTCTGCTCGGACGGCCTCGGCCTCGGATTGGTATTGTTTGGCGCGTGCCGAAGCGTCTTTGGCAACGGCCATTTGCGCCAGGGCCTCGCGCTTCAAATCGCGCGTTTGCGTAAATAGATACACGCACGCGGCCAATAGCACGCCTATA
>CAZTGF010000119.1:0-1122 GCA_964612955.1 uncultured Flavobacterium sp.
ATATCATGAGTTGGATTTTTACGCCTTACGACAACATCCGGTACCGCCCTTAGCAAAGCCGGCAGCAGAACATAATTAAACTACACAGAATAAAATTTGACCTATGGCAAACGGCATTCACACCGAACTCACTTTCGAAGCAGCTATCGAACTCTCGTTACTTGAAGATGGAGGCTACACAAAAGGGCAGTCACAGGATTTTGATGCACAGTTGGGGATCTTTCCTTCTTACGTAACAAATTTCCTCAAAGACTCACAGCCAAAGCAGTGGGAAAAACTAACGAACATCCACAAAGCAGAGGTCGAACAAAAAGTCGTTCAACGCCTGCTTAAGGAACTCGATCTGCGGGGTACGCTCGATGTGGTCCGCAATGGTTTCACCGATTACGGAGTGAAATTCAGCATGGGTTACTTCAAGCCGGAAACATCTTTAAATCCCGAAGCTGCGGCGTTGTATGCCAGGAATCATTTAAGCGTAACGCGACAATTGTTCTACGAGCGAAAAGGCAACAACTCCATCGACATGGTGCTGGCGCTAAACGGCCTTCCTATCGCCACAATTGAACTTAAGAATCAATTTTCGGGTCAGTCGGTTGCGAATGCCAAAAAACAATATGTGTACGACCGCGAACCTTCCGAGCCTATTTTCCAGTTTAAAAAACGCTCGCTTGTTCACTTTGCCGTAGATACCGATGAATGTTACATGACCACAAGGCTCGACGGAAAAAGTACGCGCTACCTTCCGTTTAACCTCGGCCATAACAACGGTGCAGGCAATCCGCCGAATAAAAACGGTTACCGAACATCGTATCTGTGGGAACACGTTTGGGCAAAGGACAGTTTTATGGACATCATCGGCAAGTTTCTTCACCTGAAGACTGAACAATATGAATTTGACGGCATACGCAAAACAAAGGAGTCATTAATCTTTCCGCGATACCATCAATTGGATGTGGTGCGTCGCATTATTGCTGATGCAAAAGATTTCGGAGCCGGAAAGAACTATCTGATCCAGCATTCGGCCGGCTCTGGAAAATCGAATTCTATTGCGTGGCTTTCTTATCGGCTTTCCAGTTTGCACAACGCATCCAACAATCGCGTTTACGATTCGGTAATCGTAAT
>CAZTGF010000119.1:1222-2403 GCA_964612955.1 uncultured Flavobacterium sp.
TCGGCCAAATCGCTCGAAGATGCCGAATTTGAAGATGCCGATTCCGGATTGGACGAAGATGCCGAAGACCAGATCCGCAAATCCATGGCGGCGCGCGGGAAGCAGGATAATCTGAGCTTTTTCGCGTTTACCGCCACGCCAAAGGCTAAAACCATCGAAGTTTTTGGAACCGCAGGCGCTAACAAAAAACCAAAGCCATTCCATTTATATTCAATGAAACAGGCCATTGAGGAGGGTTTTATACTGGACGTTCTAAAAAACTACACTACTTACAAAACCTATTTCAGATTGTCGAAGCAAATTGAAGACGATCCCGAAGTAAACAAGAAAAAAGCAGCCCGGGCAATCAGCCGGTTCATGTCGCTGCATCCGCATAACCTCGCGCAAAAAACTGAGGTCATGGTTGAGCACTTCCGCCAGGTGGTTTCAAAGAAAATCGGCGGAAAGGCAAAAGCGATGGTGGTAACAAGCTCCCGATTACATGCAGTTCGCTACAAAGAAGAGTTCGACATTTATATAAAAGAAAAAGGATACACCGATATCAAAACCCTTGTAGCGTTTTCGGGAAAGGTTATTTACGATGTTTATCCGGATGGCGTAACTGAGGTGGAACTGAACGGCTTTGGAGAACGTGAACTGCCTAAAAAATTTGCTACCGATGAATATCAGTTATTGCTTGTGGCCGATAAATACCAAACCGGATTTGATCAGCCGTTGCTGCATACAATGTATGTCGATAAAAAACTGTCGGGCGTAAAATGCGTCCAGACATTGTCGCGGCTCAACCGGATGCATCCGGGCAAAGAAGATACTTTTATTTTGGATTTCGCCAATGAAACTGTTGATATTTTGGCGTCGTTTCAGCCGTTTTACGAACTCACCTCAGTCAGGGAAACTACAGATCCAAACCACCTCTATGATCTAAAACACGAGATTGAAAAGGGACAGATTATCTGGGACAGCGAGGTGAACAATTTCTGCAACATTTTTTTTAAGTCCGCAAAAGAACTTTCGGTAAAGGAACAGGCAAAATTAAATGCCTATATCGATCCTGCTGTAGAGCGCTTTAAACAACTGCCACAGGAGAATTCGGATAAGGATAATGTGGGCGTCAGCATTACTCAGGAAAACTGGAAACATGCACTGCAATCGTTTACCAGACTGTATTCGTTCCTTACCCA
>CAZTGF010000119.1:2503-3805 GCA_964612955.1 uncultured Flavobacterium sp.
GAGATTGTAGAGGTGTTAAACAAACGTTTTCAGACCGATTTCACCGATGCCGATAAACTTTATTTTGCGCAAATTGAATCCCAATTGCTTATGGACGTAAAATTACAACAGCAGGCAAAGTCGAACAGTATCGAAAATTTCAGATATGGCTTCGACGATATATACTGGGATGCGGTAATCGGAAGGATGGAACAGAACCAAGACATTTTTAAAAGAATGATGGATGACAAAGATTTCGGCGGATTAGTCAAAAATTATTTGCTGAAGCGGGTGTATGCGCAGCTCAGGGCCGATATATAAAACAGCGGTCCGTTCTGAATGCCCCCACAGCACCTTATTTCGATGGCTTTGGTCCGGGAGGGTTTGTGGCGGCGTTTCTCCACAATAGTAACCCGGAATTAGCGTTATCTGACCGATGAAGGAACCCGAGTACGCGATTGTAGATATAGAAACCACCGGCGGTAACGCAAGTGGCAGCCGCATTACCGAAATCGCGATTGTCATTCACAATGGGCAGCGTGTTCTGAACCGATGGGAATCGCTCGTGAATCCTCAGAAACACATTCCGCTTCCTATTTTCGCGCTTACGGGTATCGATAACGCTACCGTGCGCGAGGCTCCTATTTTTGAAGACATCGCCCAAACGGTTTTTGAGATGCTCACCGATCGGGTTTTTGTGGCCCACAACGTCAATTTCGATTATTCTTTCATCCGTCACCAATTGCTGGAATGCGGTTACAAATGGTCGGCCCGGAAACTATGCACCGTGCGCGCGGCCCGCAAAATCGTTCCAGGCCTGCGATCGTACAGCCTTGGAAATCTTTGTCAGAACCTCGACATTCCAATCCATCAGCGGCACCGGGCAGGCGGAGATGCCGATGCGACAACGCTACTGCTCGAATACCTTCTAAGGCGCGATGTTGCCAACGAATTGGAAACAATGGTTAACAGAACTTCTAAGGACCAGCAGTTGCCACCAAACCTGCCGCGCGAAGATTTTGACCGGTTGCCACAGACGCCCGGGGTTTACTATTTTGCTAACCAACAGGGCCAGGTCATATATGTAGGCAAGGCGGTAAACATCAAAAAACGCGTGGCCTCGCATTTCTCGGGGAATAATGCCGGCCCTCAACGCCAGAATTTTCTGCGCGACATTTACGGTATATCGTTCGAGGTTTGCGGCACGGAACTCATGGCGCTGCTGCTCGAAAACGCAGAAATAAAAAAGTTGTGGCCTGTGTATAATCGCGCCCTTAAGCGCTTTGAGCCTAAATTTGCACTGTATGAATACGAAGCCAGAAA
>CAZTGF010000120.1:0-3793 GCA_964612955.1 uncultured Flavobacterium sp.
GACGGGAGTTGAACCCGTGACCTCAGGGTTATGAATCCTGCGCTCTAACCGACTGAGCTACCTCGCCAGGTATTACGGTTAATGCATCCGTGAATGCGGGTGCAAATATATAATTTTAATAATAGTTCCCAAATATTCGGACTCAAAAAAATTTAATTTTAAAAAATGCCCAATATGCTTTTAATTCCTATATTTCGATAAAAATTGTGCGCCCTATGGAAGTTAAAACCCGCTACGAACTTGAATTCCCGTTAAACTCTTCTCCCCAACTTTTATATCAGTACATTTCCACGCCATCGGGGCTATCCGAATGGTTTGCGGACAACGTAAATTCGCGCGGGGAGTTTTTCACGTTCATCTGGGACGACACTGAAGAGCGCGCACGGTTGTCTTCCAAAAAAACAGGCGAAAAAGTAAAATTCCGTTGGGTCGATGAGAACAACGAAGACCGCGACAGCTATTTTGAACTGCGCATTCTCGAAGACGAAATCACAAAAGACGTATCGCTTCTCGTTGTGGATTTTGCACACGAAGATGATGTCGAAGCTTCCAAACAACTTTGGGAAAACCAAATCGCCGATCTTAAACACGTCATCGGCTCCGTTTAGGCCTTTAAAAACTGTATATTTGCCCCGTAAAATCGGGGTTTTTTTATGCTCAACATCAACGGAACATTCCAGCCGGTCGCCGACCAGAACATTCACAACCGCGCGTTTCTTCTCGGGGACGGCGTTTTTGAAACCGTACGCGTTCGCCGCGCCAAAGTGCTGTTTTTAGAAGACCACTACTTCAGGTTCATGTCCGCCATTCGCATTGTGCGCATGCAAATTCCGATGTGGCTTACAATGGAAAAATTCGAGTCGATGTTGCTCGAAACCGCCGCTCAAAACCAATGCCTCGATGCGGCCCGCGTTCGCATGACTGCCTACAGAAACGGAGCGGGAAAGTACACGCCTCAAACTTCAGAAATCTCGTATCTTATCTCGGCCGAAGCACTGCCTGAACCCGATTTCGGACCGCTCGCTGCACCTGTCGAAATCGAGATTTACAAAGATTTTCACGTCGCAAAACAGCTGCTTTCATCGGTAAAAACTACAAATAAAATGCTCAACGTCATGGCCGGGATTTTCGCCCAGGAAAACGGTTACGACAATTGCCTGCTGTTAAACGACGCAAAAAACGTGGTATCGGCCGTAAACGCAAATGTGTTTGTACATGTCGATGGCGAACTGCTCACGCCGCCAATCTCCGAAGGTTGCTTAAACGGCATTATGCGCAAGAATATCATTTCGATTGCCACATCCATGGCCATTGCTGTAAAAGAAGTGCCGGTCTCTGCATTTGACGTTCAGCGCGCCGATGAAGTATTTCTGACCAACGTAATATCGGGCATTCAGCCGGTAGGTAAATTCAGGAAGAAAACGTTTGAGGTAAATGTTGCCGAAGCGCTCCGGCTCAGATTGCAGGAAAGTATCAGTTAAGCATCGGATTCTCGGGCGTATTGGACCACAAAATGTATTCGCCTCCCAATTCAAGAATTTTTTGTTTCCAAAAATCGTTTGTCGCTTTGCCTATGATTCTGTTTTCGTAACTGTTTTCTGTCGCGATCCAGGCGTTCGAGTGCATTTCTTCGTCGAGTTGCGAGGCCGCCCAGCCTGAATATCCGAGAAAAAACCTGATGTTTTGTCTTTTTATCGCGCCCTGATTGATCAGCCCTTTTGTCAGTTCAAAATCTCCGCCCCAGAAAATGCCGTTCGAAATTTCGATGCTGCCCGGAATCAGGTCCGGAACGTTGTGAATGAAATAAAGATTGTCCTGTTCTACGGGGCCGCCGTTGTAGATTTTGAAATTCGCATCAATGTCTGGAACAAGGTCGTGGAGCGAATATCTTAAAGGTTTGTTCAGGATAAATCCCACGGAGCCTTCAGAAGTATGGTCGGCGAGCAAAATAACCGAGCGGTTAAAAGAACTGTCCCCAACGGCAGCGGGTTCAGCGATGAGCAGCACGCCTTTGTGTAGCTTTTCTGAAATCATTTACCTGCATTTTATTATAAACTTAGGGAAAAAAATTTTTCACCACAAAAAATATCCGGGCAAAAAAACAAAAAAAGCCCCCGAAACGAGAGCTCTTCTTTGATATTATACGTTGAAGTGATTAGTTCAATCCTCCTTCAAGTTCAGCACCAGCCTTGAATTTAACTACTTTCTTAGCTGCGATATTGATGGTTTTGCCAGTTTGTGGGTTTCTGCCTTCGCGGGCTGCGCGGTCAGATACAGACCAGGAACCGAAACCTACTAAAGACACTCTTCCGCCTTTTTTTAGTGTTTCTCCAACGTTGTTAAGAAATGATTCCAAAGCTGCTTTGGCGGCCCCTTTTGAAATTCCTGCGTCGGCAGCAATAGCATCGATTAATTCTGACTTGTTCATAGTAAAAGTGTTAGTGTTGGTTAAACATTCTGAGATATTCAAACAAATTTAGGAGGAATTCCTTACCACACAAGCCCTCATTGCTGTTTTCATCTGATTTGTTAATAACTTCATAAAATTGTTAATAAGGATGTTTGGAATTTTAGAATCTCTGCCATCGCAGCATTGACGCGCGTTAACGAGCAATCGCCTGAGCAGATAGCGCAATGCCGTTACACACTTCTTTTGCTGTCATTTTTTTCTTGCCCGAAAGCTGCAGCGATTCCAGTTGCACAAACCCGTCAGCACAAGCGATTTTAATCTCTTTTTTGCCCCAGAAAATCGTTCCGGGTTCTGAATCGTGGGCCGATGCAAGCGGACTTACTTCAAAAATTTTAACGTCCATTTGCCGCTCCCCGTCGATAAAAGTACACCAGGCCGCAGGGTAGGGGTTCAGGCCGCGCACGAGGTTATGTACCTGAGCGACGGTTTTCGAAAAATCCACGCGGCAGTTTTCGCGGTTTAACTTGGGTGCCATTTTATAGTCGCCGCTTTTGTCCTGAGCCGTCGGACTGGCTTCCCCGATCTGAATAAGGTCCAGGGTTTCCAACACCGTAGCCGCGCCGAGTTCCATGAGCCGGTCGTGCAGTTCCCCGGCAGTTTCTTCCGGCCCGATGCCACATTCGCGCTGCAGCAGAACATTGCCGGTATCAATTTTTTCGTCGATGAAAAACGTCGTTACGCCCGTTAGCGTCTCTCCGTTGATGATCGCCCAGTTAATCGGCGCCGCACCGCGGTATTCGGGTAGCAGGGAGGCGTGCAGGTTAAACGTACCCATGCCAGGCATGCGCCAGACCGCCTCGGGCAACATCCGGAACGCGACTACAATCTGAACATCGGCACTAAACGCGCGCAGTTCGGACAAAAAATCCGCGTCTTTTAAGTTTGTGGGTTGCAGTATCGGGAGTTGTTTTTCAACGGCATACGCTTTTACGGCGGAAACCCTCAACTGTTGGCCGCGACCCGCCGGTTTGTCCGCAGCCGTAACCACAGCAACGACGTTCCATCCTTCGGAGACGACGCGGTCCAGAATTCCAACCGCAAAATCGGGCGTACCCATAAATACAATTCGCAAATTTTTCATTTTTTATTAAGTCGGTATTTGTTGTTTGGTTCAAGAACGATGCGGCCGCTTTCGAGCAATTTTCCGATGGTTCGCAACAGGGCGGGCGTATCGGACTGGGTTTGCAATTGGAGCAAGCGGGAATCGGCAGGGCCACTTGTAAGAATGTTCAGGATTTGTGAATCCAGTCCCGATGGTTTCTGCGTTTTTGCACAGACCGAACAAATGCCGCAATTGGCCGTTTGCTGGCCGAAATACTCCGC
>CAZTGF010000121.1:0-3791 GCA_964612955.1 uncultured Flavobacterium sp.
CGGGCGATAGTCCGATAACCGTGCGGCCCTTGACGCTGATTTTTGGAAGCGCCGATGCGCAATACAACCACATAGAGCCGTTGAGTTGCACAAGACTTCCCGCCCCTATTTTTACCATAGATGCATTCGGGTCGAGTTGGCCGAGCAAGCGGCGGTGCGCCATCCATTCGCGCATTTTGGCCGTGGCCTTTTCCTGTTCTATGTGCATGTGAGAGAGGGCCGTTTCGTGTTTGTCTCCGGCACTGCTTTTGGCGTCGGATTGCGCATCTTCGGCCAGAGCGGCTACGCGTTCGCGAAAAGCTTCAATCGCATCTTCGCACAGTTGCACAAAACGCGCGTGAACCTCGGCTTTGAATCCATCGGGCACATCGCTCATATTAAAAGTCAAATTTGTACGAAGCCCCGGCCATGACCTGAAATCCCTGAACCGGATAGTGCAGCCATTTTTCGTAGTTTTTGCCGAGCAGGTTGTTAAAATTTAAAAAGCCGCTCAAACGCTCGTTGTGCTGGTACATCACTTTTGCATTAAGGTCGAAATAACTGTCTAAGGTCAGTGTTTCGTCCAAACCGTTGATTGCGCTGAAATCGTAATATTCCTTTCGTTCGCCAACATAAAATGCATCGGCACCAACAAACCATTTTGGCGCTACGCGTGCCGTGATGTTCGCACCTGCTTCAATCTCGGGCAGGTTCCAGGCTTCGGCTTCCTCGTCCGTTTTGTATTCCTGAACGCGCGCGTGAATGCTGGCACTGATGTCCTTTGAAAAATCGGCGTTGAGTTCCCCAAAGAAACCAATTGTTTTTACGTCGTCATAAGCTATTCCGAACGAGTTGGCCAAATCGTAACCGCGGTAGTTCATGTTTACGGCAGGCGGAAATTCATTGAGTTTAAACAGTGCTTTGTCCTTTTGACTTTTGTAGAATGCACGCACGTTATAACCTACAGCTCCGGCGAGTTTTCCTTTGAGACCCGCGTAAATGTCGTACTCGGTGTTCGTTGGAAGAATGGCAAGCGTTGGCGATACAAACGGGTTGCGGTTCGTAAAATCGCGGTAGGAATTCTGCTCGAGCGCCCCTTCGGCCCCGGCGTAAAATACCATGAGATCGCCCACGACTTTCAGCGATGCGGTCACATTCGGGAAGATAAAAAAGTTTCCGTCCGAATTCTCCGAATCCATGCTGTAAAACGCGCCCATTCCGAGATTAATCGTCCAATCGTTGCGGTGAATCGCGAATGAGGGTTTGATCCCTATATTCGTGAATCCGTAGGCTATCGGCTCGTTAAAGAAGTACCCGCGCGCAAATTCGCCCGAAACGTGATCTACGAGCAGTTTGGCCCTGATTTGCGTATCGGAAATTTCAAATGCAAAAGACGGATCGAACGTAAAACGATTTTCGGCGCTGTCAAACGAATCCCAGAACCGGTTGTATTTAAACTGCGCTTCTTTAAAGAAACTTTCGCGGGCCGAGACCACGCCGCTCACATACGCATTGTGGTAGGTATGGCCTACGTCGAGGCCGTCGTAAAACTCCTGGTCATCGCCCCAGTAATCGCCGTAAATGCCGTACCAGTTGTAGTGTTGGTGCTGGTAGCCGCCATCGATCCGGTACGAGAAATTGTCGAAATTATCGCCGTAAGCCAAATCGAGAGCCGTGTCCATGAATTTGTCGTCGAGATACAATCCGTCGATGCCGCCCTGTGTGGACCCGTGGCGCAACATGCCGCTCACAAAACCGCTCGCACCCACTTCTTCCACTACGTAAAGTTCGGCAAGCGCGTTGGCGTAATTTCCAATGCCGAGCCGAAGGTAATTTTTGTAAAGCACTTCCCGGGGCGAACGGTCTACTCCGGCCGCACGACCTTTGGCGGGCGTAAATGTCGATGCTACAGGAACCGAAAAAATAGTGTAGTTCACCTGCTGCTTCGTCTGCGTTTCGGCATCTTCGAGCACGGGCGTTTCCTTGACTTTGAACGCGTCTGAAATCGTGGGCGTATAGGGTTTCACAACGTTGATGACCTCGGTTCCGATGTTTTCGTCTTTCTTTTGTGCCTGCACCGACAATCCGGCAAGCATAAGCAATCCGGCGATTTTATATTGCATTTTTAACGTCATAATTCCTTAGCGGTTAATCGATGAGTTGGTTTGGGATTCCTGTGATTTGATGCGGTCCAGTTCTGCGGTAGCCTCAGCCACTACATCGGGATAGGCCGTGAAGTTCTTAATCACGTTCTCCAGAATGTACGTCGCCTGAAAACTGTCTTTAAGGCCGTAGAAATTCCGCGCCATTATCACAAGTCCTTTGGCTCCGAAATATTTGTAAGCCGAATAATCTTTTGCGAGCTTTTGCACCGTGGTGTTCGAGGCTTCGTACTTGCCGTCTTCGCTCTTAAACAAAGCGTCGTAATAAAGTGCCTCTGCCGCGAGTTCGCCTTTTGCAATCGTTAGCAGTTTTGCGTAAGCGGTGCGGGCTTTGGCTTTGTCGCCGGTTTCCCAGGCCGCGCGCGCCACGATGATTTGCGCGTCGGAACGCACTTTATCGTCCATTTTCGGGTTGGCGAGCACTTTATCGGCGTAAACCACAGCGTTTGGATAATCCTTTTGCTCGTAATAGGTTTTCATCAGGTTCGCCTGAGCAAAGGTGCGGTTTTGCGGATATTGCGCTTCTGATTCCAACTGTTTGAGAACGGCGATGGTTTTTGCAACGTCGGTCTTTTTGAGATAAATTTCGGCCAAACGCGCAAGCGACTGTTCGGTAAATTCAGAGCGCGAACGTTCGAGCACTTTCTCGTATTGGGCAGCGGCGTTGTCGAACAAGCCATCGGTAAAGTAAAGCTGGGCCAGATAAAAATGCGCCTTTAATGCGTGGGCACCCTGAGGAAATTGCGCCAGATAACTGTTAAATCCGGCTATTGCAGCCTTGGCGTTGTTCTGCATGTATTGCTTCTCGGCCGAATCGTAAGTATCATTGTCGAGTTGCGTATCGCTAAGTTCGATGAAGTTGAGCGTGCGAACCCAGGCCGCATATTCGTCCACGCGACCTTTGTCCACGTAAATCAAACGGGCCGTTGCCACAGCTTCCACCGCTTCGGGGCTTCCCGGATATTTTGCCGCTACGCTCTTAAACTTATCGAGCGCCTGATTGTCCTTTTCGGCGTTGTAATGCACAAGTCCCTGACGCAACATGGCCCGGGCCGCGTACGCTCCGTTCGGATAATCTGCGATGAGGCGGTCGTACATCGAAAGGGCTTGGGCGCCCTGACGTTCGGCTACGTAGGTATTGCCGAGTTCGTACATTGCGTCGTCCCGATATTGAGATTTAGGAAACGCAGAAATAAAATTGTTCAAATCCTCGATTTTGCGGTCGTTGCGATTCACAAACCCGTAACTGATTCCTTTTTGAAACGCAGCGTAATCGGCATCGGGACCTTTCATATCGATGGCCTTGTTATAGGCTTCCATTGCCGGCCAGTATTTTCCGGACACAAAACGCGAATCGCCTAAACGCAGGTAAGCGTCGTTAAGTCTGGTGCGGTCCTTTGGATTTTTGGCCGTGTACTTTTCGAAAAAGTCAGCCGCAGCGTCGTATTCCCTGAGTTTAAAATGCGCATAAGCCGTGTTGTAGTCGATGTTCTGAGCCTCTGGAGTTTCGGAACTTGCGCCCATCGAAGCAAATTGTTTGAACCCGAGCAACGCATCGGAAAAACGCTCCTGAATATAATCTGTTTCTGCTTTCCAGAACGTAGCGCGTGCCGTGAATTGGGCGTTTCTGGGCTCGGACAGCGATTTTTT
>CAZTGF010000122.1:0-3789 GCA_964612955.1 uncultured Flavobacterium sp.
ATATATGGTGTAGTTAGTTTTGTGCAAATATACCGTATTTAAGCGTTCTCCGCGCTTGTCCCGCCGATATTGAGCGTTGTGTTGAAATTCGCACAATTCCGTTTGTCGCGTTGGCCGATTGTCTGAATAAAGTCGTAAATTTACGTGCCTGATTTCAAGCCGGCCCAAGACAACTTCCGCCAATATATGGACGATCTCAAAAGACAAAAATACGACAAAGCCTATTTGCGGATTGCGCGCGAGTGGGGCCAACTTTCTTACTGCCAACGCCGAAAAGTAGGCGCAATCATTGTCCGGGACCGCATGATCATTTCCGACGGTTACAACGGCACGCCCACCAATTTTGAGAACTGCTGCGAAGACGACCAGGGGCTTACCAAATGGTACGTGCTGCATGCCGAGGCAAATGCAATTTTAAAAGTAGCCCGGTCCACCCAATCCTGCGAAGGCGCAACGCTTTACATTACGCTGTCACCGTGCAAGGAATGTAGCAAACTGATTCACCAATCGGGCATTAAACGCGTGGTGTACCAAAACGGGTACCGCGACGATTCGGGCATTGTATTTCTCGAAAAAGCCGGCGTGACAACGCAGCAAATCCAGGATCTGGACTCATGAGAGCCCGGTATGCATATTTGATTCTTGCTTTTTCGCTTACGCTGGCCGTTGGCGTACTACTTGGAGGAATGCTGAATTTTAGTCCGGAGCAGGAACGCACGCGAACCTCGGGCCCAAAAAGCAAACTCGAACGGCTGCTGAATTTTATCGACAGCGAATATGTAGACAACGTCAATACCGATTCTATTGTCGACGAAACCGTAACGCAGATCCTCGAGAAACTCGATCCGCATTCAGTGTATATTTCATCGGGCAATCAGGAAGAAATGGCCCAACTCATGAAAGGCGATTTTGTGGGCATAGGCGTGAATTTCTACATGTACCGCGATACGCTCTCGGTGATTGTTCCCATAGCGGACGGCCCTTCGGAAAAAGCCGGAATTTTGCCCGGAGATCGCATTTTGTACGCAGGGAAGAACAAATTGTTCGGCCGCAGTCTTACTACAGATTCGCTGTTTTCGGTGCTCAAAGGCGAAGTCGGGTCGAAGGTGCAACTGCTCGTTTATCGAAAAAACACAGGTAAAACATTTAAAACAACAGTCACTCGCGATGTCGTACCTATCAAAAGCGTAGATATAGGGACGATGATTGCACCCGGGGTTGGATATATCAAGATTAACCGGTTCGCGGCGACTACTTATGCCGAGTTCGAAAAAGCGGCACTCGAACTTAAAAAATCAGGCATCGAACACCTCGTCATCGACGTGCGCGACAATTCCGGCGGTTATTTGGACGAAGCCGTAAAGATTGCCGACGATTTCCTTACCGAAGGCCAGCTCATCGTATTTACAAAAAACAAAAAAGGACGTATAGACCGGACATTTGCGTCGTCCAAAGGCCATTTTGAAAACACAAACGTAACGGTGCTGATTAACGAAAGCAGTGCATCGGCCAGTGAAATCTTGGCCGGTGCGATTCAGGATAACGACCGCGGCACTATCGTGGGGCGGCGATCGTTTGGAAAAGGCCTTGTACAGCGCGAGATGGACTTCCGCGACGGTTCATCGGTGCGGCTTACGGTGGCCCGATATTATACCCCGACCGGGCGCTCTATACAGAAAGCTTACAGCGGGGATGTTTTTGAGTACCACCGGGAATTTGCAAGCCGTTTCGACAGGGGCGAACTTTACGAACAAGATTCAATTCACATTGCCGATACGCTCAAATTCCGCACGCCAAAAGGCAAGGTCGTTTACGGAGGCGGTGGCATAGTGCCCGATGTTTTTGTGCCTCTCGAAGCAGACCACGGAAACGAGGCGGTCGGATACCTGATGCAATCCGGAATGGTCGGGTTTTTTGTATTCGAGCAATTGGATTCGGACCGGGAAAGCTTACTCGCGCTCGGATTCGATGGCCTTGTTGCGCATCTGGGGCAAAGCGATGTTTACTTTAACCGATTCCGCGATTATCTCTCAAGCGGCGGTTTGCGGATGAGCCTGGAAGCTACCAAACCGATGGTGAAACGCTATCTGGCGGCAGAATTTGCAAGACAATTATTCGGGGAAGAAAAATACTACGCAATTACGCTAAAAGACGACCCTATGGTAAAGGCCGTTCTATCGACGCCTTAAATTTTATCGTGACTTTGGGCGTGACTGCCTTCGTTAAACAGCGTCAGCAAATCGGTCGCTACAGAGGCGCCGCTTCCTGCAGCAATCGAAAGTTGACTGCGCCAGCCCGCGAGGTTTCCGGCTACATATAATCCGGGCGCAATAAGGTGGTCGTGGTTAGCGAGTTGAATGCGCGCCTTCGCCACCGGAGTTTTTGCGTGCGGCTGAACGTATTGCATCAGCCCCTCGATCTGAAATGTATTGGCGTAACCTACGGCGATAACTACGTTTTTGGCTTTGTACGTGTTTTTGTTGGTTTCTACGGTGAACTCAGGTGCGTTTCCGCGAACGGCGAGTACTTTTTCGCCTTGCATCTGCCGGATGTGCGGATAAGTTTCGGCAAGATGGGCAACGCTCGAATTTAAAAGATCAGATCCTAAGGTGCCCGGAGCAATGCCATAAGCGTTATTAAACAGCGCCTGTTGAAGGCTCGAAGCTTTCTGGTGGGCGATAATTCCTATGGTTTTGTCCTGCATAAACGGCTTGTTCACGGCAGAACCTAACACAAGCGCGCAAGAAACACCGGCAACACCTCCGCCAACGATCAGAACATCGTACATATTACTGGTTTCTTGTTTTTTCTTCGATGGCTTTGGACATGCGCAAAATCATGAGCATCAACACGGCACAAAGCGAGGCCACAATGCCAATGATTCCAATGAGGCTATCGCCCTGAAACAAATTATTAAAATCGAGTAAAGTAGCGTTAAAAATAATCAGGCCGACGGCGAGCAGCATGAGAACCAAAGTAAAAATTTTCATTGCAAAACGGAATAAAATCGGTGTGAATGTACTAAAAATCGTCGTTAAACAAACAGCCCTTTAACATTCGCCGCGAATAATTTAACAGCGATGGCCAACAGGATTACACCGAAAATTTTACGGATTACGCTCAGGCCGTTCACTCCAAGCCAGGCCTCGATCTTGCGCGAGGATTTAAGCACGAGATACACGACAAAAACGTTGATCAGAATCGCAACGATGATGTTCTCCGGTTGGTAGGCAGCGCGCAGCGAAAGAATTGTCGTCATGGTTCCGGCACCGGCGATTAGCGGAAATGCTATAGGTACAATCGAGGCTGTAGAAGGATTGTCGTCCTTGTAAAGTCTGATGCCCAGAATCATTTCAAGTGCAAGAAAAAACAGCACAAATGAACCGGCCACGGCGAATGAATTGGCATCGATCCCGATCAGCTTAAGGATTTCTTCGCCCACAAACAAAAACGCAATCATAATCACGGCCGCCACAATCGTTGCCTTCTCGCTTTGAATGTAGCCGACTTTCGAGCGCAGGTCCACGATAATCGGAATGCTACCCAAGATATCAATCACGGCGAACAAAACCATGCTAATAGTGAGGATTTCTCTGAAATCGAGGCTCATAGGTGTCGTTTTTTAAAAAGTACGCAAAATTATAGCTATCCCGCCGGTTTTTTGCTAAGCTGGCGTTAATTTTTTAAAACGTTATTCCGATGGCGTTTTCGGGTGTATCTTTGCCCCATGTTTCAGCTTGGAAAAACCATCGTATCAGAAGCGATTCTCGAGAATCAGTTCGTTTGTAA
>CAZTGF010000123.1:0-3733 GCA_964612955.1 uncultured Flavobacterium sp.
TGAATCACGCACTGGATAAATGACGAGGTAAGTTTTGGGCGTTCCGCGGATCGCCGTCTAACGCTCCGGATTCAATCGCGCCGCGGCGGGCTTTCCGCAGTACGCGGTACTTGCTGCAATCCCTAACGCAGCCGGCAGCCCGAATCTTGAACTTTCCCGGTTTTCCGAACCGCCGAATCGGGCTATTTAATAATGCGTAAATTTGCAATTGCGGCTTGTGTGTAACACGAGCTTTCTCTCCAAAAACATATTTCATGAGCAGCCACGACATTCCTTATTCCGTTCTTGACCTCGCCATTATTTCCGATGGAAGTAATGTTGCAGAAGCACTAAACCAATCCGTAAATCTCGCCCAAAAAGCCGAAGAATTCGGGTACAGGCGTTTCTGGCTTGCGGAACATCACAATTCGGTAAGTATCGCGAGCGTTGCCACTTCGGTGCTCATCGGACATGTGGCCGGCGGTACCAAATCTATCCGCGTAGGCTCAGGCGGCATCATGCTCCCGAATCACGCGCCCCTTATCGTAGCCGAACAATTCGGAACACTCGGGCATTTGTATCCGAACCGCATCGATTTGGGACTCGGACGCGCCCCGGGCACCGACCAAATGACAGCTCACGCCATTCGTCCGGACCGCATGCAGGCCGTTCAGAACTTCCCCGAACAGGTGGCGCAAATTCACCAATATTTTTCGGCCGAAAACAACCAGGCCGCCGTTCGCGCCACCGTAGCCGAAGGTGTGGAGGTGCCGCTTTACATTCTGGGTTCGAGCACCGATAGCGCGCACCTGGCCGCAAAAATGGGACTTCCTTATGCATTTGCAAGCCATTTTGCCACGGCTCAGCTTTTTGATGCGCTCGAGATTTATTACAATGGATTTCAACCTTCAAAATTCTTGTCGGCGCCCTACGCGATTGCCTGTGTTAACGTCATCGCCGCAGAAACGGATCGTGAAGCCGAACGCCACTTTACCTCGCTGATCCGGATGTTCTTAGGCGTGCTCACCGGCAAAAAGGAATACCTTCAGCCCCCGACAGACATGACACCGGATTTGCTCGGGTTACTCGAACATCCGGCCGTAAAGGATATGTTGCGCTATAGTTTTTATGGAAACCACCAAACGGTAAAATCACAAACGCTCGACTTTTTAAAGAAAACAGGTGTAAACGAAATTATGGTCGTTTCCAATATGTACGACCATGGGGCGCGCGTAAATTCCTATAAGATTTTCTCGGAGATTATGAGGGAAATTAATGCGGCGTAAGTGAATTGAGACAATGCGCAACAGGGATGGAAGCGGCATCCTTTTGGGGGTGGCGGCGCTCGCCCATCGGGATAGAACCCGGCAGCGTCGGCTCGCGCCGCCACCCCCAAAAGATACAGCGTACAGCCCGGCCGTTGCCCCGGCCAAAAAAAACCGGCGTTTGCTAAAATTCAATTAACTTAGCGGCCGCTGTTTGTTTGCGTTGTAACATTCGTGCATATGCGCAGACTTGTAGCGTATTGCTAACTTTAATTTATCGAAATGAAAAAATTGATTTTATTCCTTACGATGTCCTTGATGGTAATGCCGGCCAGGGCAGACGAGGGAATGTGGTTTTTGATGTTTATTGAGCGCCTGAACCACCGCGACATGCAAAAAATGGGACTTCAGCTTACGGCCGAAGAAATTTACAGCGTGAACAATTCAAGTCTTAAGGACGCCATTGTACAATTTAACGGCGGATGTACGGCTGAGATCGTTTCCAAAGACGGCCTGGTTTTAACCAACCACCACTGCGGCTACGACATTATTGCAGAACTTTCCACAGCCGAGCAGAACTACCTTAAAAACGGTTTCTGGGCTCCAAACCGCCCGGCCGAGTTAAAGCCGAAAAGCCTTTACGTTCGGTTTTTTGTGCGCATGGACGATGTGAGCAAACGCATTTTGTCCAAAGTTAACGACAACATGAGCGAGGCAGAGCGCGAAGCGGCGATCAACAAGGAAATCGCGGCGATTCAGAAAGAAAACGACGGAGGCGGAAAGTACACTGTTTCGGTACGTCCGTTTTTCCAGGGCAATGAATATTACTATTTCGTATATCAGGATTTCCACGATGTGCGTTTGGTGGGAACACCAGAAGAAAGCATCGGCAAATTCGGTGGCGACACAGACAACTGGGAATGGCCACGGCACACGGGCGACTTTGCGCTGTTCCGCGTATACACGGACAAAGACGGCAACCCTGCCCAATATTCTCCGGACAACATTCCAATGAAACCCAAGCACGCGCTTCCGATTAGCATTGCGGGTGCAAAAGAGAAAGATTTCTCGATGATTCTGGGTTATCCCGGGCGTACGAACCGATGGATGCCTGCTGCCGGCATTGAGCAAAACGTGAAGTTCGCGTATCCGGCCTGGGTTGAAGGGTCTAAAATGGGTATGGACAAGCTTAAAGTTCATATGGAAAAAGACGAAGACGTAAACCTTAAATACGCTTCAAAGTACGCTTCTTTGGCTAACTACTGGAAAAACCGTCAGGGGATGATCGATGCGTTGACAAAGTTCCAGACCTCGAAATCCAAAGCAAAACAAGAGGAGAAATTCAACAAATGGGCGAATAAGAAAGAGAACAAGGCGCGCTACGGAAACGTGGTGGCCGATATCAATAAATACTACGCGCTCACTAACGAAAAAGCGGCTCACGACAATTATCTGATGACGCTGTTGCGCTCGAGTTCTTTCGGAGCGATTTCGCGCTCACTCGGAAGACAAATGGAACTTTACGCTAAAGCAACGCCCGAAATTCAGCAGCAAAACCGCGCCGCCATGGACGAAATGGTCGATGCTTTCTACAGCGAAGTACACATTCCGGCCGAAAAGGACGTTCTTGCGGGCCAGTTAAACCTGTACGCTCAAAAAGGAAAAACGTACGGCCTGGCGCCTGTGGTCGAAACGCTGGCCAAAGCCAACAACGGGGATTTCACTGCTTATGTAAATGCGATTTTTGACATGAGCATCTTCTCGTCGCCAGAGCGCGTAAAAGCGTTTTTCGATGCGCCCGATGCAGACTTTATCGCAAATGATCCTCTCGTAAAACTGTCGAACAACCTGCTCACGCACTACAATGCAAAATCTGATGAAATTGCCGTTGCTCAAAACGATTACAGTGCTGCGTTCAGAAAACTCGTGGAAGGGTTGCGCACTTCGGGCATTTCGGACATCAAATATCCGGATGCGAATTCTACACTGCGCCTGACGTACGGAACCGTTCGCGCACTTCCGGCAGACAAGCGCAACGACGCTAAAATCAACAATTACACTACGCTGGACGGCATGGTGAAGAAGTACAAAAAAGGCGACCACGAATTTGACCTGCCCACCAAATTGCTGGACATGGCAAAAACGCGCACTTACGGCCGTTATGCCGATAAGGACGGATCGCTTCACGTAAACTTTTTGACCGACCACGATATTACGGGCGGTAACTCTGGTTCTCCTGTATTGAACGGAAAAGGCGAACTCATCGGTCTTGCGTTCGACGGAAACATCGAAGCGATGGCCGGGGATGTTATTTTCGATCCTAAATTGCAGCGTACGATTAACGTAGACATTCGTTTTGTACTTTGGGTGATCGACGAATACGCCGGTGCCAAACACATCATAGAAGAAATGACGATTGTAAAATAATTGCCCGATAATAAACAAGCCCCGCCCCAAAAGCGGGGTTTTTTTATGCGCGAACGAACCCT
>CAZTGF010000124.1:0-3574 GCA_964612955.1 uncultured Flavobacterium sp.
TGCCAGCGCGGGCCCGATGTATTTCCGTTTACGGGCCGCAAGGATTCAGCCGCCGGAACCCTGAGCATTCACGACGGGTTGCGTTCATTTTCGATACGCACATTCGTAGCCGCGAAAGACAACGCTTACAACAACGAAACGCTGACGGATCTGCTTCAGAGCAAACATTCGAATTTTGTGAACAGCGATTACTTACTGTAAAAAGTACCGCATTTATTCATAAGTTTGAAACGGCCCGATCTGGGAAAAATGCGAACTTATCGCCAAAACTCACGATATGAAAACTGTTGCATTACACCAGGACCAAACCCTCGACCCCATTGCCAAAGCTAAGGACATGCCTCATTCGGCACCGCCCGAAAGCGAGCACGAACGACAAACCAAAGCAGCCGTAGCTAAAGACCGCGCGAATTACGAACACCCTGAGAATCCGCGCCAGAAGTTTGGGCACAACATAAACGATCAGGCGTACTCGCAAAGCAGTTCAAGGGATTACATCCGCACGCATTCCAAATTTTTTCACGCAGAAAATCCGGATGACCGGCTAAACGCGGATTCGTAGCTTTGCGCTCTTTTGCATTCTGTGAATGGCCTTGGCATTAAACTTTATCGACAAACATCCGTCGCTGCGATTGCGCGAGGCGTTGCGCTGTCAACTTCAGTTTTTCCGAGGCGCTGCGTGAACGGCGAGCACGAACCTAAATATTGTAACAAATCAAAAACATATTGCAAAGAAGCCGCGCGGTTAATGGGCTAATTTAGTGATCGATAGTCAATACCGATTTCTAAAATACAAGCCTATGCGATTTAACTATTCTTACCACGCCACACTTCCGCCCCTTGTGATTGTCAAGGAGCATCTGGAGCAGCGCAGGATTGCTTACACAGAGCAGGAGGATGGTGCTATCGAACTGGCTTCGGACATCGAGCCTGAACACCTCGAAGAATTACAGGACTCGCTGCGGCGGTACAGTATTGAAGTACTCGACGATGAAAAGGCCCGGCTCGTGCAACGCATAAAGAATCTGTTACTCGACCTTGTTTACGACAATAAGCCCCCACAACAAACCATGTCCGCTTACCTCACCGAAAAACTCGGCTACAGTTACGGATACATCTCGGGAATTTTTGCGCAGTACACGCTGACTTCGATTGAACGCCACCTTATCATGTTAAAAATCGAACGCGCCAAACGACTCATCATCGAAGACGAATACTCACTTAAGGAAATCAGCAATATTTTGTGTTACAGCAGCGTTGGGCATTTTTCGAAACAATTTAAAAAGAAGACCGGCATGACGATTTCCACGTTTAAGAAAATCATCATGATGAGGCGCAAATCGAATCTGAGTTAAAGATTACGGGCTAAAATTCCTGCAGCGGTTTCAACCGTTTGCGACAAAATTTCATCGGGATTTCCGCTGAACATTTCACGGAATCCGACGGACTTTTCGGGCGTAACCAAATGAAAAAACATTGTTCCCACCGGTTTTTCCGGGGTTTCGCTTCCTCCCGGCGTAAGCAGCCCTGTCACGGCAAATGCAACATCGGCGTTAAAATACGGGACGGCAGATTCGGCAATCGCTCGGGTTACTTCGGCCGATTCTGGTGTAAACTTCTCGATAAGATCGTGGCGGACGCTTAAGAGTCCTTCTTTGCAAATTGCCGCATCGTAACAATTAATGCCGCCCACGAGCACTTTGCCCGATTGAGATACATGAGAAAACGTGGAACACAGTAGTCCGGCGGTGGCACTTTCGGCAAAGGCAATACGCCAGTTTTTTGAAACGAGGATTTCTGAGGCTTGTTCAAAAGGTGAATGCATAATTTTTTAACGTAAATATCGCAGAGAACTCCAAACGTTGTTTTACAGGATTCCGGCGTGCGTTTACATGATTTTCCCAACTTGGTACAAACGCTTGCGCAGCTCCAATCGCGGGAGTACATTTAATCAAAAAATATGGATACGATCACGATACTCGGGCTTGTAGCGGCCGCTTTTATTACGTTCGCAAATTTTCCACAAACAATGAAGCTCATCAAATCGCGGCAGGCGCGGGACATCTCGGCCCTTACCTATATATTATTGGTTTGCGGTAATGGTTCATGGCTCGCGTACGGAATTTTAAAGGATGACATCCCGATTATGATCGGAAACAGCATTTCACTGCTATTGTGCGCTGCGATTCTTGTGCTCAAATATACGACGAAGAAAAAAGCCGCTCCCGAAAGCGTATAACATTTGAACCGAATGCTGTAAGCCGATTCGCTCGTCAATTCTGCAATTTTAACGTTAAAATTTCAATACATGAAGCCTTCAGAATTTCCACCGCAACATCAGGACGAACAACCAGGTAAAGAGCACGAAATGAATCCGCGCCCGGAATATATCCGCGAATCGTATAAAGGCTGTGGCAAACTTAAAGGAAAAACCGCGCTAATTACAGGCGGTGACAGTGGCATTGGTCGGGCTGTGGCTGTTCATTTTGCGCGCGAAGGAGCAAATGTGGCCATTGCCCATTTCGAGGAAAACGAAGCCAAAGATGCGCGCGAAACCCGAAAACTCATCGAAGCGGAAAACGCCAGATGTCTCATGCTGGCCGGCGATCTCAGGTCCGAAGATTTCTGTCGCGAAATCGTGGAAAAAACAGTAGCTGAATTCGGCTCGATAAACATTCTCGTGAATAATGCGGCCGTGCAGTTCGAAGTTGACGATTTTTCAAAGATCGACGACGCCCAAATGCGCCTCACGTTTGAAACCAACATATATTCCTATATGCGATGCGCCAAATACGCACTCGGCCATATGAAAAAAGGCGATGTGATTATCAATACTACGTCGGTTACTGCTTACGACGGGCATGAAACGCTGATCGATTACGCAAGTACAAAAGGTGCTATCGTTGCGTTCACGCGTTCTTTAGCCGCTCAAATGACACCGAAAAAGGGTATTCGAGTTAACGGAATTGCACCCGGCCCGGTTTGGACGCCGCTGATTCCGGCGAGTTTTGACGAAGAAAAAGTAGCGAAATTCGGGCAGGATACGCCTATGGGTCGCGCAGGACAGCCTTCGGAACTCGGTCCGGCTTACGTATTCCTTGCCAGTGAAGACAGCAGTTATATTACGGGACAAATCATACATATTAATGGAGGGCGCCCCGTCTCCGGATAAACGTTTAAACCATGGAAAAAGACATCAAAAATCCGCTCGAACCGTTACCGCGCGATCCCAAAACAACGCCGCCCTCAGAGGAATCGATCTCAAAAGCAGAAGAAAAATCGCGCCGCCAACGCGCTCAGGGAAACGAAACTCAAGGCATTCCTTAGGCCGCTTTTTGAGCTATCTTGTTGGTTTACAAAAAAATCGAAAGCCGATTGACTGAATGTATTTAACTTTTGCTAACTTGAAAACAATTTCTAATCCTTCGATCATGGTTAGGTTTGTCATCCGCCAGCATGAGACCGGAAAATATCATTTTGAGTTGGTTTACGGGGATGATGAAGTCATTCTTAAGAGCGACGGTTACACTACAAAAGCACATTGCGAAAACGGGGTGGAATCGGTGAAACGCTA
>CAZTGF010000125.1:0-3574 GCA_964612955.1 uncultured Flavobacterium sp.
CGCAATGGTTTGTACTGATAAAAATACTTGGTAAAATTGATTTCGTACCCGATATTGGTTTTGCTCTCGTCGATCCACGCATCAGGAACATGCGGCAACACTTCGCGCTTCATGTACTCGTTGATGTCATCTTTTAACGGAATGTTTTCGGTATCGCGCAATGATGAATCAGCTTTTGGCTTGCCTTTGCTCATGACCGGTTTTCCGTTCTCGTACAATGGCCGCTCTACCGTTACTTTGTAATAGCCAAAATCTTTATTGTCGAATATCTTGCAGTGTTCAGATGGCTCGAAGTCGCCATAGATTTTTGTCAGTTCTGCAATTTGTTTTTTGCTGATTTCGTGGCGTTTGCTCCCCAACGATTTGCTCATTTTTTTGAAGAAGTCGACGCCGTTGATAAGCTGTACTTTTCCTTTCCGTTTTTTTTCTTTTCGGTTGCTGATGATCCACAAATATGTACTGATGCCGGTGTTGTAGAACAATTGGTTAGGCAACGCTATCACGGCCTCGAGCATGTCGTTTTCAATAATCCACTGGCGGATGCTGCTTTCGTTCTTGGTAGAACTTGGAGAACCTGAAAATAAAGGAGAACCGTTGAAGACGATTGCCAGCCGCGAACCCTGGTCGTCTTGCTTCATTTTCGACATCAGGTGCATCAAAAACAGGAATGAGCCGTCGCTTTTTGATGGAAGCCCCGGACCAAAACGCCCGCCGTGGCCCCGGCTTTTATGTTCATCGATAACCGGTTTTGCAAATTTCTCCCACTTCACACCAAACGGCGGGTTCGTGATCAGGTAATCGAATTTCTCATTCTCGAGTTTATCATCGCTGATCGAGTTTCCTTTTTTGATATTTGTGGGGTTTTGCCCCTTGATTAGCATATCCGATTTGCAGATTGCGTACGACTCGGGGTTTAGTTCCTGGCCAAACATTTCCAGGCGAGCATCGGGATTTAATTCGTGCAGGTATTCGTCGGCCACCGAAAGCATTCCGCCGGTTCCCGCACAACAGTCGTATATGGTTTTTACAACGCCTTTTTTGGAAAGAATGTCGCGGTCGTTGGCAAACAGAATGTTAACCATAAGTTTGATGACCTCGCGCGGCGTAAAATGTTCCCCCGCGGTTTCATTTGATAACTCCGCAAATTTCCGGATTAGTTCTTCGAACATATAACCCATCTCAAGACTTGAGATTTTGTTAGGATGTAGGTCAATTTCCTGAAAGCGCTTTAGCACTATGAACAGAAGATTGTTGTCGTCAAGTTTGGTGATCTGGTTATCGAATTCGAACTGTTCTATGATTTCGCGAGCTTCTTCGGAGAAACCGTTGATATAGTTCCTGAGGTTTGAAGCAATGTTATTCGGGTCTGCAATGAGTTTTGCAAAGTCAAACTGGCTGCGGTTATGGAAGTTGTAGCCGGTTTCTTTATTTAAAATAGGATCCAGGTTTTGGATATTCATGGATTTTACCTGCTCGAACTTTTTCAGGACTTGTGGTTTTGTAGCTTCGAGCACGCAGTCCAACCGGCGCAGCACAGTGAGAGGCAAAATTACCTTTCCGTAATCGCTTTGTTTGTAGTCGCCCCTAAGCAGATCCGCTATGGACCAAATAAAATTGGCAGATTCTTTTACGTTTTTCATTGAGATTAATTAATGCTTTGGCCCGATGCGGGCGCTTAATAAGCCGGCAATCTAATTAAAAAAATATTATGGTAAATACCGCACGTGTAAAGATGGTTCAAATAGATGAGCCCCTGTTTAATACATACCAAACGCACCCGTGTTTCTGAGTTCATAGTTGCACTTCAGAAAGAGTTCGGTGAGTTATCGTTATAGATTCGGGCATATTACGCGGTCTCCATTAGTTCTGGCCGCCTTGATCGCCAAATCACATACCCAATAAGGCCAAGCCCGGTGACCGTCATGCCAAAAAACCCAATGTTTAACGCCAATGTGGTATTTTCGTTGAATCTTTCGTGAAACAGACCAAGCACCAGAGAAATTAGTTTTACGGGTAAAAAAGCCAGACTGATAAAAGTCGCGAGATATTTTGGATTAGAATATTTCGTCAACACTGAATGCACTATCGGTGCAATAAAAATCTCGGCAATGGCTATCAGCAGCATCGAAACCAAATACGCGATGATGTGCTGCTCGGTAGGAACCTCCGGAATCACGAACAATATGCCGATGGATACCGCGCCAAATACAAACCCGAGCATTAGTTTAAAAAACTGATTACTGTAAAAATACGTCCACCAAACACAGGCGATAATGCCCGCGAATAAAATCAGGTAGAAGTTCAGCGACTGTAGAACGTCAGACGTAATCCCTAAGGGCGATATTTCGGTAAATTGTAAGTGTAAATTGTAGGCTCGAATGCCAGATACTTCATAAAATCCCCAAAACAGCCCTATCGCCACAACAGCAATAAAGATGTTTAAAAATCTCGCGGCCATTGTGATTTTTCTTTCCTGGACCCGGGGTGTTCTCTCTTTCGAAATAAGCATAGGAACGATGGAGCATAACATTAGTATTCCCGATATCGCAAATCCGGTACTATATCCGAATTTTTCACTTAAATAGCCCAGGGCGGCGACGCCGAGAAATGATCCCAGGTTTGCCGCCAGATATAATACCGTGAATCCTGAATCTAACAATTTGGTTTTATTCAGGTAAGTTTTTCCGAAATTCGAAATCAGGTTCGGGGTAAACAGTCCGTTGCCAGAAATGACGAGGAATAAGCCCAGATAAAGTCCGGTGGTCGAAGGCAAACACAAACTAAAAGCGCCGACGGCTTGAATAATTCCCCCGATGATGATCGATTTTTTATTGCCGATGAGTAAGTCGCCCAGAAGTGCGCCGACGATTTGAGAAAACACGATTAAAGTTATAAACCAACCATAAATGCTGATTGCTTCGTCTTTTTCCATCTTTAGGGTTTCCCCGAGCATATATAGAACAATTAATGTTCTGAACCCATAAAAAGAGGCTCTTTCGAACATTCTGGTTAGCGCAAAATATACCGTCTCTTTAGTGTGATGCTGATTTTCGATTTTTTCCATAGGTTGTTCGATATTTGCCGATTGTTATTTAATCATTCATACGCTAATAGTCAAAAGGAAAACAACCCCTTTTCATAAATAATGCGCTGGAAATACCGCAAATTCGCCAATAAATTCCAATAAACAGTTAGAGTTGCATAAAATAAAAAATGCGCTAATTAATGTTCCAGACGGCGAAACAACAAAACTTGTCATGACAAAATATCCCGTTGCCATGCATCCGCAACCCGGTTCCGCTATTTTATTTCGATATCGTAAGTATTGACGATGTTGTAATTTTCGTCCTTCATGACAACGGTGTAAATGCCTGTGCCAAGTATAAATCGCCGGAGGTTTTTCGGTCTGAAATTTCGATAATGTCCGCCGGTATTCCATTTTTTCAAACTCGCCCTTCCGGTAAGCCAACACCAGCAATTCCCGGTGCTTCCCGATTTTAGAGCGCGGAATCGCGTGCTTGTGCCGTCCGCTCGTCAACCAGTTGGGCCGATGGTTAACATACGTGGTTTGGGG
>CAZTGF010000126.1:0-3541 GCA_964612955.1 uncultured Flavobacterium sp.
GGCAAGCGCAAAGGCAGTTTCGCGATTTACATTGAACCGTGGCACGCCGATATTTTTGAGTTTCTGGACCTGCGCAAAAACACCGGAAAAGAAGAAATGCGCGCCCGCGATTTGTTTCTGGGCATGTGGATTCCGGATTTGTTCATGAAACGCGTGCAGGAAGACGCCCACTGGACACTCATGTGCCCGAACGAATGCCCTGGATTGTACGATGTGCACAGCGAGGAATTCGACAGACTTTATCTGGAATACGAAGCCAAGGACAAAGGCCGCAAGACTGTAAAAGCCCGCGATATCTGGGAGAAAATTCTCGAATCGCAGATAGAAACAGGGTTGCCGTACATGTTGTACAAGGATGCCGCCAATCGCAAATCCAATCAGAAAAACCTCGGTACGATTCGCTCTTCAAACCTTTGTACCGAAATTCTCGAATACACCTCTGCCGACGAAATTGCCGTGTGCAACCTCGCGTCGATTTCGCTGCCGATGTTTGTTGAAAACGGCGCGTTCCAGCACGAAAAAATGTTTGAAGTAACCAAGCGCGTTACCAGAAACCTGAACAAAGTCATCGACAGGAATTATTATCCGCTTAAAGAAGCCGAAAATTCGAACCTGCGGCACCGCCCCGTAGGATTGGGCGTGCAGGGACTCGCCGACGCGTTTATAAAACTGCGCCTTCCGTTTACAAGCGACGAAGCCAAACAACTGAATCAGGAGATTTTTGAAACGCTTTATTTTGCAGCCGTGACCGCCTCTGTGGAACTCGCCAAAGAAGAAGGGCCGTACTCCACGTTTAAAGGTTCGCCCATTTCCAACGGGGAATTCCAGTTTAACCTTTGGGGCTTGAAAGACAGCGATCTTTCGGGCCGTTGGGATTGGGAATCGCTGCGCAAAGAGGTCGTAAAGCACGGGGTTCGCAACTCGCTTCTCGTGGCGCCAATGCCTACTGCGTCCACGTCTCAGATTCTCGGAAACAACGAGGCTTTCGAACCTTATACATCGAACATTTACACGAGAAGAACGCTATCGGGCGAATTTATTGTCGTGAACAAACACCTGCTCGAAGACCTTGTAGAACTCGGGCTGTGGAACGAGTCGCTCAAGCAGGAAATCATGCGCCAAAACGGATCGGTTCAAAATATCGACGGTATTCCGCAACATATTAAGGATTTGTATAAAACCGTTTGGGAAATGAGCATGAAGGATATTCTGGACATGTCTCGCCAGCGCGGGTATTTCATCGACCAGTCTCAATCGCTGAACCTGTTTATGGAAGGTGCGAACTACGCCAAACTTACATCGATGCATTTTTACGCCTGGCAGTCGGGTCTTAAAACGGGAATGTATTATTTGCGGACAAAATCGGCTGTGGATGCGATTAAATTTACGGTGGCCAACGACAAAAAAGCAGAGCCCGTGCAGAATGTCGCTGCTGTGGAAGTAGCTGCGGCGCCTGTTGAAGCTCTGGAATTTGCGGCAATGATTGAACGCGCGCGCAATGCGGAACCGGACGACTGCGAAATGTGCGGATCCTGATGCAAATTAAATTTTACATCAAAACGGCTATCGGAAGGTAGCTGTTTTTTTATTTTGGAGCTTTTCCCGCTGTGCGCTATATCTTCGTTGCGGCGCTCGCCCATCGGGAATACCTCTGGCAGATTCGGCTCGCGCCGCCCCAAAGGATGCCGCTTCCATCGGGGCTGGGGCATGGTGCGGGAGTGGCGTTATTATGCTTTTTGGGAAGACAGCAAAATTTTTAGAGTTCATTGTCTAAAATCCTTTGCGATTATATCGTAGATTTTCTCATACTAACTACGATTTGCGCTAAGGGAGTTGATGTATGGTGGATAAAACGTGTGGAAAGTGCCGCCTGGGTGCATCCAAAATTACGAATCTCCCATATGATAAACCGAGTCTATTAGCCATTTTCCGTTATGCCTTTTAAGTAACACCGCACAATTTTCTAAATACTGAAAGCTCACGAGATTTCCAACGCAAACGTAGGAAACGAAAGCATGATTTTCATCGACAATCAGCGGACGGGAAAGCCGAATTATCATGCTTTTATAAAATATGGTCTTTGGCCCCTTTTTTATATTGTCAAATAACGCGGGCTCAATCATGATTGGGTCAAAACCGCTGAAATCAAACGAAGTCCATTGATATTTTTGGCGGTTAGCATAAACGGCTTTAAGTTGCTCGACTTGTTTTAAATTAAGTAACCATTCTTCATTTGTGGAAATCCTTACTGGGCGATCTTTCCACTGATAACTGGCCTCGTAGAAAATCAGAGGAGATAATTCACTTAATGCTTCCTCAATCACGCATGTTCGATCGCGATAGGGTATATATTTCTGTTTTTGTAGTTCCGTTTCCAAAAAATCGTTGATGATTTGCTTTTCCAAAGGCGAGATTTTAAACGCAGCGGAATCGTGTAGAAATACATGCGCCGGTTGGCCATCTGCTGAGCCATACACTATCAGAAAAATACATATAAAAATCAGCCTTTTCATCTAATTACAAGTTTCGCCTGCGGCATGTTGCTCATTTGGTGTGCCTTGTCCTATCGAAGCTCCGGTTTGCTCAGCTGCATACCGATTCATTATTCTTATTTCATCACACAAGTTTTGTAATTGAGCCCCAACTTACAAATTTTCTTAAAATTACGCATTTGGACGGAATGTGCGAATTGCGTTAACCACCTCGGTTAAAAACTAGATCGGCTATCGGAAGGTAGCTGTTTTTTATTTTGGAGCTTTTCCCGCTGTGCGCTATATCTTCGTTGCGGCGCTCGCCCATCGGGAATACCTCTGGCAGATTCGGCTCGCGCCGCCCCAAAGGATGCCGCTTCCATCGGGGCTGGGGCATGGTGCGGGAGTTGTGATTTTGTGATTCTATGCGGAAAAACTGCTTTGATGGATTGGGTTGCAGCGGTAAATTTACCGTAGGGCGGGCACGGAAGTGCTGTTCCATATTTTCCGTTTGTCTGAATCTTTTAAAAAATGATAATGTCGCCATCCTAAACGGGGGTGAGATTTTGTGGGAATTACGACATTAGTTTGCACCGATGTTTTTTAAAATAACGTTGTGAAACCTTGAGCGTATTCCTATATTGCGTTTAATGAGGAAATGCTCCGGGGTGGGACGTACCGACTCGCGGTCGTGCATCTTAACTTTTTATAATGAAACAAATACTCCTGTTAGTGGCGCTCAGCGTGTCGTCTGTAGTTCTAAGCCAAACCCTGAACGTGACGTATCGAAGTTCAGGAGACGTATCCGGCAATTTGCCCTCGCCATATCAGTCTGTTTATCAGTTGACGCACAGTAACGGGGCTTCTGTCCAAAAGTATTTTAAGTCTCCGGAAGGTATGGCGGTATCGGAGGGGAAAAATGGCGTAAGCATCCGTCAAATTAAAAGCCGGGCGGACACCACCTATGTCTACAAAAATTTTGCTCTAAACCATTTAATTTCCAACGAACGCATATTTTTAAAATGGTTCAATGTGGCCGATAAACTTCAATTGTTTAACTGGAAAATCCT
>CAZTGF010000127.1:0-3520 GCA_964612955.1 uncultured Flavobacterium sp.
TAAGGCAGAAGTACTGTCTGATTTTGGTTATACGGCTTGAACTTCATATGGTAAAACATCTGTAAATCAGAGATAAATATAAGAAAAACCTTATAAACACGCAACAGAAAGCTATAAAAAAACCGCCTCAGTATTGAGACGGCTTCCTTCTTTTTTTCGTGGGCGATGAGGGATTATCCTCGATGATCCTATGGTGGTATCCTCACGAATAAAAGCAAGCCTTCGTTCCTCGGCTTGAGATTTTTTATTTCCATACAACCTTTTGAAAGCAGAAAGCGCTTTCAACGGTCTTAATGGAAATAAAAAAGCAGAAACTCTCGTTTCTGCTTTTTTTCGTGGGCGATGAGGGATTCGAACCCCCGACCCTCTGGGTGTAAACCAGATGCTCTGAACCAACTGAGCTAATCGCCCTGATTGCGGTGCAAATATAAGTCAGAATTTGGTTCCGCCAAATAAAAAATAAAAAAAATTACAAAATTTCTGCAACGACAAAATTGCTGCCTCCCACGAAAATTAAATCGTTGGGCCCGGCCGCGGCTATAGCAGATTTGTACGCTTCTGTAACTGAATTGCATACCGAGTGTTTAAAGCCGAAAGAGGCGAGAGCCCCGGCAAGCAGCTCTGGATCCAAAGCGCGAAAATTATTTGGCCGGCAGGCGTAAAAAATCGCATCGGAGGGGAAAATCTTTACAATTTCTGACGGGTTTTTATCGCTTACCATGCCTAAAACCACATGCAGCCGATCGAAATTTTCGTTTCTGAGCTGGGAAACCACCTCGTTCATGCCGTGAGCGTTGTGTGCCGTATCGCAAATAATTTTCGGTTTTTCGCCAAGAATCTGCCATCGGCCCAAAAGGTTTGTGTTTTTCACAATCGAACGAAGACCGCTCGCGAGGGCAGTTTCGGGAATACTCAGGCCGAGATTGCGCAAGACATTAACCGCTGCGAAAACGGTGCGAAGGTTATGCCGTTGGTAATGGCCGGCGAGATCTGTTTGATAACCGGGGAAATCCGAATGTTCTGCCCAGTAAACCGGTGCGGAGCGTTGTTTGGAAATGTTTTCAAAAACGGGCTTTGTATCAGGTGTGGTTTGCCCGATGACGACAGGAACGCTATTTTTTATGATTCCGGCTTTTTCTGCGGCAATTTGCGCTAAAGTATCGCCGAGGTATTGCGTATGTTCAAGTGCGATGTTCGTGATGACGGACAACGACGGCTGTACGATATTCGTAGCGTCGAGCCTGCCGCCCAGCCCGGTTTCGACCACTGCGATATCAACGGCTTCGGACGTGAAATAATCGAGCATAAGCCCCACAGACATTTCAAAAAAACTCATATCATGCGCCTCGAAAAACGCCTTGTGGTTCTCCACGAAACCAATCACAAATGCCTCCGGAATTTCTTCACCGTTGATTTTGATGCGTTCGCGGTAATCCGTAAGGTGAGGCGAAGTGAATAATCCTGTTTTGTAGCCCGATTCCTGCAATACCGACGCGAGCATATGACAGGTGGATCCTTTGCCGTTTGTTCCGGCCACGTGAATGCAGCGCAGGTTTTCTTCCGGATGGCCCAGATAGGCGATAAGCCTGTGGATATTGTCGAGATTTTTGCGGAACGCCGGTGCGCCCTGAGTTTGATACATCGGCAATCGGTCAAACATCCAGGCCGTAGTTTGCTGATAATTCATCGTAAAAAAAAGACGGAAATTAATCCGTCAGTTTGAAGTTGTATATGATGCGTCCGACCTGTTTGTCCGGAGCGTCGCTGCTTGGGTTAACTACGGTGTTTAAGGCGGCAATCCTGGCTTGTTCCAAAAGGCATTGGGCCGAATTTGTAGTACCGCGAATCCCGGGCTGTGCCGCGACGACTTTTCCGTTCTTGTCCACGGTTATCTGTACGACAACGGTTCCTTGTTCATTACACGTATAACGCGGGGCAGGTGTCGATAAAAACTTGCGTCCGGCAAGCTGGTAATTTCCATGGCCCGATCCGCTACCGGAGCCCGATCCGGAACCATAACCGCTTCCTGTGCCAATGCCTTGTCCGGAGCCGTTTCCGCCGCCGCTTCCTGTGCCCGAGCCACCGCTTCCGTCATAACCGCGGTCGTTGATGTTTCCGGTTTGCTGGCCTTTGTTTCCCGAGCGATTGTCGTTTCCGTCGCCGCTGTTTGAAGAGCCAAGCAGGTTCGAAAGCGCGTCTGTCGTTGATTTCGAAGGCGTAGGAGCGGGTTTTTCCACGGGTTTCGCTACTTCTTCTTTTTTGTCTTTAACCGGAGTGCGTCTGGCTTCTTTGATTACCGGAGCGTCCTCTGCATCGCTGACGAGCATTTCCGTAGCCGTAGATTTTGGCTGAGGACGAGATGCCGCCGCAGATTCCATCGAAGTGAAATTTGTTCCCGATCCGAAGTCACTGTCGCCGAAATTCACTGCCACAGCGCCGCCACCGCCACCTCCTTCGAGATCGGTAAGGGCGGACACGGGGCCCAGTTTGATTAAAATCATCAGCAACAACAGCAATCCGAAAATCGCCGTGGTAATCATAAGCGACTGACGTTGGTGCTGCCTTTCGACAAAATTCATAGCGCAGATTTTTTCAGTATAACGAAAATAATAAAATATAATTGTATTTATACGAGTTCTTTAAGCGCTACTTCAAACGCGCGGGCCGAAATTCCGGTTTTTCTTCCGTCGGCGGTTTTCGTGCGTGCAATGGCTTCGCGGATCGTATTCGAAATGTCGCTGAAAATAGCCTCGTCCTGCATTTGAACTTTTTTCTCCATAAAGAAGGCAAACACTCTGGCCATGCCGCAGTTCGATATAAAATCCGGGATCAGACTTACCTGAGCATCCACTTGTTCCATTATAGGCCCGAAGAAAATCTCTGCATCGGCAAAAGGAACGTTGGCGCCACAAGAAATTACTTCGAGTCCGTTTGCAGCCATTTGGTCGACCTGAGCTTTGGTCACGAGGCGCGATGCTGCACAAGGTGCGAAAATTTCGGCTCCGACGCTCCAGACTTTAGAAAGCAACTCATCGGCCGGAATCATTTGGTCAGAAACGAGCTGGTTGCCGTTTTTATTCAGGTACAAATCGCGGATTTCCTCGAACGTAAAGCCATTCTGGTTAAGAACGCCTCCGTCGCGGTCTATGATCCCGACGATTTTTGCGCCCATTTGCGACAAGTAAAATGCCGCTGCCGAACCTACGTTGCCAAATCCCTGAACAATTGCGCGTTTGCCGCGAACCTCGCCTCCGTAAATCTCGTAATAATGACGAACGGCCTCTGCCACGCCAAAACCGGTAATCATGTCGGCTACGGTGAGTTTTTTAGCGACGTCCGGCGAGTAGCGCGCGTCTTCGATTTCTTTGACCACGCCCTGACGCAGTTGTCCGATGCGTTTAATTTTGTCTGCTTCCGAAGGTTTGAAATGGCCGTTAAACACGCCCTCTTGCGGATGCCAGATGCCGCATTCTTCGGTCATTGGGATAACTTCGTGAATTTCGTCTACGTTCAAATCGCC
>CAZTGF010000128.1:0-3505 GCA_964612955.1 uncultured Flavobacterium sp.
GCTCCTTCCGGATTCAATGCTCCTCGAATAGAAACAGCCGCTGTAGCATCCGTAGTTGTCACAGGCATGGTTCCGGGCAGTGTGGGCCAGTCTCCATTTGGCGCCTTCCAGTCAAACATCAAAAAATCTGCATTGGAAAGGCCGCGTAATCCTACCTGACCAAATGTTTCTAAACCATGACTGATGTTCATACCGTTATAGTGGATTTCGATCTGGTTGGAACCTTCGTAAAGCCAGATTTGAAACTGAAGCGGATTACTATCAAAAGCAATTGCCCCAGTGGTGCCATTGGAGCGATGTAGGATCCACTGAAACTTTTTAATACGGTTTGGCGAAACTCCAACAGTGTAGGAGAAAAGACCACTCGCAGTGTTCGTTACATCCAGATCCCATCCGTAAGCCGCTATGGCTCCTGCATAAGTTGCAGTGCTCGTGATAGGGAAATGTTCCGTAAGCCCCGGAGCCACCGGTCCAAATGTCAGAAAGCCGTTCAGAGACACATACACTGTGCTAAAAGTGGCGCCGTTAAACACAAAGTCAAAGCCGATTGGAACATTTCCCACGTAACTGTCCTGATTTCCGGCGGGAGTATGGACGATTCTTCCCGCGGGTAAAGGTGCATAACCCGGGTTTTGCAACTGCTCCACCTCGTAAGCCGATACCTGAGCGGCGATACGCCCGGGAAGCATTCCTAATACTAAAAACAGGACAAGAGTACAAATTGCCGTTGCTTTGGGGCAGCACACGGCGGCGCGTAGTTTTTTTATCATAGGTCAGTATATTGTGGTATTTGGTAATTCGCCTTGTTACAGATGCAATCGCGGCAATTTTATTATCCGTAGCTTTTTAACGTAAAAATTAGCCAGACCGCGGATAAATTTAAACGAAAAGTCGATATAAAATAATGTTAATTTAACAAATGATGTCATTTGTCGATAAGTTGCAAGTAAAACCGATAAACTGCATCATGGGCTGCGTTTTTGTAAAAAATTTACCGCCCAAAACCGAACCTTAGCCGGAGCTAATAGTTTGTGTATAAAGCAGTACGACGCTTGTGGAAACGAGCGAATCGGACACAAAAAAACCCTCCATGGCGGGGAGGGCTCTCTTTCCTAACTTAACCTAAAAAAATATAAAAAATGAAATCGTCATACTAAGGCGTTGTCGTGGCTCATGGCCTTTTTGAGCAACGTTTGGCGAAGGATTCTGTTTGGCGTAGCACCCGATTCAATTAATTGCTTGCGTACCGACGTGCGCTCTGATTTTTCTTTTACCGAAGCCGGAACGTGTTGGCGTCCGCCCATGATCCACAACATCATATGCATTTGATCGGTGGTTTCGCTGAGTTGAATTTCTGTAGCGGGCCTTTCCGGAGAAGCGGTTTTCTGGGTTTGCCCAAAAACACCTGAGCACGCCATTAGAAAAAGCGCCAATCCAAAAAACAAGCGCATGGCTAAAGCGTCGGCCTGGATTTTTTGGGAACTTTTTCTGTTGTGCATTTGTGTCATTGTGTTTTTATTTTCGGGTCAAAATTAAAGCGCGTTTAAGTGGTCCGAAAATTATTTCGACAAACGACGCGAAAACTCGTTTAAGCCAGACTTTTCCTAAATCGTTGTGTTTTAACCGTATGAATGGTGTTTTTCGTCGAAGGTTGTCAGCATCGATCCGCAATTGCCAATGCAAATAAAAAGTGTGAATGCACTGTAAAACCGCGTGCTCAGAAAGCGAAATTTCGGTATCTTCGGGTTCAGTCCAAAAAATATGATTACCGAAAAACAAAAAATGCTCTGGGGCGAATTTTACAACCCAGCCGACCCCGAACTCGAGGAAATGCGCACAAACGCGCGTCTGCTGCTTTACACGTTTAACCAAACGCGCGAAACCGAACTCGCGTTGCGCCTATCGATTCTGGACGAACTCATCCCGAACAAACAAGGCGATTTATTCATACAGCCGCCATTCTATTGCGACTACGGTACAAACATTCAGGTAGGCGCTCAGGTGCACATGAATTTTAACTGTGTGATTCTCGACGAAGCAAAAGTCATCATAGGCAATCGTACGCTGTTGGGCCCGAATGTGCAAATCTACACCGCGACGCACCCTATGAGTGCCGTTCAACGCGCCGAACCCGAAGAACTCGCGAAACCGATTGCCATAGGTAACGACGTGTGGGTTGGCGGTGGCGCTATTATTTGCCCCGGCGTGGTCATTGGCGACCGAACCGTGATTGGCGCGGGAAGCGTCGTAACGCGCAATATTCCGTCAGATGTTTTTGCCGCCGGGAATCCGTGCCGCGTGATCCGAAAATTATAAACTGTCCATCATGCCAGAAGGTCCGTCCATATTTATTCTTAAGGAACTCGTTCAGTCACTCAAACTGGAAGGGCAATCTGTAACTGCCGTGGACGGAAATACCAAAATAGGCAAGGAACGGCTCGTAGGAAAAACGGTTACCGGCATTGCTTCCTGGGGCAAGCACTTTTTAATTTGTTTCGACGATTTTACGCTCCGCATCCATTTTCTGCTGTTCGGCACCTACCGCATCAATGAGCGAAAGGAGAACGTGCCCCGGCTGCGGTTGCAATTCCCAAAAGACGAACTTAACTTTTACGCTTGCTCGGTTCAGATTTTAGACACGAGCGCCGATCAGATTTACGATTGGTCCGCAGACCTCATGTCCGCTTCCTGGAACCACGACGCGGCCCTAGAAAAACTGCGTAATAAGCCAGACCAATACTGTTGCGATGCACTGTTGGATCAGGATATTTTCGCCGGTAGCGGCAACATTTTTAAAAACGAGGTGTTGTTTCGCATTCGCGTGCATCCACTTACGTTGACCGGCCATCTTCCAAACGAAAAACTACACGAACTCGCCCGCGAAACCCATGCCTACGCGTTCGACTTCCTGCGTTGGAAAAAAGCTTACGAGCTAAAAAAACACTGGCTTGCCCACACCAAAAAAATATGCCCGCGCTGCGAGATTCCGTTTGTAAAAGCACATTTAGGCAAAACAAAACGCCGCACGTTTTATTGCGGGAATTGTCAAGTGCTGTACGAAGCTGGGGCGGGAAACTGAGGTCGTTTTCGCGGCGGGGTTGTGCGGATTGGGCGGGGTTGTGCGGCGCGAGCCGAGTCCGCCAGTGTTTTTCCCGATAGGCGAGCGCCGCCTCGGAACCTTAAAAACCACTTGAAATTTCGACCAACAAAAAAGCCCTCCGGTTAAGGAAGGCTTTCTCGCAGCAGAAAATAAATGTTTAGCGCTTAATCACGCGAAGCGTTTTCACTTCTGCGCCCTGAGACACTACAACATTAAATACTCCCGAAGGCAGACGCTCACCGAATCTGGCGTCGGACATTATTTTTACGTCCACCGTACGGTCTTCTACAAGTTTTCCTAACATATCGTAGATGCGAACTTGTACGGGTTCCATTGAGGCGGCTTTAAGGTCGAGGCTAAAGTTGGCGTCAAACGGGCTTGGGTAAGCCACGGCGGCGAACATTT
>CAZTGF010000129.1:0-3497 GCA_964612955.1 uncultured Flavobacterium sp.
TTTTCTCGCGTCCGAACATCGAACCGTCGATTTTGGTGCTGAATTCGTAATCCTGTTTGTTGTCGAGGAATTTAATTTTATTAACACGGATGATTTCGTCGAATAAGATTTCTTTTAAAAGTTGGGTTACTGCCGCATCATCGATTTCGGTATTTTTAATTTCCTGCTCTACATCTTTTTCGTCATCGGTGAGGAACTCATAAACATCACCATTGCGCTGCACATAGCTTTGATTTTCGAGAATGTTGAGCGCTTCTTCAATGTTTTTTTCATGAACCTTTAGGTCGACGTTCACATCATCAATCATTAAGACTGAAATGTTGCGGCGGTTGGTTTTAAAATTGTGGAAGTATTTAACGAGGAACAGCGCTTTAAGCACTTTAACCGCAAAACGATTGTCGAGCAGCTTCTCCGCGAGGATAAGGGAACTTTGGATTTCACCTCGCAATTCGTTGCGGATTCCGTCGAACATCAAATCAAAGCTGACAATGGCGTTTTCATCCCGGTCTTCAATCTTTTGAACGACGTGTTGGAAAACACCTAACATGGATCGTTCACCTACTGAAGCGTGTTTCCCCTGAAACGCGTTATGTACTGATAGTGCCCGGCGGCATTGTTGAAACAATTCGAACTGGAAAGGTATGAACGGAAACTTGTTGGCAAAATCCTTTTCGTTTTTATAGCCTTTGAATTGAATTCCGGCGTCTGAGAAACTTAAAAGCGTATCAAGATGTGCATGATCTTTTTTATAAATGTCGACGAGTAGTTTCTCAGCTTGTTCGTTTTTAGTCAGAAGCCTTTTTTCGATGACCTCATCCACGTTTGCCGATGTTAACGGAACCTTGATTTTGAATCGTGCCATGATTTTCGAAAAATCGTTCTGCTGTGATTTAGTCAAATCCCCCACGATTTTTTCCATGTCTTCTTGCGAGGTTACGAAGATCCACGAATTGCCTTTTGTAGTTGTCGCTAATGTTTCGGCAATTGTTTGCAGGTTTAACATCAGCTTGGTGTTGTCGCTGATGTATTGGCCAACTTCATCGACAAAGAAATTCAGTCGGAAACCTTTTGGTTTCATTTTAATGTAATCTTGCACGCGAGAGCAAAAGTTCTCTATGGATTGCTTGTGCCGGTCTTCAAGATCATCAATGATGGTTTCATATTTCGAAGGATCGCTGTTGAATATTTCGGCGAGTGCAGATGCTAAATCATCGGTTACTTTAGGATCAAAATAATCAATTCTACATTCTTCCCAGGATGAACCGTTATGTTGCGCGAACTTTGATTTGAAGTCACTATACTTTCCTTGTTTGTCGAGCCACATTTCAAATTCGGCAACATGCGGCTGAAAACCATAATAACCCAGGTGGTCGTAAAAGACTTTGTAGAATACTGAGAGTATCGCATTTTCATCGGCTTTGCTGGTGATCTGCGCTTGTTGGTCGATATTAAATAGTATCGATTCTGAAGGAATGCGCGTAGCCGCGAGAACGTCGCCTTTCAGCATTTCATCATCGTGAAGTTTTTCAGCAAAAAGGTCACCGCTTTTGTAACCGTCGAATTCTTTGTTTTCCAGAACGTATGACAGGATTTTAAGCAGGTGGGATTTACCGCTTCCGAAGAAACCCGAAATCCATACCCCGTTAGCGCCACTATAATCGTTATACGTCTGGAATAAATCCCTGATCTTTTTTGCAATTTCCTGAGTTACTACGTACTCGGCGACTTCGTCGGAAATGTGATCACGATCATCAGCTTTTATAACGGTTTCAATATCTCTATTGATGTTTTTTTGAAAAAAATCTTTTATAATCATGATTTTACTTCTATGTTTTGAATGTTAAATGCGCGGTAGTAGTTGTCGTCTTTCAGCAGGCCGAAAAGGTTTAACGAATTACCATTATATTCGCCCGGGAAAAATACAACTGTAGGCGCATCTTTGGCTACGTTTTGGAGGTTATTGAGAACATTGTGCGATCGGATGTATGGAAATACCATTCCGATGCCGGTGAGAAAGTACACGTCGGCCTGAGCCTGATCGATTTTCTCTTTGATTTTAGGCATTAAGATCTGGTGAATGTTAAGTGTAGATTGGAGCGCACGTAAAAACTTTTGTTTCGTTTTCACTTTTTCTACCTCAAACATTCTTTGCATTCCACCTTTATCTTCGAGGAGCTCGCAGACAATGTCATACAAGTTTACCTCCAATACTTTCGTTCCGGAGGTTTCGAGTTTGTTTTTCAGCAGTTTCACAGCTTCTGAAACCCGCAGTTCCTGCCGCGGATCGTAGGTAGAAATAAAAAAAGGTATTTCGCCACCTAATGACTGCTTGTCCAGGAAGGTTTGCGAAGAAATCACTTTATAGAGATGTGCGAACTTTTGGGTAATTTCTGCCATATTATGCTTTAATGTCGGCGTCACTAAGTAAAAGAATTTTTAGCCAATTTGGATTATCTGCTTTTATCGCGTCAATCACTTTTTTGTCGATAATCTGCGGTTGAATTCTTCTGGTTTTTATATTGTCGATGATGCCGGCTTGTTCCAGAATTTTGAAAGTTACCTGCCTGATTTTCTTTTCGGTTATTAGCGTAAGCTTTTCCATTTCAGGGTGGAGTTCGAATTTTCTTCTATAAAACGAAACATAGTCACCTTCTGTAATCTGGAAATCAAAAAGCAGTACCTTTTCACGTACAACCTCGATGATGAAATCGCGGATGAACTTGTTTCTTTTGCACACTGATAGCAGTGCGATATGTTTTTGATCATTCAGATCACCATGGATCAGCACGTCAACTTGTGATTTTGTAAGTGTGCTAAGCCTTTTTGAAAATTCTGACATTAATCTTTTACCTGTTGCCGATTTACCACCGCCTAGTTCGTTAACAAAATCGATCTGTCTGTTTTCGAGTGAAGCATTGGCCACGAGAACCATATCAGTTAATCTTAATGAAGAAGCTGTAAAAGTAAAATCGTATTTATCGGTTTCGATCATAATCACTTACCCTTTAATTTATGCCGCTGATCGAGCTTCTTAAAAATTAGTTAAAACCCCGTAAAATTATCGATAATAAAATAAATAACCTATTGAAAACAGGAGCAAGTGATCAGCAAAAGTAGTGGCCTGTGGTTCATTACTTTTACGGATTTCCGTAGTAGGTTGAGTGCCTGCGCGATGATACAACCGATGACGAATTCGATAGTTATGATATGACACAGATTTGTACTGGCGGCCGTTACCTTGAAAAAGTGTATTGCTAACAGCATCGGAACACGGCTGAGAACATAAATAAGGTTATGTTCGTTAAGCGTATTAATCTGCATGGGACGGGTCGATGCTCGCAACTTTGAACAAATCCGTTCTTGGGTAGATCGTCAGAAAACCTCGTTTTATCCCTGCTCTTTGAAAATGCTTTTGACCGCGGAAGTCTCATCGAAGTAACAGCGGGATTACTAACGTGATCCCAGACGGGCACCGTACAAACAAAAAACCGATGCTT
>CAZTGF010000130.1:0-3444 GCA_964612955.1 uncultured Flavobacterium sp.
CGGCCTATTTACCGGCTAAGGGATTCGACCCGAGCGAGGTGGCCAGGCTTCTTTGCGAAGGTCACATTAACAGCATTTCGACGGTACCGTCTTTATTGCGCATTTTATTAGAGCAAAAACACCTTTTCTCCGTCGGTGAAAATTTGCGTTGGCTGGAAATCGGCAGCCAGCCCATGGCTGTCGATGAAAAGCGAGCCTTGCAGGCGCTATTCCCAGAAGCCCGTATAATTCAGCATTACGGTTTGACCGAGGCATCGCGAACCACGTTCTTATGCCTGAACGATGCGCCTGTGCAGCACCATGGTAGCGTGGGCCGCGTTTACGGAGAGGTCCAGGTACGTATCAATGACGTGGGCCGCATATGCATTCGCGGCCCGCATCTCGCCGAGGAGCTCTTAATAAGTGGCGAATCGAAACCGCTCGTCGGTAGCGATGGCTGGTTTGAAACGAGCGATCTGGGGTCTCTTCGAGACGGCTATTTGTATTTTGAGGGGCGCGCAGACAACCTCATCAACTTCGGCGGTCAAAAAATCTCGGTTGAATCGGTCGAAGATCAGCTTAGAAAAGCGTTGGGTATAAACAGTGGCTTTGCCTTGGCACGGGTACCGGACCTGATCTACGGCGAATCCGTATTGGTAGCAAAAGATCATTCTTGCTCCGTCGAGTTGGTCGAGCTCGCTAGGACGGTCGAGAATATTTTAGCGGCGCAAGGTGTTTCTGTACGAGGGCATATCCGTATACTGGAATGCGAGATCTTACCCCAAACAGATACGGGAAAAATTAAACGTAGGGCGCTAAGCGAAGCTTATAGCGAGCGCGGCCGCCGTGAAGAGTTGCGAGTAGAGGAGGGAACTTTGCAAGAAAAACTGCTCGCGGCTTTTCAGCGCGCGACCGGAGACACTTTGCATGTTGAGCCGACGGACAATTTTTCAAGTTTGGGACTTGATTCCATAGTAGCGGTGAAGCTGAGTATGGTTATCGAGAAGCTATTGGGTGAAATACCCAAGGATTGGCGTTCAAAATCCATTTCCGAGCTTTCCGAGCTTTTTGTGAACGAAGAAGCCGACCTCGAAGAATACTCCCACCACCACGTAGCGCAGGGGACTACGAACGACAACCCCAAGGGTATTGGGTTTTGGCAATTGGTTAGAGAGGATTTCGTCACTCACGAGCGAGATTGGCTTTCGCAGGGCTTTTGGGCGGTCTTCAACCATCGTTTCGGCAATTGGCGTATGGGTATTTCCAATCGCTGGCTGCGTGCACCTATGTCAGTGTCGTATCGTGTCCACAGACGCCTGATCCAGCTCTTGTGCGGAATAAAACTGGATTACACCGTTACCCTTGGTCGGCGTGTCAAGCTTGAGCATTTTGGCGGCATGATCCTCGGAGCCAAGTCCATAGGCGATGACGTGACTATAAGGCAAAACACCACGTTTGGCGTCAAAAACCTAAGCCAGCTTCACGGGAAACCAACGATCGAGAATGGCGTTAACATCGGTGCCGGCGCGGTTATAGTCGGGGAAATTACGGTGGGTCGCTTCACGGTCATAGGGCCGAACGCCGTGGTAGACCGAGATGTGCCTCCTTTCTCGGTTGTCTTGGCGGCACCTACCGTAATGCAGACCAACAAAGCGGAGTAACGAACCGCTCATTAGCCGACCCGCTCCGTTTTGCAAGGGGGCGGGCCAAATAGAGCGCTATGAATGAAAGTGCTTTTAAGTAATCCAGGCGGCTCGCCAAGCGGATTGCCGCGGAGTTTCGCCTTGCTTCTGAGAATGAGTTGACCGAGAAAGAAAGCGACATCCACCGCAAAGAAGTATAAACGACCGTATCGTTTCCAGTAGAAGTACCGCCGAGATTCATACCAATATTTCGGTCGAGCTTTGATCTCGTGCGCTCGCTTGGTGTTCATTCCGGTCGATGCGCCGGATTCGTGAAAGACAACGCTTGTGGGACAGAATAATGCTTTGTAACCCGCGCGCTTGGCTCGCAAGAAAAGGTCGACCTCTTCAAAATATAAGAAATATTGAGGGTCAAAACCAGACAATGCCTCAAAGGTTGTCGAGCGGACCATAAAAGAGGCGCCGGTGAGCCAATCGGCATAGCAGGGCTCGGTGAATGCAGCAATTGTATTCGTGTGGCGCACGAAAACTCGATCAAGAACCCTAAGCCTTGCGCTGCTTAGAAATACCGTAGTGATTGTCGGAAATCGAAACGCGCCCGAGCGGATGTCACCTTTCTCGTTCTTCAGCGCGCTACCCGTAAAATCCGTCGCGTTGCGTGTGAAGCCTTCTATTAGGCCTTCGAAGGCGCTCTGTTCGACTTCGGTATCAGGGTTGAGAAACCAGAGATACTGCGGTGAGAAATCATGAGCTTCGGCAGCACCAAGATTGCACCCATTGCCAAATCCGAGGTTGGTATTGGAAACTCTTAAACGTGCACGTGATTTCAGGCCGTGCGCTTCGATAACCGCGGCGAGTTTCAAGACGGTGTCGTCGGTAGATGCATTGTCGACTACTACCAAAGACAAATCATCGTTTTGAAGCATCAGTTTGGCGACGCTTTGCACGAACCTTTCAATAAATTGCGAGGCGTTATAGGTGACGGTGATAATCGTGGTTGGTTTGTATTTTGACATGAAATTTAACTTCGAGAGCCGGACGGGTTAGAGCGGGCAAACGAGGAACTGGCCTCGTCTGCTTAGAGTAAGTATATTATCAGGTTCGCCTAAGCGATAGGCAGCGCTTAAGCGACCAAGTTTACACTAGGAACGGATGCGCTAGAGCGGTAACCTCGCGGCCCATACGGAAAATTAGGTAACTATTCTTTGCGATAGATCGTTCGTCGCCGCGTTGGGAAAGCCGTCTCTTGCGGCGTCTTCTCTGTGTTGCTCTGAATGCTGGGCTTCGCTCGTGATCACAGCGCGGCGGTGGACTCTTAGGTTAACTCGGTGTTTTAATCGCTAGTGGTATTGAATGAGCGTCGGAAAATTTTCCAGTTGCGAAATCTTCTGTCGAACTTCACTTGGATAAGAAAGCATTTTTAGCAACTGATTGGTAAATGGGATCACCGCTTTGGGGGTTACGTTTTTAAAGCGGAAACGCGACGTGGCGTTTGATCCGCGCTATTTGACTGCGGTTCAGCGACGGTTCCAAATTTTTTACCGGCAAGAAGCTTGCTTAATATTAAAAGCATTATTTTAATAACTATTCGAATCTGCAGGAGAGCGGGATGAAAGCGGTAATTTTGGCCGGAGGCCTTGGAACACGTCTCAGTGAGGAAACCTCGATCAAGCCGAAACCCATGGTTGACATAGGAGGAATGCCGATTCTATGGCACATAATGAAAACCTTCTCGCATTACGGCATCAATGATTTTATCGTGTGCTGCGGTTACAAAGGTCACGTTATCAAAGAGTTCTTCACAAGTTATGTGGTGCGCACC
>CAZTGF010000131.1:0-3333 GCA_964612955.1 uncultured Flavobacterium sp.
GTATCGACCACATGAGCGCTATGCAGGTGCTGGACCGAATCCGCGAAAAAGGCGCGAAATTGCTGCTGTTCGAATCGTTCTGCGGCGGGTTGGTGGCTCCCGAATCAGACAATAACCTGTGGAACTACAAATTTACGTGGGCGCCCAGAAACGTGGTTCTTGCAGGTCAGGGCGGGGCCGCAAAGTTCATTCAGGAAGGCAAAGACAAATATATCCCGTACCACAAATTATTCCGGCGCACCGAGTTTTTAGAAGTCGAAGGATTTGGAAAATTTGAAGCCTACGCCAACCGAGACTCGCTTAAATACCGCGATGTTTACCAACTGCAGGACGTGCTTACGCTCTACCGGGGCACGATTCGCCGCGTAGGTTTTTCAAGGGCCTGGAACGTTTTTATCCAACTCGGAATGACCGATGACAGCTATATCATCGAGAATTCTGAACACCTTTCTTACCGCGAATTTGTAAACCTTTTTCTGCCTTATCATCCAACGGATTCCGTCGAAATTAAATTGCGCATGCAGCTCGGCATCGAACAGGACGACATTATTTGGGAGAAATTGCTCGAACTGGATTTGTTCAACCCGAATAAAACCGTAGGACTCGCCAACGCTACTCCGGCACAAATGCTCGAAAAAATTCTGTCTGAAAACTGGACACTTGCGCCCGAAGACAAGGATATGATTGTCATGTATCACAAATTCGGATATGAAATCGACGGCAAAAAACGCCAGATCGATTCTAAAATGGTTTGTCTTGGCGAAGATCAGACTTATACCGCCATGGCTAAAACCGTAGGACTTCCAGTGGCTATCGCGGCCCTTTTAATCCTGAACAAAAAAATCACAACGCCCGGCGTTCAACTTCCGATAAGGCGAGAAGTCTACGACCCAATCCTGGCTGAACTCGAGCAACACGGCGTAGAATTCCGCGAAACCGAAATAGACTACGTAGGTTACAACCCGGACAAACTTTCGTAACGCAACCGCATAAAAAATCCGCCCAAAAAAGGCGGATTACTTTTGCTGTCAAGAGTTTCGTTATTCGCGTCGCCCAAGGTACATCCAAACGTAGTACAACAGTGTTGCTAACGATCCGATCGCAGCCACAACATAAGTACGCGCCGCCCATTTAAGTGCGTCTTTGGCTCCGGCGTGCTCCTCGCGCGTTACCATGCGTTTGTTCTCCAACCAGGCCAGAGCGCGGTTTGAAGCATCGTATTCCACAGGAAGCGTTACGAACGAAAACAATGTCGTAAGCCCGAACAGGATAATTCCGATGAGCATTAATTCAGGGAAAGTTTCGAGCATTAAAATTCCGGCAAGCAGAATCCAGTGTACAAAATTCGATGCCACGCTAACCACAGGAACGAGTTTCGAGCGGAATTCAAGCCACGAATAAGCCGTAGCGTGCTGAACCGCGTGCCCCACCTCGTGAGCCGCCACCGCAGCCGCAGCCGCATTGCGCTGGTTATAAACAGCCTCGCTCAGGTTAACGGTTTTGTCCACGGGATTATAGTGGTCTGTAAGGCGTCCCGGCGTGGAAATAACGCGAACGTTGCGAATGCCGTGATCGGCAAGCATTTGTTCCGCAATCTCAGCACCGCTCATACCGTTTTGCAACTGGCGTTTGGAATAGAACTCAAATTTGCTCTTCAAACGGTAACTTACAAGCCAACTGCCAAGCATGATGGCTCCAATGAGAATCAAATACATAGTATATAGTTTGTTTAATTTTTTTGTCTTTGGGCAAATTTAACGCCATCGGGTAAATTATGACAGCGTGTCATTATTTTTTAACGACAGATTGGGAATCGGGTCCGCACCACCGAGTTCTCTGACAAAACGCGGCACATCGTACGGTGTGAGCAGAATTTTTTTGTCTTTGGTCACTAGCAGTACCGGCGTGGAACGGCTGGTAGCGTACCAGGTCATTTTGCCTAACGTAGTGTTGTAAAAACGTCCGTAATAACCAAAGAAACCTCCTACGCCAAATGTGCGGATCGTCTTTGCCATAGCGGCCTTACCGGGAAGGGTCACCGAGGTGATGTCTTTTCGCGGAATTTCGACATTGCCTATCCGGCGCACAATCACCACGCGGTCTCTGTGAATTTCGTAATGACGCGGCGCCCAGGCATAGGCCAGCCCCAACGCAACCATGGCAGGAATCATTATCAGCATCGGAAACAGGTCTTCAAACCCGTCGAGCATCGCCGGAATTATGGCTAGGCCGACAATCAGCAGCACCACGGCAATGGTTACGACCTTCGTTATCTTGTCCATCGGCGCTTTAAAAACTACAGGGTTCATTCGACGATATTAACGATTTTTCCCGGAACTACGATAACTTTCTTCGGCGTATTGCCGTTGAGTTGGGCCAGCGTGCGTGCATCGGACATAACCTGCTGCTCTACTTCGGCCGCGGAGAGCGACAAAGGCAGTGTCATCGTAAAACGCATTTTTCCGTTGAACGATATTGGATATTCTTTTTCTGATTCCACGAGATATTCGGCGTTGAAAACCGGAAACGGCGCAAATGCGACACTATTCGAATGTCCGAGTTTCTGCCAGATTTCTTCGGCAATATGAGGTGCGAATGGCGAAAGCAACACAATCAGAGGCTCCAGCACCACGCGCTCGCGACATTTCAGGGCCGATAATTCGTTGACGGCAATCATAAACTGGCTGACCGAAGTATTAAACGAAAACGACTCTATATCGTCCTGAATTTTTTTAATCGTTTTGTGAAGCGTTTTGAGCGATTCCTTGCTCGCCGATCCCGAAGTCACAATGAGTCCGTTGTCGTCAAAATACAAACGCCACAGTTTTTTCAAAAACCCGAAAACGCCTGTAATTCCCGCTGTATTCCACGGTTTGGCTTGTTCAATCGGGCCGAGGAACATTTCGTACAAACGCAGCGTGTCGGCACCGTATTCTTCGCAAATATCATCGGGATTAACAACGTTGTACTTGGATTTCGACATTTTCTCCACCTCCCGGCCAACGATAAACCTGCCGTTGTCTTCACAGATAAATTCGGCCCCGGCAAAATCTGAGCGCCAGTTTTTAAATTGCGCAATGTCCAGCTCGTCCGATGCGTTCACAAACGAAACATCGGCGTGGATTGGATGCACGGCCCGGCCGTTAATTTTGTTTTTCGAGACAAATGTGTTTGTTCCTTCCAACCGATACGCCAATGCACTCGTCCCCAGAATCATTCCCTGATTGATAAGCTTTTTGAACGGCTCGTCCCGGGTGATAAAACCGCGGTCGAACAAAAATTTGTTCCAGAAACGCGCATAGAGCAAATGCCCCGTGGCGTGTTCGCTTCCGC
>CAZTGF010000132.1:0-3297 GCA_964612955.1 uncultured Flavobacterium sp.
ACGGTTTCGTACCAGTCGTCCTTCGATGGCTTTGCTTCGCGCGAACCGTTGCCCGTCCATTTCGCCGGATTTTCGCTGAATTTTCCATCGGCCAAAGGATGTGGCTGACCGCCCAGAGGTTTATCAGCGCCAAAATCGGGAACCTGGAACGATTCGCCCGGGATGTAGTAAAAATTGTTGTTCTTCTCGTAAGCTACAGAAGTATCGTCATCCGCTCCGAAATTCTTCACGCCGCGCGGAGCCTGTTTGCTGTCGTAAGCCCGCGCTACGTGGTTTGGCACGATGTCGATAATCAATTTGAGTCCGTTTTTGTGCGTGCGTTTAATCAGCGCTTCGAACTCTTTCATGCGCTTGGCGGGGTTTACCGCAAGATCCGGGTTTACGTCGTAATAATCTTTGACTGCGTAAGGCGAACCTGCACGGCCTTTCACTACATCCGGATCGTCCTGCGAGATTCCGAACTTTGTGTAATCGCCCACAAGCGCGTGGTGCGGAACGCCCGTGTACCAAATGTGTGTGGCGCCGAGGTTGCGGATTTCGGTCAGCGCTTTGTCGGTAAAATCGTTGAATTTGCCAACGCCGTTCTGCTCCTTTGTGCCCCAGGGTGTGTTTGTCGTGTTCGTATTTCCGAAAAGTCTCGTGAATACCTGATAGACAATCGGTTTTTCGGAAGTTTCTGCATTTTTCTCTTTGGAAGCGTTTTGAGCAAATGTGCCTGAGACCAGCATCAGACAAGCCAGCAGTAACGGTGTTCTCATAATCGGATTTTGAAAGGCTAATATAATAAATGCGTTTCATCGGCCTGGCATAAATAATTCTTAACAATCGGTCCCGCCCGGCCGTATTTTCCTAAATTTGGCAAAAATTCAGCGTTGAAAAAATTGTTGCTGCTTTTGTTGTCAGGGCTTTGCGTCCCGATGGTCGTTCTGGCACAACCCGCAAATAAAATACTTGTAGAATACGCCGATTTCGCTGACAGAAACGAAGCCGAAATGCCCGGTGCTGCACTGCTTACGGGGAACGTGCGCATCAGCCACGACGGCGTGGTGCTCCATTGCAACAAAGCGTATTTTTTCGAGAGCGAAAATTACCTGAAAGCATTCGGACAAGTGCGCATGATTCAGGGCGACACAATTTTTTTAGACAGCCGCTACGCCGAATACAACGGAAACATCAAACAGGCGTTTGCTACGGGCGATGTGGTCATGCGCTCTCCGGACATGACGCTTACGACCGATACACTTTACTTTGACCGAAACATTCAGCAGGCTTATTACCGCACGCCCGGAACGATTAAAAACCGCGACAACGTGCTCAAAAGTCAATCGGGCCGATACGATGTGACGCGGAAAAAATTTAGTTTTAAAACGCGCGTCGTGCTGACCAACCCAAAGTACGTTCTCGAATCCAACCACCTTGACTATTTCAATAACTCCGGGCATGCGTATTTGTTCGGACCATCGACAATTACGAGCGAACAAAACCTGATTTATACCGAGAAAGGCTTTTACGACAGCCGCCAAAACACGGGATATTTCCTGAATCATTCGCACATTAAATACAACGACAGGCTCATCGAGGGCGATAGTTTGTACTACGACCGGAACCGCGAATTTGCCTCGGCGACGAACCGAGTAAAAATTACCGATACGATCAACAAAACGATTATCAAAGGCCATTACGGCGAGGTTTACAAGCAAAAAGATTCAATGTTCGTGACGCGTCGTGCCGTGGCGATTTCACTTATCGATAACGACTCGGTTTACATTCACGGCAAACGGCTGCTTGTAACGGGGAAACCGGAATCCCGCGTAATCCGCGCTTTCGACAACGCCCGTTTTTACAAATCGGACATGAGCGGAAAATGCGACTCTATTCACTCCTCCGAAGTTACAGGACTTACAAAACTCATCGGCCGGCCTGTGATGTGGAATGCCGAAAACCAGATGACGGGCCATGTGATGCACCTTGTCTCGAACCGGGAAACCGAAAAACTCGATTCGCTCAAAGTGATCGGCGATGCGTTCATCATTGCAAAAGACACGTTGGGAACCGGCTTTAATCAAGTCAAAGGACTGAACCTTTACGGCAAATTCCGCGACAACGAACTGTACGAGGTAGACATCGTTAAAAACACCGAAGTCATTTACTATCTTCGCAACGAAGACGAACAGCTCATCGGCATTAACAAAAGCGCCGGCAGCCGCATCAGACTAGAACTGGAGGAAAGCAAAATCACCGCCATGACGGTGTTTGAAAAACCTGCCGGAGAAATCATGCCCGAAGCTGAATTTCCTGAGAATGCGAGAAAACTTCGCGGTTTTGTCTGGCGCGGAGACGAACGAATCGCTACCAAAGACGATATTTTTCCGCCCGGGGAACAACAATGGGAACTTCAGGCACAGGAAAAAGCAGAAGCAGATGCCGGCACCGCAGATACGCCTTTGGAAACATCGCCCGAAACGCTGAATTTTGACAAACCCGCACCGGCCCCAAAACGAAAGTCCGCCACGCCATGACCTCAGATTTTTTAAAATACCAGGCCCAGACCTCTCCGCATCCGTTGGGTCTTGAAGTGTCGCACGCGCGCGGCTCTTACATTTACGATACGCAAGGGCGCGCTTATCTGGATTTTGTCGCGGGTGTTTCGGCTTGTACGCTCGGGCATACGCATCCCCGAATTACAGAAGCCGTAAAACTGCAGATGGACCGTTACGCTCACGTGATGGTGTACGGAGAATACGCTCAGGGACCCGCAGTGCAATATTGCAAAAAACTCGCGGAATTGCTGCCAGACCCTCTCGATAAGATTTACCTTGTGAACTCGGGAACCGAAGCCACAGAAGGCGCGCTTAAACTCGCAAGGCGCATTACCGGGCGCAGTCAGTTTATTTCGTGTCATCAGGCATATCACGGCAATACAATGGGCTCAATGAGCGTTATGGGTTATGAGGAGCGCAAACGCGTGTTCCGTCCGCTGATTCCCGATGTGGACTTTATCTGGTTCAACAACGAGCAGGATTTACAGAAAATCACCGAAAAAACCGCGGGCGTTATCCTCGAAAGCATTCAGGGCGGCGCAGGATTCATAGAACCGAAAAACGACTTTTTGAAAAAAGTGCGCGAACGTTGTACCGAAGTTGGCGCGATGATGATCATCGACGAAATTCAACCCGGGTTTGGACGAACCGGAAAATTGTTCGGTTTTGAAAATTACGGCGTTGTGCCGGACATTGTGATTATGGGTAAAGGCATGGGCGGTGGTTTGCCCGTTGGCGCTTTTGCCGCGCGTTCCGA
>CAZTGF010000133.1:0-3245 GCA_964612955.1 uncultured Flavobacterium sp.
CTACAGCCGCGAACTCGCAGGGCTTCGCCGCTGCTCAAACAACGCTTACGCTCCGTTCCCTGCAAATTTTACGACGCCCTTGCGGGCCGCGTGCGCTCCGTTAACAATCCTATCATTGTAAGTATTTCCATCTTAAAAACAGAATACCAGTGCTTTACATCGTATATTCCTGCGATTTCATCGATAACACTTCTGGGATAAAATCGTCGTTAAGAAATTTTTAAGACATTCGATGGGCGTGACAGCCCCGCGCGCGCTCCAAAGACAAATAATAAAAGTAGCTTAAACCCTTGCGCCTTTTGTCATGGAAACATCGAACCGGCGGGACCGTATCGCCCTTTATTTAATAGGATTTTCGTTTTGCGCCATCATTATCATTTCGGTGGTGCTTATTTATTTTCACGAAGGCAGGCGGGACGAAGCCTCCTGGAACATCTTCAACGCGCTGTTGCCTCTGATCAGCACCTGGGTAGGAACGGTGCTCGTGTTCTATTTTGGCCGCGAAAATTTCGAAGCTGCCTCCAAACGCTACGAGCAAATCATCAGTAAACTCACGCCAGAGGTATTGGCCGGAATCACCGTTCAGCAAGTCATGATCGATACACATACAATGGTAAGCATGGATATTTCCGATCCGCGCCTCTCCGATTTCAGCCGCGAGAAACTCCTGATATTCCTGGATGAAGTCAAGAAAAGCCGCCTACCGATTCTCGACGCCGGAAAGCCGAAATACATCATTCACAAAAGCTTGCTCAACGAGGAAACGCGGCTCACTGTAACGCCGCTATCCCAAGACACCTTTAAGGAATTTGCCGCGCGGAACCCCGTCATCGCACAATTTGGAACCATCAAGCAGAACGACAGCGTAGAGTCGGCCCGAAAACTGATCCGCGACAACCAATACAAAGACGTATTTGTCGTGGACGATGCAGGCGTTGTCGTAGGATGGCTCACCGACAGCCATATTATCCGATACATGAAAGCAGATTAACCCATTGGCGATGCGCCGCACAGCGATACCACCTAAAATAATCCCGATATGCCGGACACCCATTATTACAACGAAAATGTAACCTACAAAATCAAAGGCACAGAGGATATCTGGCTCTCGGTCATCTCCGGAAACGGGCAGGGCGGCGCGGTCATGATTACGAAAAACGCCACTTTTTTAGGCGCGAATGAACCCGTAAACGCAGGCAAACCGGAAGACTGCCGCAATCAGAGTTTCAGAGTTGTAGCGGTTATACAAGACAAACTCACCGAGACGAACTGGACGGGCGTCATCGTGGTTGTGACCCAAGGCGCGCGAAAAGAATTGTTCAGTTTTGCGAACGAACTTCCCGCACATCTGGATTTAGCCTGCTATGTCGTCGAACTTAAAATGACATGAAAACCTTTTTCTACAGTCTGGTCTTTACAGTCGCGCCGATACTATCCATCGCACAAGATTTGCGGCTTCCGGCCACACCGGCATTCAGCATTCTGGGTCACGAACCGGCGGCAGTCATGCGTCCCACATCGGTCAAAAGCCTCTCGGGCGACATTCTCGGCTCTTTCGACGAACAAGGCAAACTCCTGCCAAACCTGGGGCTTGAAGTTACGCCTTACTGGCTGCAAAACCAACCGGAACTCACGCGTGAGGAATATCTGAACCCCAACTTAGGCCAGGCGTTTCTGCAATCGTTTACATTTTCGGCCGCTACGGTTAAAGACAGTATTACCGACCGTACAAACCTCGGCATCGGACTGCGGTTTACGCTACTAAAAGGCCGGCTCAGCAACGACTTCATCGAACTGGAAAACGCCATTAAGGCCGATGAAACCAAACTCGCCGCCATTCTTTCTGCCGGAAATCAAAATCCGGCAACACCCGAAAATCTTACGCTGGCCATCGCCAACATAAAAAACTTGCTTCAACGACTTTCCCTAGCGCCGGAAACGATAAAAGAAGTCACCGACACCGCCGAGGCGCTTAAATCTCAGAGCTACGCCACGGTAGATACTTTTTGCCAGGCGGTTCTCGAACATTCAAAAGGCAACATTGCCGCGCGCGCAGACCAACTGATCAAACTCGAAGGTCAGCGCAACGGGTTCAGTCTCGGATTCGCGGGGGCGGCGAAGTTTGCGACAACGTCCGATGAACCCGCCGTAAACCGCCTGGGATTTTGGGTGAATGGTTCCTATTCCGGATCAGCCAACCACCACTGGAACGCATCGGTCCGAATAACGACGAGTACCACAGACACTTTGCGCGTAAATTCAGACCTTGGATTTTCGTACACCAAAAAAGGGGAGGCGTACAATATTTCGCTTGAGGCCATGGTCCGATGGTACCGCACCGAACTCCCGGGCTTTGACAATACAGGTGAAGCCGTCACCTTTGTCGAAAAGGATTTTACGTACCGGATTGCACTTCAGGCCTCGTACACGATTTCGAAAGACATCAGCGCAAACCTCACGATCGGGAAGGATTTCGACCGTCCCGAAATGGAAGTCACGGGTCTGTTTTCGATGATCGGACTGAACTATTCGATTTTCAACCGCGATTTCATCATCAGATAACGGCATTCACTTTATGAAAAAAATACGCATTTTATCCCTCGACGGCGGCGGCATCAGAGGCATTCTGCCGGGAACATTGCTCACGTATCTCGAGCAGCGGCTGCGCGAAATCAGCCAACAACCCGAGGCCCGCATAGGCGAATTTTTCGATTTTGTGGCCGGAACGAGCACCGGAGGCATTCTGGGGTTGACCTATTTGTGTCCCGATGAAAACGGGGCGTTTAAATTTTCGGCCCGTGAGGCGCTTGACATTTATCTGGACCAAGGCGATGAGATTTTCGACGTCACGCTTTGGAAAAAAATCACGAGCCTCGGCGGTTTCAGGGACGAAAAATATTCCGATAAAGAACTGGTCGAAGCACTTGCAGAATATCTGGGCGATTCCCGTTTGAGCCAAGCCTTAAAACCATGTTTGTTCACGAGTTACGACATCCGAAACCGAAAGGCGTTTTTTTTTACAAGTGCTGATGCCGTTTCTCCCGTGCGCGATTTTTATATGAAGGATGTAGCCCGCGCGACTTCTGCAGCCCCGACATACTTTGAACCGGCCAAAATAAAATCCGTTTACGGAACGCCGTATCCGCTTGTCGACGGCGGTGTTTTTGCGAACAATCCTGCTTTGTGTGCCTATGCCGAAGCGCGCACGCTGAATTTTGCCGAAGTTCTGAACAGGGAGGACAAAC
>CAZTGF010000134.1:0-3240 GCA_964612955.1 uncultured Flavobacterium sp.
ATCAGTTCCAAGCCGCCCGCGACGATAGAATGGGAATAAACTAAAACCGTCACCATGAAGAAGGCCTTTTTACTACTTTTCTTGTTAATCGCAGTACAACAACTTTCTTCACAAACAGATCCTCCTGTGCAAATCATCCAGCACGAGGTGAAAATGGGCGAGACGGTCCGCATGATTTCCAAGCGGTACCTTGTGCCACCGGCCGACATTTACAAACTCAACAGGTTTGCGGTCGATGGCATACGCGCGGGAATGGTGCTTCATGTTCCGGTTCCGATTAAGGACAAACCGGTGGCAACCTCGGCGCGAACTCCCGAACCGGATCCCGATATTTACCACAGCGTGGCCAAAGGGGAATCGTTTGCCTCGATAGCCAAACACTACCAGATTTCTGAGCAAAAACTACGGGAAGCGAATCCCGAATTTTCCTCGGGAAAACTGCCCGCGGGTGCCACTTTGATGATTCCGTCCGAAGGCGGGTTGCTGCCCTCAAACGAAGGCGCGACCACTCAAAAGTCAAAGTCCCGGTGACAAGGTACGCGCAAATTTACCCGGGGGCTGTGGCATAAAAATTGCTTTTCGGGCGCGGTTTTACAAAGGAAGGCAGCATTTTTCGCCTTATATTTGTAAGGTTCGAATCTCAAAATTCGCGTTTATGAAATATTTTTTATTGCTGTTATCGGTTCTCACTTTCGGCTTTTCGGCTATGTCGCAACCGGACAATTACCTTCGCCACAAGGTCGCACCAAAAGAAACCGTAACGCAAATTGCCCAAAAGTACCGCATTACGCCTTACGAGATTTACCGGTTAAACCCGGATGCCAGAGCCGGGCTTCGCGAAGGGGAGTTTTTGCTCATTCCGCGCTCGCGTGAGGCGAATCCCGAAATGCACGAGGTGGCCGCCGGCGAAACGCTTTACGGGGTGGCAAGACGTTATAATATTACGGTCGAAGCGCTCACACAGGCCAATCGCGATGCGCTGAAAGAGGGGCTGAAACCCGGTCAGCAACTCAGAATCCCCGGCGGTAGTTCACAGGCCGGGAGTGCGGCGCAGCCCGTTGTGCCAAAACCGATGGCGCACGTGGTAGAACCTGGCCAAACGCGGTATTCGATAGCCAAAATGTACCGCATAAGCATTGCCGAGCTCGAACGCCAGAACCCCGAAATCAAAGACGGTCTCAGAACCGGCCAAACGCTATACATCATTTCTGAAACGCGCTCGTCCTCTCCGGGTGATGCGCCCGTGGCCCGCCCCGAACCAAAAGTTTACGAAATTCAAGGTTCAGAGGTCGTTTCCGTAACCACGCAAAAAACCGTGACCCGCAGCAACTTTGCCACGCACGAGGTAAAACCTAAGGAAACACTGTTCAGTCTTTCGCAACAGTATTCGGTTACACAGGAGGAATTGCTGCAACACAACCCCGAACTTGCCGAAGGGCTGAAAATAGGCATGAAGCTAAAAATTCCGGCCAGAAGTTCTATGCGACTCGAAACCACGGGAGAATTCCGCGATCTGACCGCTACACTGAACACTTCCCAACGAAAGGAAATGGTATTGTTGCTTCCGTTTAACGCGGCTCGCATGCCCGTGGATTCTGCGAGTGCCGTGGCCGATAAACTCAAAAAGGACGTTTTTCTGAACATGACACTCGATTTTTACTCCGGGGCTCTCATGGCGATTGATTCTGCAAAAACGCTTGGATTAAACGTATCGGTGAAAATTCTGGATTCGCGCGAGAACCGCAATTCATCGGCCGTAGAGGAACTCATTCGCACGCACCAGCTGGGCAAAGCAGACGTTATCATCGGGCCGTTTTACCAGCAACACGCCGAAACCACGGCACAACTGCTCGCCAACGAACCCGCCACGGTGATTTCGCCCTTGAGCAAGGAACGCGTGCAGAGCCTCGTGAATTTGTATCAGGCGATGCCCTCGGACAGGTTTACCAAACGCACGATGCTCAACTTTATGCGCAACAAAAACGGGAACATCATCGTGCTTAGCGATCCCAAGCGCAATGCCACTAAAGAACTTATTACGGCCGAATATCCGGAAGTGCGCTTTGTTTCGGTGGACGCCAGCGGGAATTTTACTGCAGAGGCGCTTAAGAGCATGCTCGTGAAAGACCGGACAAATTATCTGGTGCTCGATACCGAAAAAACGGGAATGATTCTGGCGGCTACGAATGTGCTCATGGCCGAATCGGCAAATTTCCCGGTGCAACTCGCCATTCTGGAATCGAACGACACGCTCGAATACGACGAAATTTCGCTCAAACGACTGACGCTGCTCAAACTGCTGTTTCCATCGGTCACCAGAGAAAACAACAGTCCCGGGGCCATGGCGTTCAGAAATTCCTATCGCCACAAAAACAAAGGGAACCCGTCTCAGTACGCCACGCGCGGTTTTGACATTACGTTCGATACGCTGCTGAGGCTTTCTCAGGGGACGAGTTTTGCAGAATCGGCCAGGAACGACCGCACGGAACACGTGGAAGGAAAATTCGACTACCGCCAGAAAGACGAACAAGGTTACATTAACCAGGGCGTTTACGTTCTTCAGTACAACGATGATTTAACCATCACCGAAGCCCAATGACATCTCAGGTAATTTATCTCGGCGACTTAAGAACAGAGTCGGTACATACGGCCTCGGGTGCTAAACTGTTATCGGACGCACCCATAGACAATTCGGGGAAAGGGGAAGCGTTTTCTCCTACCGATACCGTTGCCAATGCGCTTGCCTCTTGCATGTTTACCGTCATGGGCATAAAGGCTCGCGATATGGGCGTGGATTTTCGGGGCGCAAAAGCGTCGGTCACCAAAGTAATGCAGTCCGATCCGCGTTGTATTTCGCGCATTGAGATTGTCGTGGACATGCCATCGGCCCTCGATGAAAAGGCGCGCATGATTCTGGAGCGAACGGCCCGAACTTGTCCGGTTTTCCTGAGCCTGCATCCGCAGATCGACAAAGACATTCGCTTTAACTGGCCGTGAGTACCCCTTTGGAACACCGCCATTTGATTGAACTTGCGCACGCTAAAATGCCATTTGGAAAATACCGCGAGCGCTACCTTATTGACCTTCCTGAATATTATCTGGTGTGGTACCGACGAAAAGGCTGGCCGGCAGGGAAACTGGGTTTGCAAATGCAGTCTGCCGCCGAATTAAAGCTGAACGGACTGGAGCCGTTGTTGCGCGATTTACGGCGCCGCTTTCCCAAAGATTCGGTTTGATTAT
>CAZTGF010000135.1:0-3185 GCA_964612955.1 uncultured Flavobacterium sp.
ATAATCAAACCGAATCTTTGGGAAAGCGGCGCCGTAAATCGCGCAACAACGGCTCGAGTCCGTTCAGTTTAAGTTCGGCCGCAGACTGCATTTGCAAACCCAATTTTCCGGGCGGCCAGCCTTTGCGTTGGTACCAAACCAGGTAGTATTCGGGAAGGTCAATAAGGTAGCGATCGCGGTATTTACCAAATGGCATTTTGGCGTGCGCAAGGTCAATCAGATGGCGGTGCTCCCCGGGCGTACTCACGGCCAGTTAAAGCGAATGTCTTTATCTATCTGCGGATGCAGGCTCAGGAAAACCGGACAGGTTCGGGCCGTGCGTTCCAAAATCGCGCGCGACTTTTCATCGAGGGCCGATGGCATGTCCACGACAACCCCGATGCGCGAAATACGACGCGGATCGGACTGCATTACCTTGGTTACCGAGGCCTTTGCGCCCCGGAAATCGACACCCATGTCTCGCGCCTTTATTCCCATGACGGTAAACATGCACGAGGCAAGCGCGTTGGCAACGGTGTCGGTCGGAGAAAATGCTTCCCCTTGCCCGAAGTTGTCGATAGGTGCGTCCGATAAAAGTTTCGCGCCCGAGGCCGTGTGTACCGATTCCGTTCTTAAGTCGCCGAGATAAATTACCTGAGATGTCATTGCGCTTCGGTGATTGTTAAATCGTCGTTGTACTGAAGAATGTAAACGCCCTGATTAATATAACCTTGTTCGTCTTTCTGGCGGTAGTCGAATTTTCCTTCTACGTATTCGGTGCGGTCGCTTCGGGCTGACTCGGCAAAACTCATGCCCTGAGACAGGCGGAGCAAGGTGTCGAATGTGATGTCGAAACCGCGCGTGGCATACTGAGACGGGTTTCCTTTGTTTTTCTGGCGATAGGAATTTCTGAAGGCCATGGCTTCGGGACTGTTGTTTTCTCTCGTGACCGATGGAAACAGCAGTTTGAGCAACGTGAGCCGTTTGAGCGAAATTTCGTCGTATTCGAGCGTGTCGTTCGATTCGAGAATGGCGAGTTGCACCGGGAAATTTGCAGATTCGGCCATCAGAACGTTCGTCGCGGCCAGAATCATCCCGGTTCTTTCGGTATCGAGCACCAGGTAATTTGTCCGGTCTTTCACGAGCATGTTCCGGAGCGCTTCAGCCGCAAAATTTCCGTTGGCGTCGACCGCAACAAAGCGCACACCTGGATATTCAGCAGCAATAAGCTCTTTGGTAGCGTTTCGCTTGGGATCGCTGAGTACGATGATGTTGCCGTTTTTATTTCGCATGAAATTCAGCATCGTGCGTTTGGTGAACCTGTCGGAGGGCATGGCCTGATACAGATTCACGAGACTCTGCACGCGTTCCTTGCTCAGAGGTGAAATTACAGTGGCGGGTTCGTTGGCGAGCAACTGTGCGGTCGTTTCTGCGTGTTGCTGGTAAAACGGTCCGATGATGACATCCGCCTTGCCCAAATCGTGCGTGCGAATCAGTTCTTCCACGGCCGATGAATTGCGGTTTTCGCGCGAATCCAGAATTTTTACAGACACGTTCAATCCAAGCGCTTTGGCCGAATCAATCGCCATGAGCGCACCGGAATAAAAATCCAGCGTCATGTTCAGAAAAACATCTTTTTTGAGCCGGTCCGCCACCGCACTCGCGGAATCTAACGGCATGCGGGCCGCGTTAAACGGAAGCAGCAACACCATCTCCTTTTTTTGGGACGTGTTCAAAGTCGCGGTCAGGTCGCGGAATTCTGCTGCAGGTTCGAGTCGCATCGAGCTTCGGGCAGGGATTTTAAGTTTCATCCCGATTTTGAGTCCGTCGGCAAGTTCGGGGTTGTGCTCAAGCAATTCTTGCTGGCTGACCGAATATTGCTGCGATAGGCTGAATAAGGTTTCTTTCGGCTTTACTTCGTGCGTGGCAAAACTGCTTCGCGTAACGGTTTTTTGCGTGGTTACGGTAACCACATCATCGCCTTTAATCTCGAAAACTTTTGGTTCGGGTCGCGCTACGGGCGCATCGTCAGGAGATGAAGAGCGCGTTTCCGAAATGATATGGAGCGTTTGACCCGTTCTTAAACCGTCCTTTATCTCAGGATTCTGGCGTTCGAGTTCGGCAATGCTGATGCGGTACATTTTGGCAATCGAATACCGCGTTTGGCCCGGTTCTACCACGTGCGGCATGGGTTTGGGCACAACAGTCCGCGGGGTGCCCGATGCAGGGGCGGTGCCGCCAGGTATGCTAAGCCGCTGTCCCGGTTTCAGACCGTCCTGAAGTACTTCCCGGTTCGCCTGTGTGAGTGCATCCACGCTGACGTTATAACGCCTTGCCACCCCGTAGAGCGTTTCGCCGGCCGTAACTTCGTGAACTTCGGGAACCGCCTCCCGCGAACGCGGAATGAGCAAAAATTCACCTTCGCGCAGTCCGGCCCTTGCGTCCGGGTTTAGTCTGTAAATTTCGTATGGGGTAATGCGATACTTTTGGGCGATTTGTGTTACGGTTTCTTTCGCTGCGACTTTGTGCCGGAGATAATTGTCATTTTGCGCCATAGCGCCTTGTCCGAGCAGGAATACCGATAACAGTAATAAAAAATACTTCATAAACGCGAATTTGAGATTCGAACCTTACAAATATAAGGCGAAAAATACAGTCCGCCTTTGTAAAACCGCGCCCAAAAAGCAATTTTTATGCCAGAGCCCGGGAATGAATTCGCTCGGGTTTCAGCGTTTGGACTTTGATTTTTGCGTGGTCGCTCCTTCGTTTGAGGGCAATAATCCGCCTTCTGACGGAATCATTAAAGTGGCCCCCGCCGGTAATTTACCCGAGGAAAATTCGGGGTTAGCCTCCCGCAGTTGCTGTTCTGAAATTTGGTAACGCCGGGCTATGGACGCAAAAGATTCGCCTTTGGCCACGCTGTGGTAAACATCCGGATCAGGCTCAGCGGCTTTTTGGGACACTGCCATGGGTTTGTCTTTTACAGGAAGTGGGATATGAAGCACCATTCCCGCGCGTATGCCATCGACCGCAAACCTGTTGAGCTTGTAAATATCGGCCGGTGGCACAAGATAACGCTTGGAAATCATGCGGATCGTCTCGCCCATTTTCACCTCGTGCGTAATAATTTGCACAGCAGGATCTGTTTGTGAAGAAAGTGGTTGTACTGCAATGATCAAAAAAAGTAGTAGTAAGGCTTTCTTCAT
>CAZTGF010000136.1:0-3156 GCA_964612955.1 uncultured Flavobacterium sp.
CCGCGCTCTCCCACATTTCATCATCATCGAAGTATTTTTCCGTATCGTTAGGGTCGCGGTAACTTAAGCGGAAGTGGTAGTCTTCAATTTCGAAGTCTTTGTAAACTTCCAAAAGCAGCTGCATCACGCGGTTGAACTCGTCTTTGATCTGGTCCGGACGTACAAAGACGTGGGCATCGTTCAGCGTCATTTCACGCACACGCTGCAAACCAGAAAGAGCCCCTGATTTTTCGTAACGGTGCATCATACCCAGCTCGGCAATACGGATCGGCAATTCACGGTACGAGTGGGTGTCGCGTTTGTAAATCAGCATGTGGTGCGGGCAGTTCATCGGACGAAGCACCAGCTCTTCCCCGTCCCCCATATCCATCGGCGGGAACATATCCTCATGGTAGTGGTCCCAGTGACCCGATGTTTTGTACAGTTCCGTGTCAGCCATAATCGGCGTGTAGACGTGGTCGTAGCCCAGGCTGATTTCTTTGTCGACAATGTAGCGCTCGATTGTGCGGCGGATAGTCGCCCCTTTTGGCAGCCAGAATGGCAGACCTGAACCGGCTTGCTGGTCGACCATAAAGATGTCGAGTTCTTTACCCAGTTTCCGGTGGTCGCGTTCTTTGGCTTCTTCACGCATTTTAATGTATTTCTTCAAGTCTTTTTTGTTGAAGAAAGCTGTTCCGTACACACGCTGCATCATTTTGTTGTCGGAATTTCCGCGCCAGTAAGCGCCCGCTAGTGACAGAAGCTTGAAGACTTGGACTTTTCCAGTCGATTCCACATGCACCCCGCGGCACAGGTCCGTGAAGTCGCCTTGTGTGTAGACTGTGATCTGTTCGTCTTCCGGCAGGTCGTTAATGAGCTCGACCTTGTACGGATCGTCTTGGAAAATGTCCAGCGCTTCTTCGCGCGTGACTTCGCGGCGTTCGAATGGATAGTTCGCTTTGACAATCTCCATCATTTCTTTTTCAATGGCCGGCAAGTCTTCGTCGGTCAGCTGCTCCTCCATATCCGTGTCATAGTAAAAACCATTTTCGATGGTTGGTCCTACACCGAAGTTGACTTCTGGATGCAGGCGTTTGATGGCTTGAGCCATAATATGCGCCGCTGAGTGACGCAGCACCTCAAGTCCCTCCTCCATGTCGTTGGTGATGATTTCGATTGCGCCGTCTTCTTCCAGCGGTCGCGTGTAGTCGACGAGCTCGCCGTTGTATTTGGCGGCGATTCCCGCTTTTTGCAGTCCTTTTCCGATTGAGCCGGCGACGTCTTTGGCGGTCGCGCCCTTGTCGAAACTGCGTTCAGTTCCGTCTGGTAATGTTACGATAATTTCTGCCATGTTCATGCTTCCTTTCTATTTTTGAATCTTGTGTAGTGAGTTAGTGATTTATACGGTCGTTAGAGTTGCTAACGGCCGTATAAATAAATTAAGCGGTGGTTAGACGGTCCAACACTGTCTATAAATAAAATACAGCGGAGATAGGACCCTTCCAGATAAAAACAAAAAATCCCATTAGATCCATTTATACTGCTATAAATGACCTAATGGGACGTTACATGCAACGTGGTTCCACCCAACTTCTGAAAATGGCCGCAAAAAGCCTCCATTTTCTGCTCGTTTACTTGATAACGCCAAGCGGGCGGCTGATTTCATCCATCAGTGATTCATCAACTCTCGAAAGTGGTCAGTGAAGCTTTATTTTGGAAAACTCTCATCAATTGTTTTCTTTTCTGTAAAACAAAGACCTTCAAAGGTGTCTTTCTCCATGATTTTTCTATTTGACTAATAATAAGATACCACTTCATTGGGAATCTTGCAAATGCTTTTTATTCAAAAAATAAATTCGCGCTGAATCACGTAGTCGACAAAAAAGAGCGTGACATCCACCAGGACTTTGATCAGCGTCTCATTCCAGCCCAAGAGACTAAAGAGCCAGGAGACCAGCGCCCCCGAGCCGACCATATCGACAATGGCGAGTGTGATGTATTTTGTGAAAGGCAGCGTGCGCTCTTCCTTGTTGTCAAAGACAAAGTGCGCATTGATGTTGTAGTTGACGAGAATGGCCACAATCCGCGCGAGAATTGTGGCGACCATAATGTAGCCGGTGACGCGGTATCTGAGCAGGCCCACCAGGATCCAAAACAGCCCGATATCGACAACCGCTCCCGCTAAGGATGAAGCCGTAAACTTGATAAACTCAAGGAGTTTATTCTTCATTTCGACGGTTGCGACCTGAGACTTCGACGGCTTCTGTTAGAAACTTCACCCGTTCAAGGACTCGTGCCGCTTTCAGCGGACTCGCTTCTCCTTTTTGGTTCATCGTGAGATGCTCTTCCAGTTCTTCCATATTGAAGTTCGAGCTGAAGAGCGTCGGCAAAGCATTTTGCATGCGGTACTGTAAAATAACGCCTAAAATATCGTCCCGGATCCAATCGGTCTGGTACTCGGCTCCGATATCATCCAGCATCAAAATCGGAGTGGTCTTGTAGGCTTCCAATTTCTCGCCGGTGGTGGCATCCGCCACCGAACTGCGCATCTCCGTCGCGAATGTCGGGTAGTGGACAATCGTTGACGGGTAGCCAAAGGTGGATAACTCATGGGCCATCGCCCCCAGCAAGTAAGTCTTGCCCACGCCAAAGGCTCCGTGCAAATACAGCCCTTTATGAAAGGCATCGGGATCGGCGATATACTCTTCCACAAATTGAATCGCACGCTCCAAGGCCTCGCGGCGCCCGTGCGTGTCTTCATACTCGGCAAAGTTGGCTTCTTTGATGTCTTTAGGCATGTAGACCGAGCGGATGCGGCGCTTCAAGTCTTCCTGGGCGCGTTTATGCATATGGTCGGCCGTTGCCACATAGGTCACTTCAATGCGTTTGTTGTTGATAATCAGCTGCGGCATATAGCCCGGCATCAGCTGCCCCTCGCCTTTGCGCGCTTTTTCTTTTTCCACGACAAATTCATAGAGGGAAGCCGCGCTCCGTTCCACCGCTTCGGACGTTAAAACCTCCTGGTGGTCTTTAATAAACTGCAAAACTTCTTGGTCTTGCAGGACCTGATTGATCAGGCTTTCGTATTTCGACCGGATTCCATTGGAACTGGTCATTTTATCTAAGTAGTCTGAAATACTTTCCATTAATTATCCTCCTTTTGCTGTCGCAGTTTGC
>CAZTGF010000137.1:0-3075 GCA_964612955.1 uncultured Flavobacterium sp.
AAGGCTGACTTGAAGCGCCCGAATTCCCCGCAGAAACCACGACGAGCATGCCGCGCGAGGCAGCAATTTCGGCTCCTCGTGAAATAAACGCGGTTTGCCCATCCATGTCGAAAAACGAATAGTTGTGCGCGGGATTGTCGAAATTAACGTATCCGAGAGACGTGTTAATAATGTCCACTCCCAGACTGTCCGCGTGTTCGGCAGCCTCGACCCAAAGCGATTCCTCGAGAGGGGTTTCAGAAGTATTGTCCTCGGTAATAAACAAATAATAGGACGCACCGGGCGCAGTTCCAACGATTTCGCTTTCGCTTAACGCGGCCATCGTGGCAAGCACCATCGTACCGTGTGCGTGACCCGAATAAAAATTCTCGCTGCGGGCGACAAAATCGTATCCGCCAAGAATTGCGTTGTTCTGGTGTAAATGCGCAAAAGCCGGGGCCGTATTCACTCCGGGAAAGCCTGCATCCATCACCGCGATGATTTTGCCCTCTCCGGTGAATCCGGCGTTGTGCATCAAATGGCCGTTTAGCATCTGAATCTGGTTTTGGGCGTTTCCGTAGTTAAAATCGGACAGCGTTTCGAATTTGTCCATGCGGCGCGATTCAGGCGAAGGCGCAAGACCAAAACCCGCAATGTCAACATAGGCCACAAACGGCAGCTCTCCTATAGGCTGAAGGTTCTCTAAGGTTCCGCGAACGTGAACAGCGTTAAGCCATTTGGAACGCGCTTTAACGGTAACGCCCGGCAGTGCTTCTACGGTGCTGACAAAAGCCTCCGAGAGCGGTACGTCCTTAAAATCAATCGGGATTTGTTGGGCCGAACGCCGGTCAATCGCCCGCTGAGACAACATGAGTTGCGGGTTCTCGATATAAAATGCTGCGTTTGGTTTGCTGTTGAAATATACCCAAGCCTCTTGTTGGGCACTCACCATCGGACAAACCAGCAGGAACAGCAGAATGGCAAAAAAATGTTTCATCGGGGCCGGGTTTGGTCCCAAATATACAAAAATGCTGTGCGAATCAGCCCGCAATGACTCCCGAACCTATGAGTTCTTCGTCGAGGTACCAGGCGGCGAACTGCCCTTGCGCAATGGCGGACTGGGGCTCGTCAAAAACAATGTACATCCCCGATTCCATGCAGTGCAGGGTTGCGTTTTGCAGCGGTTGCCTGTATCTGATGCGAACGCCGGCCTTAAACTCCATGCCGGGAGTGAGTGCCAAATCGGGCCGGATCCAATGCACTTCATCGGCCGAAATAAACAAAGCCGAACGGAACAATCCGGGATGAGAATGGCCCATTCCGGTGTAAATGGTGTTGGTCTCCACATCGGTTGCGATGATGAAAAGCGGCTCTTTGGTTCCGCCCACATTTAATCCTTTGCGCTGCCCAATCGTATAAAAATGCGCGCCCGGATGCGTGCCCACGCGTTTGCCGTCGGCAGCAGAATAAGTAAAAGGTGCTGCCATTTGCTGCCAAAGCGCTTCGCCTGAAACAGCAGAAGACGGTTTCCGGGTGTAAAGCGGATGATGGGCGTCGATCTGATAAATCGGGCCGTCTTTGGGTTCGAGTTGTTGTTGGAGAAATTCGGGCAGGCGTACTTTGCCGATAAAACACAATCCCTGAGAATCCTTTTTTTCGGCCGTAACCAGGTCCATCTCTGCAGCGATTTTGCGCACTTCGGGTTTGGTTAATTCGCCAATCGGGAACAGCGCCTTGGAGAGTTGCGCCTGAGTAAGTTGGCACAAAAAGTAAGATTGGTCTTTGTTCGGGTCGATGCCGGACAACAGGCGGTAAACGGTTTCTCCGTTCTGTGTAGTTTCGGCTTTGCGGCAATAGTGGCCTGTGGCGACAAAATCGGCCCCGAGTTCAAGCGCGATGTTCATGAACACGTCGAACTTAATTTCGCGGTTACACAAAACATCGGGGTTTGGCGTGCGCCCGGCTTTGTATTCGCGGAACATATAATCGACAATGCGCTCTTTATATTGCTCGCTTAAATCTACGGTCTGAAACGGAATGCCGAGCTTTTGCGCCACGAGCATCGCATCGTTACTGTCTTCGAGCCACGGACATTCGTTGGAAATCGTCACCGAATCGTCGTGCCAGTTTTTCATAAACAGACCAATCACTTCGTAGCCTTGCTGCTGTAAAAGGTACGCAGCCACACTAGAATCAACACCGCCGGAAAGGCCAACCACCACGCGTTTCATACTCTTGCTTTAAGCGCGCAAAATTACGGCTTTTTTTCGGTGCGGGGCTTGTTTTTGAATTTCTTAACCTGGGGGAACTTCTCGCGCGACTGGAGTTTGCCATCCTTGTAGAATTCCCAATACCCTTTTTTTAGTCCATCGACAAACGGACCTTTGGAGGCGATTTTTCCATCGGCGTTACGGTAAATGGCCTCGCCGTGAAGCTGGTCGTTTTGGTAATGAGCCTCCTCTAGCACGATGCCGTTGAGCGCGTATTTTTTATACGGCCCCTGCTTTTTGCCGGCTACATAAGTGGTTTCCTCGGCGAGTGTGCCATCGGGGTAAAACACTTTGCGCACGCCCTGAAGCAGCCCGTCTTTGTAAAACTCAACGCTCATGAGTTGTTTGCCGCCTTTGTGGTAATACTTCCACTCGCCCTCGTATTTTTTACCGCGGATTACACCTTCGCTCACTTTGTTTTTCTGCTGGTCGTAAAACGTGGTATAAGCATCGCCCAAGGCATCAAATTCGCGCGTAGCAATCACACTCGCCGCTTTTGTGTCGTCGAAGTATTTAAACGTGCCTTTCTCGCGCCCGTGTTCAAAAGTTCCTTCGTACCGCAGGCGTTTGCTCTCCGGATGATAGCCGCGCCAAAGCCCGTGTTTGCGGCCCTGTGCATCGGTTTGGTTTTCCCGTGGATTTTCGGATTGCGAAAAACTTAAGGTCTGGGTGAGTAAGAAAACAATCAGTACAAAAATTCTCATAGCGTATCAATGATTATTTTAAACTTAAACAACTTGGTTTTATTGTTTAAAACAAAGCCCTGCGGTAGGCAAGGCTTCGGTTCTTATTTCTTTTGACGGGCTTTTTTCTGAGCCTCGGCCTG
>CAZTGF010000138.1:0-3063 GCA_964612955.1 uncultured Flavobacterium sp.
TGGCGGATAATCGGGCCCGACGCGTCTGCCGGCAATGTCGATGTAAGGGTTCATTTTATAATTTTTCTTAGGCGTCGTTTGACGAAGGTTTGTACTCTTTCACCTAACACAAATAATTTTTGTGCAGGTGTAGGATTAATCGCGATAAGGCTGCCGCCGCCAGTCCAAGTCTGGCTGAATGGGCCGTAGTGGGGAGGCTTTCGAATGCTGATGATTTCTGAAGATAGGCAGTTTGGAAAAATTTTCTTTAATGTAGCAATTTGCCCCATGCGTCCTCCTTCGATAAAAACAATGGCGTGATTTGCACAGTGTTTTGCGATATTACTTAAGGAATCATCCGAACCGTCCACGATGATGAAATCGAAGGTCTCGCCACTGGGCACGTCGGCTAAAGAAGCGTAGAGTTGAATTTTTTGAAAATGCGTTACATTCTTAGGCAATTCGTTCAGGCAAAAATCGTTGGATTCCGTGCCTGAATATTCTAAATCTAATCGATTCTCGGCGGCAAACGTCAGAATATTGTCCGCGATGGAGCCAATACCGAGTCCGATTTCAAGAATGCGCTTTGACCGGAATTGCGTGATGAAATGTAATATTTTCTCTAAGGCATAATCACCGGCAATATGGTCGTTGCCTTGGCAGGAGGAAAATTTTTTATACGTACGCGCACTGGCTTGTCTATAATTCATGGAATAGGTTATTATCAAGAAACATTTGGGCCTTGTCAAAATCGTGCTGCGTATCGATGTCGATGTCGGCAAACGGGTGGTCCACAACCATCGGTAAAGCAGTTTCACTAATTATCTTGTCTTGCAGCACAAGGCTAAACTTCGACAAATATAACAGTCCATTTTCAAAAAACAGTGGCTCCAGGTCTTGTGTCCGCTGACCAGGAGAATAATTAAACGGTACAAACTGATTATCGATAATTTTTCCCAGTTTATGATGGTTGCGCGTGACCGTAAATAAACTATCCCGAGCGCTCTCAACCCATAGCCTGTACGCGTCTTTGAGCAACGAGACAGGGCGGAGCGGGTTTGTCGGCTGCAACAAAACAAAATTCTCCACATCTGATATTGTTTCCGCCGCATGTTTCAGCGCAGAAACGGTGGGTTCAGTGTCACCTGCTAACGCCGCGGGCCGATCGATAACTTCCACTCCGTGTTCCAGAGCGATTCGTTTTACCTCAACACAGTTTGTCGAGACATAAATGGCATCTATGATATCGGCATTGGCCTTAGCGTACAAAATGCTGTGAACCACTAAGGGAACGCCGCCCAAAAGTTTATAATTTTTTCCAATCAAACGACGCGAATTTGCGCGGGCAGGAATAATGGCAATTGTTCTCATATTTTCATTTTTGCGCTGGTTCATCCAGGGCTCGGTGCAAGCAGTGCATCTGCACGTGACGATCAGGATCCCACCCGTAAATACTTAATAGTGGAAGCCCGAGCGGGTGTTTGGACGCGTCATGCGCTTTAAATAACGTAGTTTTGCAATGTTGAGTTGGAACACCATCCGCATATAATCGTTAAAAAAGGCAAAATCGAAACCCGTAAGGTGCCAGACATCTTTCCAAAACAAATATTCGATTCGGACGGTGTAGCGCATACGAATCAAGGCAGTGAGGTGGTAACGCGCTAATACACGCCTCGCTTCCCTGGAAAAATCATTAAACATAGAACTGCGAATCCGCTCCCGATTGCGATAGAATATGGACGCAGCAGTCTCATGGGAGTGGCAATTCGTGATGCTACCCTCGTGAACGCGGTGGTAGTAAAGATACTCGTCCACGATAAAAATCGATGGCTTGTGGTGTAACATCCGAATATAAAAATCGTAATCCTGACCCTTCAACAACACAGGATCCCACAAGGTTTTCCCTTTTAGAAAACTCCGTTTAAACATCACGTCGAAGGTAAAAAACTTTACCTTGAAGCACACAAAGTCGTTAAAGAGGTCTTGTGACAAAACCGTTCTTTTCTCATAACCGCGTACTTCCGAGAGATCTTTGCCGGTAATAACCGTTTTGGATGCCACAAAGTCGAAATCGCCATGTTTAAATCCATCCACTTTTTTAGCGATAAAATCCCGGTGTAGGATGTCGTCGCTATCGACCCAATTTACAAATGTTCCTTTGCTCATTTCAAACCCGAAATTGCGGCAAGCGTTCGCGCCTTTAGGCAAATGTTCGGGCCGATGAAAAAGTCTGAACCGGGAATCTTTTGAAACAAATTCGCTCACAATCCGGGGCGTATCATCTGTAGAACCGTCGTCTACGACAATGCATTCCCAGTTGGCGTAGGTTTGAGCCGCGATGCTTTCGAGCGTCTCGGCAACAAAGGCGGCCCTGTTGTAGGCAGGAATGATGATCGATACAAGTTCTCCGTTCATTTCACATCAGTTTTGGCAGAAACTTTTTAATTAGTTGATGACCGCGGAATTTAGAGCTATCCATAAACGCTGCGCTGCAAACCAATCGATAGGCCCACGCTTTAATAACGCCCACTTCTCTGGTCAAAGCACGGAAAAAAAACGGGCGCGCGAAACCGATATCGCGGTCCACAACGCGCTTCCGGTAATAAAATGTTCCCAACCGGTTAAGCGTAAACTTTAGCAGCTGAGGCGAAAAATGAGCGCCAAAATCGGAAAAAACGGCCGCGTAAACGCGATATTTATTAAGAGCCTGAATACGGGAGTCCGCGCGATTGTGGGCTTGGATAGACTCGGAATGCATCCGCCGAAGGGCTAACACTTCTTCGGTGTAACAAGCCCGAAGGCCCGGAGTTGTGAGAAAAGCAATAAAAAAATGGTATTCCTGATTTGCGCGTAAACCCGGATGGAAGCGACGTTGCCCAATGGCCGACCGGCGACCCATAAAATCGATGGTTCCCCAAAAAAAACGGCCTGTGGCGAAATTCTCAAGGCTCGGAGCGTAATTTTTGTTGTGCCGATACATGGGCGGCTCCGACTGTGTGCCCGAGGCGTCAAAGTTCACGTACCGTCCCACGCAATAATCGCTGTTTGTGTGCCTTATCAAATTCAGCTGTGTTTGCAACTTGT
>CAZTGF010000139.1:0-3013 GCA_964612955.1 uncultured Flavobacterium sp.
CTCGCCTGGCGGCTCAAACAACGCATCTGTTTAACGCCTCATTCACTTCAAATTTCACCACGGTCCTACGGTGCCGCGGGCTAAACCACGGGCTTGCGCAATAAGTTGATGGTGGGGCAGCACCCGAAGGAGAAATTAGTCAATTCAGCAAGAACAATATTGTGGCGGTCTTACGATGCCGGGAGCTAAACCGGCGGCTTGGAGTAAAATGTAGCCCCGCCAAGAATCGAACTTGGATCTAAAGTTTAGGAAACTTCTATTCTATCCGTTGAACTACGGGGCCAAGAAGCAAAAATAATGTGTTTTTAACGGTTGGCAAAGCGGCTGGGCAAAATTGAAAATTCGGCGTAAATTTACAGGTTTGAACAATGGACGATTTGCTTTCAGAAATCAGGGCGTGTCAGGTTTGTGCAGCGCGGTTGCCGTTTGCGCCCAGACCCGTTGTGCAGGCCGATGTTCACTCGCGCATTGTCATCATCGGGCAGGCTCCCGGGTCTAAAGTTCAGGCCAGCGGCATACCCTGGGACGATGCCAGCGGGAAGCAATTGCGCGACTGGATGGGAGTGAGCCTCGAGGAATTTTATAACCCCGCGTTGTTTGCGATTGTGCCCATGGGGTTTTGTTATCCCGGCCGGGGCCGCTCGGGCGATTTGCCGCCCATGGCACGTTGTGCGCCCTTATGGCATACGCGGTTATTCGATATGATGCCTCAGGTGCAGCTCGTTGTTCTGATTGGCAAATACGCTCAGGATTTTTATTTCCCCGCAAAAAAGCCCGTGGGCCTTACAGAGAATGTGCGGAATTTCGCCGATTTTTTACCGAAATTTTTCCCGATTGTGCACCCCTCGCCGCGCAACCGCATCTGGCAAAAGCGGAATCCGTGGTTTGTGACAGATGTAGTGCCCGAACTGCGCAGGCGGGTTCGCGAAATTCTCGAGGCCGATGGGGCGTCTTAGTACGTTTGTGGCCGTAAAAACTTTTGCAACAATCTGTGTAACCTTGCCTATATTTGCCGCATAATTCATAAATACATGACTCACAGAACATTTGTTGTCGCGCTGGTTTTGCTTGCCGCGGCATGCAGTAAAAAAGACCAGGTCGCACCGGAGTCCGGGATCTTGCTGGCCCACATGGATACGCTCGTGTCACCGGGCGACGATTTTGACCGTTACGTAAACGGCGGCTGGTTAAAAAACAACGAAATTCCGGCCGATAAATCCTCTTATGGCGTAGCGGAAAGGCTGCACGAACAAGCCCAGGAAAACGTGCGCTCCATTATTGAAGAAGCAGCAAAATCCGGGGCCAAATCCGGATCTAACGACCAGAAAATCGGCGATTACTACAACGCCGTAATGGATGTGAAGACGCGCGATGCCAAAGGGTTTTCGCCACTGCTTCCCGAATTTGAAAAAATCGACGCCATTGCCGGTTACGATGCGCTCGCCACCTATTTCGGCCGCGCAAACCGCATGGGTGTAAATACTCCGTTTGCCATTGGAGTAACACAGGACTTCAAAGATCCGGAGAGCCACATGCTCTACATCTGGCAGTCAGGCATCGGATTGCCCGAGCGCGAATACTATCTGCTCACAGACGCTACAAGCAAAGACCTGCGCGAGAAATACGTAAAACACATCGGCAACATGCTTTCGCTTGCGCAAATTCCAAATGCCGGACAAGCCGCAAAAGACATTATGGCCCTGGAAACCGGAATGGCCAAAATGCACGATACAAAGGAGCAAACCCGCGATTTCTCTCGCATGTACAATCCGTATAAAACACAAGAACTTTCCGCTCTCGCCCCAAAATTCAAATGGAGCGAAATGCTCAAGACATCGGGCATCGCAAACGAAAAAACCATCATTGTCGCCCAGCCCGATTTTGTAAAACAAGCCGATGCGCTCATCGCTTCAACGCCGTTAAACACTTGGAAAGTCTGGCTTAAATGGTCGCTGATTCACGACAACGCAAGTGCGCTTAGCACCGATTTTGAACGCGAAGACTTCGAATTTTTCAGAAAAGCGCTTTACGGAATCGACAAACCCGCAGAACCTTGGAGAAGAGCGGTAGATGCCGTAAACAACCATTTGGGCGAAATCGTCGGGCAGCAATACGTTGCCAAGCACTTCAGTCCCGAGGCCAAAAAACGCATGAACGAACTCGTCGAGAACCTGCTCAAAGCGTATGAGTTGAGCATTAAGGAACTCGATTGGATGACAGACGAAACCAAAAAAGAAGCGCTTGCGAAATTGTCTAAATTCACGCCCAAAGTCGGCTATCCGGACAAGTGGAGAGATTACTCAAAATTAGAGGTAAAGCCCGGCGATTTGTTCGGGAACCGCCAGCGCGCGATTGCGTTTGAATACGAGCGCGAATTAGAAAAACTCGGCAAAAAAGTAGACCGCACCGAGTGGGGAATGACGCCCCAGACCGTAAACGCTTACTACCATCCTATGCTCAACGAAATCGTGTTTCCGGCGGCTATTCTGCAAGCGCCGTTTTTCGATTTGAATGTGGACGATGCTGTGAATTACGGCAGTATTGGCGCGGTCATCGGACACGAAATCGGGCACGGATTTGACGATCAGGGCAGTATGTTCGACGGCGAGGGCGTGCTCAGAAACTGGTGGACCGAACAGGACTTGGCAGCGTTCAAGTCGCGCACTTCCGCACTTGTGGCCCAGTTCAATGCATTTGAAGCCCTGCCCGGGTTGCACGTAAACGGGCAGTACACGCTCGGTGAAAACATAGGCGATTTAGGCGGTCTTGGCATTGCGTTGCGCGCGTACAAACTCAGCTTAAACGGCAAAGAACCCGAAGTTATCGACGGATTTACAGGCGTACAGCGTTTTTTCATCGGGTATGCCCAATCGTGGTTGTCCAAACAAAGAGACGAATACCTCAGAAACCAAATTGCATCGGACCCGCATTCGCCCGCGCATTTCCGCGTTAACGGCATTGTGCGCAACATTCCTGAATTTTACGAAGCGTTCAATGTGACGCCGGAAAATAA
>CAZTGF010000140.1:0-2983 GCA_964612955.1 uncultured Flavobacterium sp.
TCCGCGAAGTGAGTTCCAAGTGGAGTGAAGCCCAAACGATTTCGGGACCTTTTATTGCCGTGCCGTATTACCGCTACGTAAAAGAAAAAACTGCCGAGAATACCGAAAAAACCGTTCGCATTACCGAACATTTGCACCTGCTTCCGTCCCGGTTGAACATTGCCGGGGTGCTTACGCCCGAAAAGCGCCACCGCGGCCTTTACGAGATTGTGGTGTATGATTCTGAGGTAAAAATCAGCGGGAATTTTGATGCGGTTGATGCCTCTGTGCTCGAAGTTTCGCCCGAACTCATACAATGGGACAAAGCAGCTTTTGTCGTGGGCATTGACGATTTGCGCGGCATAGAAAACCAGATTTCGCTACAGTGGAATGACACGCCGGTTTGGTTTAATCCCGGGGTATTGTCTAACGATGTAGTGAAAAGCGGCATTAATGCGAGGATTGCACTGGGAACCGCCGCACAGGCGCACGCGTTTTCGTTTACGCTGAATTTGAAAGGCAGCCAGTTGCTTTACTTTACGCCTGTGGGCAAAACTACCGATATCGAAATGCGGTCTGATTGGAATACACCCAGTTTTAACGGGGCGTTTTTGCCTGATTCGCGCCAGGTGAATGCCGATGGTTTTACGGCCAAATGGAATGTACTGCACCTGAACCGGAATTATCCGCAACTCTGGAGCGGCAACCAACACGAGATTGGGTCGTCTGCTTTTGGTATTGATTTGCTGCTTCCTGTTGATAATTACCAGAAAACCTATCGTTCTATACGTTATGCGATATTGTTCATTGGTTTTACGTTTCTAACCTTCTTTTTTATAGAAGTGCTGAACCGCGTGTTTATTCATCCGATTCAGTACATTCTGGTGGGCGTGGCGCTCGTGGTGTTTTATACCTTGCTGTTGTCGCTCTCTGAACACATGATGTTTAATGTTTCGTTTGTGATTTCGGCCCTGGCCACGCTGTTGCTGATTGGCGGTTATGTGGGTGCGATACTTAAATCTGTACGGCTGACGGTTTTGATTACGGGAATTCTGCTCATTCTTTACGCGTTTATTTTTGTGGTCATTCAGCTCGAAGATTACGCACTGCTTATAGGCAGCATTGGCATTTTCATCATTCTGGGACTCGTGATGTACTACTCTCGAAAAATTGATTGGTACAACCTGAACCTGAAAGCACCCAAACCGGATGAGGCGAATAACGAACCGACTTAATTACAAGACGATGAAACAGTTTTTTTTATTCTGGATTTTAGCCATGGGCATGACGAGCAGTGCGCAGGGCATTGTGTTGCGCGTAACCGAAGCCGGTTCTGGCGAAAGCATTCCCTATGCAAACATTACCCTTTTGGGCGAACACCTTGTTTCTAATTCCGAGGGTTATTTTACGGTTCCGGAGAGCAAGTCCGAGGCTTCCCTCACCGTTACGCATATGGGTTTTGAGCCTAAAACAATACGCGTTTCCGATGCTGTAAAGCAAAACAATACGATTACCCTGGCGGAAGTGGTTGTGGAACTCGGTACCGTAAACGTTTCTAATATTAAACCCGATGCCGTGGCGATAATGGCCCAGGTAAAGCGCAACCTAAAGGCGAATTACGCCACTGTTGAGCCGTCTAAAAACACGGTGTTCATGAGGCAAATGATAAAACTCACGCCAAAAACCCTGGACTTTGAAGTAACGAAATCTACGGGATTTTCTAAAAAAGACCTCAAATCGATTAACGCCGAGGTGGAAAACATGATGTCTCGTTTAAAGCGGAAGGCGCCGGCAAGTTACGCCGACAAATTGTTTACGCATTACACCCAACCCCAATCTGAGGGCCGGGGCCGCGCCGATAAAATGAATGTTATAAAAGCTGTGCGGCTTCAGGAAAAAGATGATTTAGCCTCGATGGACGGCATGCAAAAAAGTTTTATGGACCTCGTTTACAAACACCTGGACACTACCAAACACTACCGCATTAAAAGCGGATGGTTCGGCTCCAGAGATACGGTGTCGCTTTCGTCCAAACCATCGAAGAACAAACCAAAACAAACCGAACTTACACAGGCGAAAAGCCAATTAAACAGGCTGTTTGCCGATCATGACCTTATCACGGGCCAGCGGTTTGAATACATTCGCGACCAGGACATTTATGAGTATTCTTATGAAGGAATGACACTGACAGGCGACAATCAGTTTGTACACATCATCACTTTCAAGCCTCGCCGAAAAAAAGCGCTTTACACGGGCAGGGTTTATGTATCCGAACAGGATTACGCAGTGGTGCGAAGCGAGTACCAACTGGCACCTTCTCGAAAAGTGGACGGGCTAAACCTAAAACTGCTGCTGGGGGTGAAAATGGCCGAAAATGTGAGCGCGGGCACCGTCATTTTTAAAAGAAATTTGTCAGGAAATGGCTATTATTTACAATACGCCTCTATGGACGAAGGCGTGTACTTTTACGTGAACCGCCCTTTAAAATTCATAGAACTTACCGATGCTGAACGCGATGTTTTTGCCTTTGATTTCAAAGGAGAAGGCGATACGTTCACGCGGACCGAATTCCTGAATCTATCTCGCGCTGCGTTGGATGCCGCTGAATTTGAGAACGCTGCCGAACCCGCGTTTACCTACCGCACAATGCACAAATACGATGCGGATTTCTGGAAAGACCACCGCGGCCTGGAACCGTTACAAGAAATGAAACAGTTTAGCGCAACCCCTTAAGTCTCAAATATTATCTGTATATTTGTAGAATTCAAGTTCTTCCATGGTATAGAACCAATCGTTTGACGGTTTTCAAGGCGTTTAGCAATCGTTGACTGAGAATTCTTAGATTCTTGTTTTATGTTATCGCGATTTAAACCCTTAAACTGATGAAAACACAACATTCCCCACTGCCTAGAAACATTTTTATTGCCGATGACGATATAGACGATCGTCTATTGCTTGCCGAAGTGCTTCTAGAAAAAGACAATACGCTGGTGCTGACTGAGGC
>CAZTGF010000141.1:0-2980 GCA_964612955.1 uncultured Flavobacterium sp.
TCCGCGAAGTGAGTTCCAAGTGGAGTGAAGCCCAAACGATTTCGGGACCTTTTATCGCGGTGCCGTATTACCGTTACGTGAAGGAAAAAACGGCCCAGAACACCGAAAAAACGGTTCGCATTACCGAGCATTTGCACCTGCTTCCGTCCCGACTGAACATTTCCGGGGTGCTTACGCCTGAAAAGCGGCACCGCGGCCTGTACGAGATTGTCGTGTACGATTCGGACGTTAAAATCAGCGGGAATTTCGATGCGATAGACGCGTCTCTGCTCGAAGTTTCGCCCGAACTCGTGCAATGGGACAAAGCGGCTTTTGTCGTGGGCATCGACGATTTGCGCGGCATTGAAAAGCAGATTCCGCTGGAGTGGAACGCCGCTCCGGTGTGGTTTAATCCCGGGGTATTGTCTAACGATGTGGTGAAAAGCGGCATTAATGCGCGGATTGGGCTGGGACCCGCCGCACAGGCGCACGCGTTTTCGTTTACGCTGAACCTGAAAGGCAGTCAGATGCTGTATTTTACGCCCGTGGGCAAAACCACCGATATTGAAATGCGGTCCAACTGGAGCACGCCGAGTTTTAACGGGGCTTTTTTGCCCGATTCGCGCGAGGTGAAGGCCGATGGTTTTGTGGCCAATTGGAATGTGCTGCACCTGAACCGGAATTATCCGCAACTATGGAGCGGCAACCAACACGAGATTGGGTCTTCTGCTTTTGGCATTGATTTGTTGCTTCCCGTTGATAATTACCAGAAAACCTACCGCTCCATACGTTATGCGATTTTGTTCATAGGGTTTACGTTTCTTACGTTTTTCTTTATCGAGGTGCTGAACCGCGTGTTTATTCATCCGATTCAATACATTCTCGTGGGCGTGGCACTCGTGGTGTTTTACACGTTGTTGTTATCGCTTTCCGAGCACATAATGTTTAACGTTTCATTTGTGATTTCGGCCCTGGCGACGCTGCTGCTGATTGGAGGTTATGTGGGTGCGATTCTCAAATCGGTGCGACTCACGGTGTTAATCACGGGGATTCTGCTCGTGCTTTACGCTTTTATATTTGTCGTGATTCAGCTCGAGGATTACGCGCTGCTTATAGGAAGCATAGGTATTTTTATCATTCTGGGGCTCGTGATGTATTATTCGCGCAAAATCGACTGGTACAACCTGAACCTCAAAGCGCCGCAAGCAGAAAACTCTGATAATAAACCCTCTTAATTCTACACGATGAAACAGCTTTTCTTATTAATCTGGATTTTGGCGATTGGAATGACAGCCCGCGCTCAGAGCATTGTGTTGCGCGTAGCGGAAGCAGATTCCGGAGAAAGCATCCCGTATGCGAATATTACGCTCGCGGGAGAACACCTGATTTCTAATTCTGAGGGCTATTTTACGGTACCCGATAGTAAAGCCGAAGCGATCGTCACCGTTACCCACATGGGGTTCGAGCCGAAATCGATGCGCGTTTCTGAAGCTGTACGACAAAACAACACCATTGCACTGGCCGCAGCCATTTTGGAACTCAATACGGTAAATGTTTCCAACATCAAGCCCGATGCGGTGGCGATAATGGCCCAGGTTAAGCGCAACCTGAACGCCAATTACGCGCGGGTGGAGCCTTCTAAAAATACCGTCTTCATGCGGCAGATGGTAAAACTTTCGCCGAAAACTTTAGACTTTAAAATCACTAAATCCACCGGATTTTCCAAAAAAGACCTTAAATCCATTAATGCGGAGGTTGCGAATATGATGTCCCGCGTGCGCAGAAAAGCACCTGCGAGTTATGCCGATAAGCTTTTTGTGCACTACACAAAACCGCAATCTGAAGGTAAGGGCCGCGTGGATAAAATGAGCGTGATTAAAGCGGTGCGGCTCCAGGAAAAGGACGATCTGGCCTCGATGGAAGGCTTGCAGACAAACTTTATGGACCTCGTGTACAAACACCTTGACACGACAAGGCACTATCGCGTAAAAAGCGGCTGGATCGGTTCCCGGGATACCGTTTCGCTCTCGTCCAAACCCGCCAAAAACAAACCCAAGCCAACAGACCTGAGCCGGGCTAAAAACCAGCTTAACGAAACGCTGGCGGACAACAATATTCTGACGAGCGGCCGTTTTGAATACATTCGAAATCAGGATATTTATGAGTACACCTACGAAGGGCTCACGCTGATGGGCGACAATCAGTTTGTGCATATCATTGCATTTACCCCGCGCCGCAAAAAAGCGCTTTACACGGGCCGGGTTTACGTATCCGAGGACGATTATGCTGTGGTGCGCAGCGAATACCAACTCGCGCCCTCGCGCAAAGTCGAAGGACTGAACCTCAAACTACTTTTCGGTGTTAAAATGGCCGAAAACGTGAGTGCAGGCACAGTGATTTATAAGAAAAATCTTTCCGGAAACGGCTATTACCTCCAATATGCCTCTATGGACGAAGGGGTGTACTTTTACTTAAACCGCCCTTTAAAATTCATTGAACTCGCGGATTCCGAGCGCGACGTTTTTGCATTCGACTTGAAGGCCGAAGGCGACAGTTTTAAACGAACCGAATTCCTGAATATGTCGCGCGCAGAGATGGACGCCGCCGAATTTGAGAGTGCTGCCGAACCCGCGTTTACGTACCAAAAAATGCACAAATACGATGCGGATTTCTGGAAAGACCATCGCGGTATTGAACCGTTACAGGAAATGAAACAGTTTAGCGCAATGCCCTAAGTCGCAATTTTTGAGTATCTTTGTAAAACTGAATCCGTTACAGAAGTATAAACTATCGTTTATCGATTTTCAAAGCGTTTAGCATCGCATTAATGAGAATTTTTAAATTCAGAATTTATGTCTCTGCGATCAAATTTTTAAATAATGAAAACGCTTCTTCCCCAAGTTCCAAGACATATTTTTCTCGCCGATGACGATATAGACGATCGTTTATTGCTTGCCGAAGTGCTTCTAGAAAAAGACAATACGCTGGTGCTGACTGAGGC
>CAZTGF010000142.1:0-2979 GCA_964612955.1 uncultured Flavobacterium sp.
GACGATCCGTTGGCGAGCACTTTTAGTTTTTCGGGCGCACAGAAGCGCAACTGTTCTATGATATTGGCCAACGCGAATGAATTCGGATATACTTTAGTCGCCATCGCATACGTGAATTTTTCGACGAAATCGAGCAGTTTTCGTTTGTTTCCTGTGGCTTCGAGCAGCGGCAATCCGGCTACGGTATGCAACCGGTGCGGTACTCCTGCAAGTTTGGCGGCGAACATGCCTACTATTCCGGCCTTTGGCGTGTGCGTGTGTACGATGAACGGACGTGTTTTTTTAAAAAAACGGTACATTTTCCAGAGCGATTTCAGATCGGCTCCGGGCGTTATTTTCCGCGTCATTTCCACGCTATGAGTGGCTACGCCTTCCTTTTGACCGACGCGCTCAAGGTATTCAGGTTCGGACGAAACAGCGATGACGTTGTAGTGCTCGCTCATAAAACGCATTTGGCCGGACAGCAGTTTGTCCAGCGAAAGCGGTACGGTGGTGATGCGGATGAGGGATTGTTTCAAGATTAAAGTAGGTGCTTGATATTGTTTTTAACCATGCGGAATTTACCACTGGTCTCGCGCGGAATTTCGTTGGTTTGATGAAGCGCAATAACCATTTCTGCACCCACGCGGTCGCGCCAGTTTTTCAAAAATGTTTCTTCGACCTTGTTGTCATAAAAGCGCTTATCAGTTACCATATAGATATCGATGCGGCCGAGCTGGTTCTGAACTACCTGAAACATTACGATTCCCTTGGTATCTTTCAAGGTATTGGAAACGTTTCCAAGATTTATCTTTCCGTTTTGAGGTGACCAGACGTAATCGTCGGTTCGTCCGAGAATTTCCGTGACGAGCGGATTATTGTTGCCGCAACCGCAAACCACTTCACTGGCTTCGAGCGTGAGCAAATCTCCAATATCGTAGCGAAGCAGTGGTGTTCCTTTGGTCGTAAAAGAGGTGATTACAAGTCGCCCCGAAGCGGCAGGCTCGTCGTTATGGTCTAGTACTTCGAATACACCACTCTGCAGTTCTAAATGAAGTTTTCCGTTAACACATTCAAAGATAAACGGCGCACCTTCGGACGAGGCGTACTGGTTGTACATTTTCGATTGGAAGAACGTTTCGATAGGCTTCATTTCCGGGGTAATCGTCTCGGCCGTGGGAAAAATAGCTTTTACGGTTTGGGCGGGAAATACATATCCGTGTTCCATTCCGTATTTTGCAATCTCGAGTAATGTAGACGGGAATCCTACGAGATATTCAGGCTGGTAAGCAATTAAGTCTTCTACATAATACTTCAGGTAATCGGACTTAATATGAAATGTGGAGTAATACCGGACTTTGTATAAGTTATCAGTTTTCCAGAAGCGATTTCGTTTAACGTCCCTATCGGTAAGTAAACTTTTACCAGAGAACCACGCTGTTTTTTTGCCGAGTTTATAGCCGAATTTTCTTCGGAAATTATCTAACATCGCAAACCGTTGCTGCATGTCATCTGCGGTAAAAAGCACCTCGAGCGATTTCCCGGTTGTGCCTCCGGTTTTCGATACGATTCCCTGCCTTTTGGGCACGGTATACACTTCGTCAATTTTGTTGCGAAGCGTTTCTTTGGAGAGAATCGGCGCCTCACGGAGGTTATTCAGATCCACCGGCAACTGCTGTGTCGCATAAAACGGAGAATGGCTGCGAATATAATGCATAAACGCGGTGAATTTCTCGCGCTGCAGGTTTTCCAATTGCTCCCGCGACAAATCGTTATTTCTCTCAAACTCCGCAAGGTATTTTTTGTAAGCACCGCCGTAACGCTTGCGATAAGCGAGCAGGTTAAAAAGTGAAATCATTGCGTTTTGAACCAACGGAGGCATTATTGCATAGAGTTTATCTTTCATGATGCAGCGATTCGTAAAGTGCCAGATAGCGGTTTACCATGTTCTTAATATCGTATTGTTGCACATGCTGTTGCGCCAATTCCACAAGATTACGTGCCAACGTCGCGTCGCCGGCTATGTTCTGAATCGCATGGGCTAACGCCGCGGGATCGGCTTTCCTGAATAAAAAAGCATCGGTGGGAACTACGTCGTTTACCCCTACTACATCTGTCCCTATAAACGGTCTTCCGGATGCCAGAGATTCAAGTACAACCCCCGAAAGTCCTTCGTGATTCGTGGACAATACATTTATATCGGTTTGTGCCATCAACTCGTAAACATCAGTACGCATTCCAAGAAAATGTACGCGGTCCGCAACATTCAGCGTTCTGGCCAGCTCTTTTGAAGTTTCCATCGCTGGGCCTTCCCCGGCAAAATATAGGTTGGTGTCTGAGGGCAAAAGCGCAAGAGCTTTGATCAACGTGGGTTGGTCCTTCTGACTTCCGTCAAAGCGGCCCACCATGAGGATTTTAAAACCTTTATGAGTGAATACTGGCGGATTTTGAAAGGGACGCTGTTGGGCATTTCTTATCTGATCCAGGTTTACACCGTTATTAATCGTGACAAACCTGGAACGGGAAGCAGGCGAAAGCCATTCCAGCAGGTTCTGGGTTACTAATTCGGTTATTCCGATGATCGCGTCGTAACGTTTGTAGACAAATCGCTCCACTGGTCTTAACAGCGCATAATTCTTTCGCTCATTGAAAACGCTATGTTCGGTTTTTACAAATTTTATTCTCCGGGGCAAAAAAAGCGCGGCAAAAGCCAGCCAATATTGTGTAGGAAACAAGTGTGCATGAACAATATCGTAATTTCCCCGCTTGATAAATTTGTACAATGCGAAAATTTGCAAAGGATTGTAGAATGACGCGTTCAGGCTTGCAACCAATATATTCTGTGACTGTAGCATTGTTTCGTACCGCGACACATTTGCGTTTCCATTTGCGATGAGTACCGCTACTTCATGTCCATGGGCAGAAATTAAGGGTAAAATGTCTGTGAGTAGCTTTTCGGCCCCACCTGATCCGAGGTTGTTGATGTAATGCAATATCTTC
>CAZTGF010000143.1:0-2940 GCA_964612955.1 uncultured Flavobacterium sp.
TCGAACCGGCACGGTTTCCCACTGGTGTTTGAGACCAGCGCGTCTACCAATTCCGCCATCCGGGCAGAACAATCAACCACAAAGGGTTAACCGGCTGCAAATGTAAAAATAAAATCCTTTTCGGACCTAAAAAAATTGAGATTTTTATGGCTTGTATCCCCAATTTTCTTTCTAAATTTGCACCTCGTTTACACGACACACACAACTAACTACTAAACAACCATTTAATGATGCCTCACCAGGAACCGGAAGCAAAAATATTTGCTTGCACCAACAGTACCGAACTGGGCCAAAAAATTGCCGATGCGTACGGAACATCGCTCGGAAAAGTTACGTTCTCAAAATACAGCGATGGAGAGTTCCAGCCATCCTATGAAGAATCCATCCGCGGGTTAAGGGTTTTTATTGTCTGTTCTACGTTTCCGAGTTCGGACAATCTGATGGAACTCCTGCTTATGATTGATGCGGCAAAACGCGCTTCGGCACGGCATATCACGGCGGTGATCCCGTATTTTGGATGGGCGCGTCAGGACCGAAAGGACAAACCCCGCGTGCCCATTGGCGCAAAACTCGTAGCAAAACTGCTCGAAACCGCCGGCGCTACGCGAATCATGACGATGGACCTGCACGCAGATCAGATTCAGGGCTTTTTTGAAAAACCGGTAGACCATTTATTTGCATCGACCATTTTCTTGCCTTATGTTCGCGGCCTTGAACTCGAAAACCTGACGATTGCGTCTCCGGACATGGGCGGTTCCAAACGCGCTTATGCCTATTCAAAGTTTTTGAATTCGGACGTGGTGATTTGCTACAAACAGCGAAAAGCCGCAAATGTGATCGAATCCATGGAACTCATCGGCGAGGTAAAAAACCGCCATGTGATTCTTGTAGACGATATGATAGATACGGGCGGAACGCTTGCAAAAGCTGCGGATCTTATGGTAGAAAAAGGCGCATTGAGCGTTCGGGCCATTTGTACGCATGCCATTTTATCGGGCGATGCTTACGAGAAAATCGAAAAATCCAAACTGTCTGAACTGATTGTTTCGGACTCGATTCCTCTGGAGCGCGAATCGGCCAAAATCCGCGTGGTAAGTTGCGCGTCCCTGTTTGCAGATGTGATGCAACGGGTACACCACAATATATCCATCAGCGCGAAATTTATTGTGTAATTTTTTATTAACTATATTTTTTTTCAATGAAATCGATTACGATTAATGGATCAGAAAGAGAAAGCGTAGGCAAGTCATCGACTCGGTCGTTACGCGATGCTGGAATGGTTCCGTGTGTAATTTACGGCGGCGGCAATCCAGTACATTTCTCAGCAGAAGCAAAAGCCTTCAAAAACTTAGTGTACACGCCAAACGCTCACACGGTAGTGATCGATTTGGGAGACAAGAAATTCGAAGCAATTCTTCAGGACATTCAGGTACACCCTGTAAACGACAGAATTCTGCACATCGACTTTTTCCAACTTAACGAAAACAAAGAAATCGTTATGGAAGTTCCTGTGAAAATTACAGGCACATCTCCGGGCGTTCTCGGCGGCGGCGTATTGCGTTTGAACCAACGCAAACTCAAAGTAAAAGCACTTCCGAAAAACCTTCCTGACTTTGTAGAAGCGGACATCAGCTCGCTTGAAATGGGTAACAAATTGTACGTTACAAAACTCGTTTCGGACAGTTACAAACTTATGCACCCGGACAACACTGTGGTAGCTCAGGTAAGAATTTCACGTGCGGCGATGAAAGCAGCTCAGGAAGCGGCAAAAGCAGCAAAAGCACCAGCAAAAGGAAAGAAAAAATAATTCTGAACTTTTTGAATTTAGAAGCATCGGCCCAAAACCGGTGCTTTTTTTTGGCAGCTATTTCCGGCTCTTCGCGTTATCTTTTGGGCGGCGCTCGCCCATCGGGAACGAATGGGCAGGTTCGGCTCGCGCCGCCCAAAAGGATGCTGCTGCGATCCGGGCTGGGGCATTTGGCCGCAATTGACCAATGCCGTACTTTTGCACGATGATCTGGCCATTCAACAGAAAAAAGCCTCATAGCGCACCCGACATGAAAAAATTCCTGATTGCCTGTTTAGGCAACATAGGCGCAGAATACGTAAACACGCGCCACAACATCGGTTTTAAAATTGGCGACGCCCTTGTAAAAGCACAAAGCGAAAGCTACCAAACCGCAAAACTCGGCGCGCTGGCCCAACTTAAAATCAAAGGAAAAACGGTTTTCGTTTTAAAGCCAAACACGTACATGAACCTAAGCGGAAAAGCCGTTCAGTATTGGTTGCAGCAGGAAAAAATACCAATCGAAAACCTCATCGTAGTTACCGACGATTTAAACATTCCGTTTGGCACCGTGCGCATTAAAGGCAAAGGATCAGACGGCGGCCACAACGGGCTAAAAAGCATCAATCAGGTGCTCGGCCACAGCAACTACGCCCGCTTCCGGTTTGGCATAGGCGACGAATTCAAAAAAGGACAACAGGTCAATTACGTGCTCGGAGAATGGGACGAGGAAGAAAACCAAAAACTTCCGGAACGCCTCTCACAATCGGTACTCGCACTTGAATCATTTGTCAACGCCGGCCTGGCCAACACAATGAGCGAGTTTAACGGAAAATAGCATGGCCTTTAGCATAACTGGTTTTTAATCAATACATTCGCATTTTTTAAACAAACAGCATGCGCTACTTTACGCTCACATTTCTGCTACTCGGCCTTTCCACTTTGGCTCAAACCACACAATGGGCTGCCCGTTTTGGCAGTAGCGGAAACGACATTTGCACAGATTTAGTCACAGATGCTGCCGGAAATATTTACATGGTTGGCATTTTCAAGAACAGTGTCGATTTTAATCCCGGACCGGGCGTGTTTTACCTAAACGAGGCCAATCCCGGCGCGGGCGACATTTTTTGTGTAAAACTGAGCCGTAGCGGTGA
>CAZTGF010000144.1:0-2927 GCA_964612955.1 uncultured Flavobacterium sp.
AAGTGTTGAGCCTGCCTTGTCACCCCGGGCTCGAACCGCATGAGATTACCTATATCATCGACCTGTTGAACCGTTTTTCGTGAGTTATTTTAAAAAAATTGCCCGATTACCGCTTTACCGCGTGGCCTCGCTGAACGGGTTGTCTGTGGGGTTGCGCATTTTGTCTGGCGTGGTATCGTCCAAAGTGCTTGCGGTTTACGTAGGCCCGGCCGGAATGACGCTTGTAGCGCATTTGCGAAACGCACTCTCGGCCCTGGAAACGATAGGCTTGCTCGGTTTTCAGAACGGCGTTGTAAAATATTTGGCCGAATACAAATCAAGTCCACACAAACGGGATGCGTTTTTAGGCGCGATACTTCCGTGGTTGTTGGTCGTTTGGCTACTCACAGGGTTGCTGTTGTACACGTTTTCCGGTTTTTGGTCCGATGTCGTTTTTGGTCTGGGAACTTCGCTCTCCGATGTAGTGAAAATTCTTGCGTTTTTTGCGCCTGTGCTGCTCGCATCGGCCTTTTCGACACTCGTACTGAACGGGATCGGCGCGTACCGCAAATTGTTGTATGCTAATATTTTCGGCAATATTACGGGTTTGGCACTCTCGGTTTGGCTCATTGTCGAACATCAGACAAAAGGCGCGCTTCTGGCGTTAATTCTCGCTCCGGCGTTTTTGCTCCTCGCGAACATGTACCAAATGCGCGGTTTGTTGCGCTGGCCCGGGTTTTCGTTCACAGGTCAGTTTTCTGTATTCCGGAACCTCGGCGCATTTTCGTTAATGGCACTTGTTTCGGCACTTATAGGGCCACTCGTATTTATTGGCATACGGCACAACCTCGTTGAAGTCTGGGGCATGGAAGCCGGCGGTTACTGGGAAGGCATGCAGCGGATTGCGTCGTATTATTTTTTGTTTATCAGCACGTTAATTACGCTCTATTTTTTTCCGAAATTGTCCTCGGCCCGAACGCCTTTGCAAACCGGCCGCGTGTTCTGGGCGTATTTCCGGGGTGTATTGCCTATATTTCTCGCGGGGCTTTTGCTCGTGTATCTGCTGCGATCGTGGATTGTGCGTTTGCTGTTTTCGGCCGAATTTGAACCCATGGAATCGCTGTTTGTCTGGCAACTTGCGGGCGATTTTTTCAAGGCAGCTTCTCTTGTGCTCGGTTACGGATTTTTTGCGAGGAAACTCACGCGCGCGTTTATCGTGGCAGAACTGCTCTCGCTCGGTACGCTATATGTAACCTCGGTGTCATTCAGCGCGATTGCCGGCGTTGAAGGCGTTGTAGCCGCGCATGCATTAACGTATTTCGCGTATTTTACCGGGCTTGCGATTTATTTCAGACGGCCGTTGCTCGTGGCCCGATGAGGCTCGATTCCCACGTATTTATGTACTTTTTGGCGATTGAGACATAATCGTGTTCTCGTTCGATGAATTCGCGCGCGTTTTTCGAGATTTCGGCCATTCTTTCGGGCGATTCGATTAATTCGCACAGCGCATCGGCCATTTTTCTGGCATCGGGAACCGCATTTATTGCGACTGATTTTTTTTCGAGTTTGTACCGTTCAATGAAAACATTTTCCGCACCTGTAAATACGACTTTGCCGCGCGCCATCGCTTCGAGTGCGTTATAGCCCTGATCCTGAGAATACACCTGATCGAGTACAATGTGAGCCGAATCGTAAGCCCTCATATAATCGGCGTACGGCAATCCCTGACTTTTGGTGATCTTAATTCGGTCCGCATATTTCTGTTCGACAATAGCGAGTGCGGCTTCAAAATGCGAAATTCCTTTGGTTACGCGCGTCAAAGGATTAATGCCGAGGAAAATTTGAATGCGGCCGTGAACCTCGAGCGGCTTAAACGGCAGTTGTGCAAGGTTAACCGGATTCGGAATTAAGCCCAGAAACTTCGGGTGGTTCTGAAGCGCGAGCCAGTAATCGAGGTCCGATGCAATAATGCCTCTTGAGTGTTGCACGAGCCAGTCGCTCCATTTTTTGCTTGCGGGCGTAACGTAGCCGAACATATAGCGCAATGCGGTTTGGCGCAAATCAGGCTGCTCAAAATACGGCGTAAGAATCGAGTAGGGCAGCGGTTTTGAAAGCAAATACGAAATGCTCAAATAATCGGCCCCGCAACATAACACAAACAAATCAGGTTGTTTTTGAAGTAGCTTTTTTATCAGACGCGATTCTGTGGAAATCGTGGTTTTTATCGGACGTTCATTAATGAGTTGCACTAGATCGAACCGCTCCATTTTTTTAAGGAATCGGCTAAAGTGCCAGCCGCGTTCCCAAAGTGCGATGTCAAAGCCCGTAATCTTAGCCACAGCGCGCCGGATTAACGACATTCCCCAGGCATTTGTCCATCTTTCGCCAATGTTGACATCGGCCGGAAATTTTTTAAAACCGTCGCCCGCAGCTACGAGCGTTACCTCGTGCCCTTGTGCCTGCAACCCTTGTTTCAGTGTGTTGTGCAAGCCGCTGTATTCGCCCACGAGCAATATTTTCATAATTGGTTACATTTGTCGCTAAAATACTAATTGGCGCATGAATTCTGACGTTCGCGAACTTAAAATAGCATTTGTTGGCGAATCGCTCTCGGGCGGTGGAACAGAGCGCGTACAGGCCCGATTGTCGGAGTTTTTCGTTTCTGCCGGCCATTGCGTCCACCATGTTATTTTAACAAACAACGTTACTTATGAATACGCCGGCGGGTTGCTGAATCTCGGTGATTTTCCGGGACGCACCAAATGGGACAAGTTCAAAAAAGTGCTTCGGCTGGGCCGGTTCATGCGTTCGCAACAGTTCGATTTTATCATCGATTTCCGTTACCGCGTGAATCCTCTATACGATTTGCTGTTTGCGCGATGGGCGTATAATGCGCGCGCGATTTACGGCATTCGCAGCGGCGTGGTCCGATGGTATTTGCCCGAATC
>CAZTGF010000145.1:0-1408 GCA_964612955.1 uncultured Flavobacterium sp.
AATGGGCATAGGTTCAATTCCGAATGCGGCCCTCGCACAGCTTTCCAACCACAAAAACCTTGGTTTGCATACCGAAATGTTTTCAGACGGCGTTATTGATCTGATCGAAAAAGGCGTCATTAACTGTCGCAACAAAGCGGTTTCAAGAGGCCGGGCGCTCGCGACGTTTTTGCTTGGCTCCAAGCGGTTATACGATTTTGTTCACAACAATCCGTTTGTTGAAATGCGCGAAAGTTCGTTTGTGAACGACACGGCAATGATCCGCCGCAATCCAAAAATGGTCGCGATTAACTCGGCGATCGAAGTGGATCTGACAGGCCAGGTGTGTGCGGATTCCATCGGGCCCAGAATGTATTCGGGCGTTGGCGGGCAAATGGACTTTATTCGCGGCGCATCGTTGAGCGAAGGCGGAAAAGCAATCATCGCCTTGCCATCGGTAACCAAAAGAGGAGAGACGCGCATTGTACCCTTTTTAAAACAGGGCGCCGGAGTGGTGACCACCAGAGCGCACGTTCACTATATTATCACCGAATACGGCATTGCGAGCTTGTACGGCAAAACCCTTCGTCAGCGCGCAGAAGCACTGATTTCGATCGCGCATCCGGACCATCGAGAAAGCATCGCCAAAGCGTTTTACGAACAGGGCGGTGTCAGGTAATTAAATTAACGGTTTTCCTGTCATTGCATCCGGAGCCGGAACGTTCATCAGTTTTAGGATCGTAGGAGCAATGTCGCCCAAAATCCCGTCCTTGACCGAATGAATATCCGGGTCGATGCAAATCAGCGGAACCGGGTTTGTCGTGTGTGCGGTATTCGGGCTTCCGTCCGGGTTGAGCATGGTGTCGCAGTTTCCGTGATCGGCAAGTAAAAGTGTGGTGTAACCGTTTTCCAGCGCCGATGTTACCACGCGTTCCACACATCGGTCCACTGCTTCACAGGCGAGAATGGCCGCGTTCATATTTCCGGTATGGCCCACCATGTCGCCGTTGGCAAAGTTTAAACACACGAAATTGACGTTTTTTTTAGGCAGTACTTCGAGTAGCCGGTCCGTGATTTCGTAAGCGCTCATTTCGGGCTGAAGATCGTACGTAGGTACTTTTGGGGAATTGCACAAAATGCGGGTTTCGCCTTCGAATGTGGCTTCACGACCTCCGGAGAAGAAAAACGTGACGTGCGGATATTTCTCGGTTTCTGCAATGCGCAACTGGGTTTTGCCGTGCGCAGCGAGTACTTCGCCAAGCGTTTCGGTAATATTGTCTTTGTCGTAAATAACGCGGATGTCATGGTAACTGTCGTCGTAATTTGTCATCGTCACGTAGTGCAAATCGAGCTTCTGCATCCCGAATTCGGGTAAATCGTGCTGTGTGAGAACCTCGGTAAGTTGCCGGCCGCGATCGGTTCTGAAATT
>CAZTGF010000145.1:1508-2899 GCA_964612955.1 uncultured Flavobacterium sp.
GTTTGCGATTTTAGAAAATGTTGCAGATCGCCGAGGAAATAAGCGCCCGATTTTGGGTCAACGTCGCGCCCGTCCGTAAAAGCGTGAATAAAAACCTCGTTTAGCCCTGCGTTTGTTGCCGCATTTACAAGACTTTTCAAGTGGTTCACATGCGAATGCACGCCCCCGTTGGACACGAGTCCCAGAAAATGCACGCGTTTGTGGTTCTTGCGCGCGTAGTCAAAAGCTTCCACGAGCACTTTTTCTCGCGAGAGCGATCCGTCTTCCGAGGCCAGATTTACTTTTGCCAGGTCCTGATAAATGACGCGTCCGGCGCCCAGATTCATGTGTCCAACTTCGGAATTTCCCATTTGTCCGTCCGGAAGCCCAACGTTAAGACCGTCCGTACGCAACCGGGCATGGGCATATTGGAGGTAAAGGCTGTCGATAAAAGGTGTATTTGCCTGTGCGATGGCTGAAACTTTCGGATCAGAGGAGTTACCCCAACCGTCGAGAATCATCAGAATGACATTTTTATTCATGAGACGGGTTTTTGCAAAGATAGCACAGCCCGTTTACTTTTGGCGTTTAAGCGAGTTGTAATCGATGAAATAGCGCATGCTTATCGAAAAAACAGAATTCACACCTTCTGCAAACAAATTGTCGATGTTGCGTCCGAACTTTGGGATAATCTGGTTTCTAAAGTCCGATGCGTTGTTGCGGTACATGACCGAAAGTTGGCTCGCGGGCGCAAACCACCACGAATAAGCGAGGTCAAAATTCCACAGGTTAAGGTTTTGGTCGTAGTCCGATGGAACCAGCGAGGTAGGGCCCAAATCGCGCAAAAAGCCATCGTCCTGCAAGCCGAAAACCCGGTTGTATTCCGCGTACGACCAATAATGGCGCACGTTCAGGTTCAGGCTCATGCGGTTGTTAATCGAATAGCGCGCTGCGAGTGTTGTTGAATAAGTTTCTACATGGCGTTGTCCGTAAATAATGTCTTCTGCCGTAAAATCCACAAAACCGCGTTCGTTAAAACTCTGGTGGTAGCCAAATCCAGCGATGATTAGCGTTCTGTCGTTTAGTCTGAATCGGGGCGAGGTGTAAACCCCATATCCGGTGCGGTTCTTTTCATCGTACAATTCAAATGTAGGGTTTATATCGAGCGCAAAGCGGCGGTTGTAGTTCGAACTAAAGTAAAATCCACCCGTAAGACTCGGCGGCATGTACGAGAACCGGCCTTCGACGCGCGGTTCGTAAAAATCATACGTTGTCAGCGGTCGGTACTTGAGATCGATTTGATAATAATCGTTGATTTTGGACGAAAAATTCCACTGGGCGTTCAGAACCTCTTGCTGCACGCGTCCTGTCGTGTTTTCAATTTCGAGCGTAGAAGTCAAATCGAACCGGAA
>CAZTGF010000146.1:0-2886 GCA_964612955.1 uncultured Flavobacterium sp.
GGTTCGAGCGTTACGTAAAGCGTACAGTCGCGGAGGTATTTTCCGCCCAGAAAGTTGGCTGCAGAAGTAATCGCCTGCATTTCGGCATGAGCTGTCACATCGTTTAAAAGTTCGGTGAGGTTGTGGGTACGTGCTATGATTCTGTCCTTGACTACGATAATGGCGCCTACCGGAATTTCGCCTTTTTCGAATGCAACCTGCGCCTCTTCAAGCGCCTTTTTCATAAACCAGGCATCGGTGAAAATACTTTCCATATCGTAAAAATACAATTTCAAGGCGTACCTTTGCGCCATGCCTGAAAATTTGCTCGCACATATAGAAGCGCCTGTGGATTTGCGCCGCCTGCCACCTGAGAAACTGACTCAACTGGCATCTGAAATGCGCGAATTCATCATCGAAGTCGTGTCTAAAAACGAAGGGCATTTGGGTGCAAGTCTCGGTGTGGTGGAACTTACGATTGCACTGCACTATTTGTTCGATACGCCAGAAGATGTGTTAATCTGGGATGTGGGCCACCAGGCTTACGGGCATAAAATTCTTACGGGCCGAAGAGATGCGTTTCACACCAACCGAAGTTTCGACGGCATTTCGGGCTTTCCGAAACGGGATGAAAGCGTTTACGACGCGTTTGGCACGGGGCATTCTTCGACCTCTGTTTCTGCCGCCCTTGGAATGGCACTCGCGGCCCGGTTAAACGGAAACGACGAACGAACCCATATTGCCGTGATTGGCGATGCTTCGATTGCATCGGGAATGGCATTTGAAGCGCTGAACCACGCAGGAGTGACAAACGCGAACCTCATCGTGATTCTGAACGACAACGCCATTGGCATAGACGCGAGCGTAGGTGCACTTAAAGATTATTTTAACCGCGTTAAATCGGGGATCAGGGAACGCAACAATTTGATTGAGGCGATGCAGTTCAACTACAAAGGCCCCGTGGACGGCCACGATCTGGGCGCATTGCTGACCGCGCTTTCTGATCTCAAGGCTTCCGGCGGACCGCGATTTTTACACGTCGTAACCACCAAAGGCAAAGGTTTGCTACTTGCCGAGCAGAACCAGGTGACTTACCACGCTCCCGGGAAGTTCGACCGGCTTACCGGGAAATTATACCCCAAAACGGCGTCAGTCGGGCCGAAATACCAAGACGTTTTTGGGTTGACGTTGCTCGAACTTGCGCGTGAGAACCCGGACATCATCGGCATTACGCCAGCCATGCCCACCGGATCGTCGATGAAATTTCTTATGGACGAATTCCCAGACCGGGCCTTTGACGTTGGCATAGCCGAACAACACGCCGTAACGCTTGCCGCAGGAATGGCCGCTGCCGGTAAAATTGTGTTTTGTCATTTGTATTCGACGTTTATGCAACGCGCCTACGACCAGATCATCCACGATGTGGCGCTGCAAAAAATTCCCGTCGTGTTTTGCCTTGACCGCGCAGGAATCGTGGGCGAAGACGGCCCGACCCACCACGGCGTATTCGACATTCCGGCACTTAGGTGCATTCCTAACCTGATGATTTACGCTCCTAAAGACGAAATAGCGCTGCGCAACATTCTGTTTACGGCTCAAACCGGTGTAAAAAGTCCGATCGTTATCCGGTATCCGCGCGGAAGTGGCAAAAACGCCCAATGGCAGCAACCGTTTGAGCGCGTGGAAATCGAGAAAGGGAAAGTGCTCAGACACGGAGCACGCGTGGCCGTGATCAGTTGCGGAACAATAGCGAATGAGGTTGCTGAGGCGCTCGATGCCCTCGGCCCGGAAAAAAATTTCACGCACATAGATATCGGCTTTATAAAACCGCTCGACGAAGCGTTATTGACGCAGGTTTTTTCATCGCACAAATATGTGATTACCGTAGAGGACGGCGCGCTTGCCGGAGGTTTTGGAAGTGCGGTGCTTGAATTTGCGAACGAGCGCGGTTATGCAGTTCCTGTAAAACGGCTTGGCATTCCCGATGCGTTTGTTCCCCACGGCAGTCCTGCGAAATTATACGAGTGCTGCGGTCTGGATGCAAAAAGTCTGGAATTAGTTTTTGCCGGATGTTGAATTTATCAGACTTTTGCACGCGAAAGATCACGTCATGAGAAAAATCGTTTTTTTGTGTCTGTTGGTTCTGGCTGTTAAAGCATCGGCTCAGGACAACGTAACGCCGGCTACGGTAGTTGACACTACATCGAACTGGGAAAAAATAAATACCGTTGGTTTTGACCTTACCGAGATTGCGTTTGTAAACTGGAGCGCCGGTGGTGTGAGTTCGGTAAGCGGGCTAGCCAAAGCCAAATTTGTGCGGCGGTACACGAATGGTTTTCTCAAATGGAACAGCGAGCTTAACGTGCGTTATGGCATGAACAAGCAAGACGGCACTGAATGGCGCAAGACGGACGATGTTTTTGAGCTCGTTTCCTCGGCCGGATTCAGACGCGACAGTGCCTCGAACTGGTATTCTACGGCGAAGTTCAGCTTTGCGACCCAATTCACAAACGGTTACGCCTATCCGAATACCGATCTCGCGATTTCAAAACCGTTTGCACCCGCGTACACGTTTTTGGGTGTGGGTTCGGAATATTCGGACAAAGAGAACAACTTTAACATCTACATTTCGCCGCTTACAATGAAGAGTACGCTTGTTCTGGACCAACGTCTGGCGGATCAGGGCGCATTTGGCGTGCGAAAAGCGCTTTACGACCCGGTGACAGGAGAAAGGCTCAGACGCGGCCAAACTTCGAAAACAGAACTCGGTATTTTATTTACGGGCCACCACAGGCACGAAATCTTCAAGAACATAACGCTCGAGGACAAAGTAATGCTCTACACGGATTACTTTAACAACTTTGGCAACATCGATATCGATTGGCAAATGACGCTCGGGTTTGTCGT
>CAZTGF010000147.1:0-2880 GCA_964612955.1 uncultured Flavobacterium sp.
AAGAGTTTTTATTGAGCCACATGCCCTGAAAAATCGCGTCGTCTACAGGATTTACACCCGTGTAATATTCGTCTACGCCTTTTAAGTACGCCACTTGTTCTTTTCCGTCGAACGCAAACAATACGCGTTCTTCCACGCTTTTTGCAGCGGCCGATAAGCCTTGAATTTGCTGAATTTGTTCCCATTTTTCCGCCGGAACGTCAATTGTTTTTCCGAACGCGGGCATCACTTTTAAATCCGGGTCAAAGTCGTTGCTGAACGAAAGACTGAATTCCTTTAGCCCCGTAAAAACCGAAAGCACTACGAACAATGCGGCCGCACCCACAATAATGCTCAGCGACGCGATGCCGTTAATAATGTTAATTGCATTGCTTTTACTGGCCGTGCGCAGGTAGCGTTTGGCGATGTAGAGCGCGAAGTTCACTTACGATTTTTTGCGTCGGTCTAACAATTCGGGATTCGTCACAGGATTTTCGGTGCCTTTGAGTGCGTTGTCAATTTTTTCGATGTAATCGAGAGAATCGTCGAGGTAAAAGTTCAGGTTGGGCACTTTGCGCAATTGCAGTTTTACGCGTTGCGCAAGATCGTGTTTAATCAAAGGCCCGTTCGATTTAATTGCCGCTAAGGTTTCGGCAGCTTTAGCCTGAGGAAAAATGCTCAAATGCACCGATGCCACAGACAAGTCGGTTGTGACGCTGACTTTGCTCACCGAAATCACGAGGTTGCTGATGTTGTTTCTGCGGACTTCACCTTGTAAGATGTCCGCCAGGTCTTTCTGTATGACGCTTCCGATTTTCTTTTGTCTGTTCGTTTCCATGTCAACAAAAATACGATTTTTAACCTGATTTTGCCTTTTGGTACATTTGGCCCGTATATTTGCGAAAATCCCCGTTTATGAACAAAATTGAACACATCGGAATTGCCGTAGAAAGCCTCGAAAAATCCAATATGCTGTTTACGAGTTTGCTCGGAACGCCGCCCTACAAACAGGAAGCGGTGGAGAGCGAAGGCGTGCGCACATCGTTTTTTCAAACCGGTCCGAACAAAATAGAACTCCTCGAAGCCACCTCGCCCGAGAGTCCGATAGCGAAGTTTCTTGCAAAAAAAGGCGAGGGCATTCATCATATTGCGTTTGACGTAGCCGATATTTACGCCGAAATTAAAAGACTGACTTCCGAGGGTTTTACGCTGATTAACGAGCAACCCAAACCCGGAGCGGACAACAAACTCGTCGCGTTTCTGCACCCGAAATCCACCTCCGGCGTACTCGTGGAATTGTGTCAGGAACGCCCGTAAAATAACGCCCACAGATTTTTGTACCTTTGACCAAATTTTTTGACCATGCCTAAAATCCGTATCACCAAGCAATTCAGCTTCGAAACCGGGCACGCGCTGTTTGGCTACGACGGCAAATGCAAAAATGTCCACGGCCACAGTTACAAATTGTCGGTGACGGTGATCGGCAGCCCGAATCAGGATCGTAACCACGTGAAATTCGGGATGGTCATCGATTTTACCGACCTCAAAAAAATCGTAAAAGAGGAAATCGTCGACCGTTTTGACCACGCGACTGTTTTCAATAGAACCACGCCTCATGTGGAACTTGCACGCGAACTCGAAAGCCGCGGCCACCACGTGATTCTCGTAGATTACCAACCCACGAGCGAAAATATGGTCATCGATTTTGCGGCCTGCATTGCGCGCCGTTTGCCAGAAAACATTTCTCTTTTTTCGCTGCGGTTACAGGAAACGGACAGTTCATACGCCGAATGGTTTGCCGCTGATAACGAATAACATGCAAATTCCCCACGGAAAAAAAGTTTATTTTGCCTCTGACCAGCATCTTGGAGCGCCTGATATGGCCTCGAGTCGCGTTCGGGAAAAGCGCTTTGTCGCATGGCTTGACCATATTAAAAGCGATGCGGCTGCTTTGTTTCTGCTCGGCGATTTGTTCGATTTCTGGTTCGAATACAAAAAAGTCGTCCCGAAAGGATTTGTGCGCGTACTCGGAAAACTTGCCGAAATCCGCGACAGTGGCATACCTGTTTATTTTTTCGTAGGCAACCACGATTTGTGGATGAGCAACTATTTCGAGACCGAGCTTGACATTCCCGTTTTTTTCGACAATAAAGAATTTGACTTTAATCAGAAGCGCTTTCTGATCGGACACGGGGACGGAAAAGGTCCGGGCGACAAAGGTTATAAGCGCATGAAAAAAGTATTCACGAATCCGGTGTCAAAATGGTTTTACCGATGGCTTCATCCGGATATAGGCGTGGCGCTCGCTCAGCATTTGTCGGTCAAAAACAAATTGATTTCCGGGGCCGATGATGTGCGTTTCCTCGGATCGGACAACGAATGGCTCGTCGCGTATTGTCGGCGGAAACTTGAGACAGCGCACTACGACTTCTTTGTTTTCGGGCACAGGCATTTGCCGCTCGATATTTCACTTCGGCCCGAATCGAGATACATTAACCTCGGCGATTGGGTGCAATATTATACATATGGCGTGTTCGACGAAACCGGATTCTCATTGCGCGTATTTAACGCCGATGGTTCAATCGCCGATGCCGCAACATCTTTCAATCTAAGCTGAAGGCTTACTTCGCCCCGATAGTGATTTTCTTCGACACAAAATATTGCGTCTATAGGTTGTTTCCGAGCGAGTACGCTGATTTTTTCTGCCAAACCAAATCCGATAGCCGAAAATCGCGCGCCATTTTGAATGAGTTCCGCTTTCAAATGCGCTGAATTTTTACCGATGGGCCGTGCAAATCCGGTGTCCGTCACATTCCGGGCAATGAAAACGGGAGCCATGTTCAGAGGCCCGAAAGGCGCGAATTGTTTTAGAATCCGCATGGTTTTGCCGTCGAGTTGTTC
>CAZTGF010000148.1:0-2871 GCA_964612955.1 uncultured Flavobacterium sp.
TTTCTGGGAAAAAAGCTCTGCAAACCTGCGGCTGGCTTCATTGAGATAGGGTTCGGGTTCGCTGAGCACGCCGCCCTGATTCACGTAAATAACCTCGCTCAGATGCCGGATAAACACAAGAACACCAAGTGTAATTAAAATAAGGTAGAACACGTTGTAATAGCGCTTTCTTTTGCCAGAAATATAGTCGAGTGCTGCTTTGCCGGGGCGCGTAAGCGCTTGCCGGGCCGTGTACATGATTCCCTTTTCGAGATGGAACGCGCCGTGAAGCACGTCGTGTGAAACAAAATTCGCGAACGAAATCCGGTGCGTGTCCGCTTTTTGTCCGCAACCGGAACAGAACTTATCCAGGAGTTCTTTGCCGCAATTCAGGCAACGCGCATTTGTGATCAAAACGAGCAGATTTATGTGAACCCCGGGGAGTTAGTTACCGGCGCATAACCGAAGGTAGAAAAAAAATCGATTTGAAATCTACACTAAAACTGCTTGAGATCGTAATTTAAAAATTTCTGTGACCGAAAGCGCCGGAATGAGCAACAGCCGTGATTGGCGCTGCAGCCGCGATGGGAGCAGCATCCTTTTGATGCGGAGCGGCAAAAGATAACGCGGACAGCGCGAAAAGCTGCCCAAAATCAAAAAAAAAAAGGACAAACCCTAGAGTTCGTCCTTCTTTCTGTCAAGTTCAAAAACAGCTTATTCAGCGCTTTCTTTCTTGTTATCGTCTTCGATAGCAGGCGTTTCAGTAACTTCCGGAGTGGCCTCTGCAACCACAGCTTCGTCAGCTTTTTTGCCTTTTCCGCCGCGACGGCTTCTTGACTTCTTAACTTCTTTTTTACCTCCGTTGTAGAGTTCGTTAAAGTCAACAAGTTCAATCATAGCCATATCGGCGTTATCTCCCAAACGGTTGCCCAGTTTGATGATGCGTGTGTATCCGCCCGGACGGTCGCCAACTTTGGCCGCTACGTCGCGGAACAAATCTGTAACAGCGTATTTGCTGCGCAGGTAAGAAAATACAATACGGCGGTTGTGCGTAGTGTCCTCCTTGGATTTTGTAATCAGCGGCTCAACGAATTGTTTGAGCGCTTTTGCCTTAGCGACAGTGGTGTTGATGCGCTTGTGCTCGATAAGTGAGCAAGCCATATTCGCCAACATAGCCTTACGGTGGCCGGTTTGTCTGCTTAAGTGGTTAAATTTCTTTCCGTGTCTCATTGCTTGTTATTTTATCCGGCTCGCGGACTAGTCTTTATCTAATTTATACTTGCTCAAATCCATTCCAAAAGTCAGGTTTTTCTGAGCCACGAGTTCGTCGAGTTCAGTGAGTGACTTTTTACCGAAGTTGCGGAACTTCATCAGGTCGTTCTTGTTAAACGAAACCAGATCGCCCAGTGTTTCCACCTCGGCAGCTTTCAGACAGTTCAGCGCGCGAACAGAAAGATCCATGTCTACGAGTTTTGTTTTAAGCAACTGACGCATGTGCAGCGACTCCTCGTCATAAGATTCCGTTTGTGCGATTTCGTCGGCCTCAAGTGTAATGCGCTCGTCAGAGAACAACATGAAGTGGTGGATCAAAACTTTGGCGGCCTCGGTCAGCGCGTCCTTAGGGCTGATGGAACCATCGGTTTTGATTTCGAAAACCAGTTTCTCGTAATCTGTTTTTTGCTCCACACGGAAGTTCTCAATAGCGTACTTCACGTTCTTTACCGGAGTAAAAATCGAGTCGGTAGCTATGGTTCCGATGGCGGCGTTCGGCTTTTTGTTCTCGTCAGACGGAACGTAACCGCGGCCTTTTTCGATCGTGAGCTCCATGTTCAGCGAAATGCCGCTGTCCACGTTACAGATCACAAGATCCGGGTTCAACACCTGAAATCCTGAGATGAATTTTTGGAAATCGCCGGCCAAAAGCTGGTCTTTTCCTGAAATTGAAATGGTAACCGATTCGTTGTCTACGTCTTCAATCTGGCGTTTAAAACGCACCTGTTTCAGGTTGAGGATGATTTCGGTTACATCTTCCACAACACCTGAAATAGTGGAGAATTCGTGATCTACACCTTCGATGCGCACGGAGGTAATTGCGTATCCTTCCAGGGCGGAAAGCAGTACCCTTCTAAGCGCGTTACCTACAGTTAGACCATAACCGGGCTCCAGAGGGCGAAATTCGAATTTACCTTCTGAATCGGTTGAGTCAACCATAATAACCTTATCGGGTTTCTGAAAATTGAATATTGCCATAATTTAGACTACGTCAGTTTTTTATTTGTTGTACAATTCGACAATCAGTTGTTCTTTGATATTCTCCGGGATTTGCAATCTTGCAGGCACGGAAACGAAAGTACCTTCTTTTGTGTCGTTGTTCCATGTAAGCCACTCGTAAGCGCGGGATGAATTCTCGAGCGAAGCAGTAATGGCATCAAGAGATTTCGATTTTTCGCGTACAGCAACTACATCGCCGGCTTTTACATGGTACGATGGAATGTTTACGACCTCGCCGTTCACGGTAATGTGACGGTGCGAAACAATCTGGCGGGCAGCGCGGCGCGATGGTGCAATGCCAAGGCGGTAAACCACGTTGTCCAAACGGGCCTCGCACAGTTGAAGCAATACTTCGCCTGTTACTCCACGGGCAGCCGAAGCTTTTTCGAACAGGCCGCGGAATTGTTTCTCGAGAATACCGTAAGTGTATTTCGCTTTTTGCTTCTCCATCAACTGGATTGCGTATTCTGATTTTTTACCTCTCTTCTTGGCTAAACCATGTTGCCCTGGAGGGTAATTTTTCTTTTCGAAGGATTTGTCTTCTCCGAAGATTGCCTCGCCGAATTTGCGCGCAATTTTAGTTTTTGGACCAGTATATCTTGCCATTTTAAAATTGAATTA
>CAZTGF010000149.1:0-2831 GCA_964612955.1 uncultured Flavobacterium sp.
TAATTACAGTCGTTTCAGAAAACGTTTGCGTGAACTGCGCATTGCCGAAATCGTCGAGCACAATCGTCTGAGCCGGACCGCCGTTCACCGAGTAAGTCACAATCGCGGCCGGAGTTCCCGTAAACGAAATCGTCGCCTGCTGGCCTTCGCAAATCGCAGTATCGCCGCTTATTGCCACCACAGGAAGGTCGCTCACCGTAATCTGCGCCTGGCCTCCTACGGGGAAGTAGCAACCCGCAGGTTCCGTCAATGAAACGCCGACAAGCGTATACAGCGCATCTTCTATAAATGCCTGGGTGATCTGAGCCGTTCCCGAGGGGTTAAGCGCAATGGTCTGCACCGCCCCGTTATTTATTGTATAAAACACAATTGCGCCCGGCGTTCCGGTAAATGTTATCGTAGCTTCTTCTCCCGCGCAAATGCCGGTTTCCCCGCTGATAGTCACAAAAGGCTGAGGCAATACTTCCACGGTCATCTGACCTGTTTGAGACGCCGTACACGAAGGAGTGCCCGAGGTTTGTGCACTCACGAGCACATAAGTAGTTGTTTCGGTATAAGTTTGTTCGATGGTAGCCGCGCCTGATTCGCCGATCACAATCGAGGCGGCGACTCCGTTTACCGTATAATTTACAGTTGCGCCCGGAGTTCCAGTAAACGTTACCGCAGCAGATTGTCCCGGACAAATTTGAATGTCGTCGTTAAGCGAAATAACAGGCAGTGGCGTGACAAAAATTGTAACCGAAGCCTCCGGAATCTGCTCACACGAGGGCGTACCTTCAGACCAGACAGAAGTAAGCGAAATCACGGTCGTTTCGCTGTAAGTGCCCGATAAATGAGCCTCTCCTGAAGCACTGAGCACCACCGAAACCGGCGCAGCTCCGTTAACCGTGTACCAGACCGTAGCTCCGGGCGTTCCAGTAATGGTAACTGTCGCCGTTTCTCCTTCGCAGATTTCCACATCGGACGAAAGCGTTGCAACGGGCAACTCCGCTACTGTAATCGTTACCGACCCGTTTACCGGAGCCGGACAAACATGAGGCGGCGGCGAAACTGCGTCTACCAGATCGATGATGGTGGTTTCTGTATATTGGGTCGTAAGCGTTGCCACACCCGTTGGTCCGAGGACAATTTCCTGGATTTCGGCTGAGTTTACAGTATATCGGACAACAGTCCCCGGAGCGCCTGTAAACATAACATCGGTGATCTGGCCCGGACAAATTTCCGTAGCTCCCAAAATCGAAACTACGGGAAGCGGTTGCACCGAAATTGTAAGCACTTCGGACAATTCACGCGTACAGAGCAGCGTATCGAAACGGCTTACCGATATAAGTTCAATCGTCGCGTCCGAAGAAAACGCATTTTCATAGACGGCCTGTCCAGCGGCGTCGAGCACAAGAGACTGAGCCGGACCACCGTTCACAGCAAATGACACTGTGGCTCCGGGCGTTCCCGTAAACAACACGGTTGCTGTATCTCCAAAACAAATAAAATCGGACGAGGACGCGGTAGCCACCGGCAACGGCAGCACCTGAATCGCAGCGGATTCGTCTAAAAGTGTCGTACAGGCCGGAGTTGTGGCCGAAGTTACACTAATGAGCGTGTAAACCGTTGTGATGTCCAGCGGGCCGATGATCTGACCGATTCCCGATTCGCCCAGCACAATGCTCAAAGTTTCACCATTTGCCGTATAAGTAACCGTCGCTCCGGGGGTTCCTGTGATCGTGACCACGCCTTCGGACGCCTCGCAAAGAATCGGCGTTGCTTTGATGCTCGCGGTGGGCGGCGGCAAAACTTCCACCGTCACCGTGGCCGTAGCCGCAGGACAATTCGATGACTCCACGCGATACACAAACGTATACGGACTTCCGGCGGCCGTTAACGTGGAAAGGTCCACCGTGCCCAAATGTCCGTTTGCGGTAGTGGCAGGCCCCGTCCAAAAACCCGTGGCATCCGCAGAACCTTCGAGCCCTGAAAACAAATCAACGGTTTGACCCGGCGCGATTGCATTTTCGCAAAACGACAGCAACCCATCGGCTCCCGCATTATTTGGAGTGATGAGTTCAACGGTAATTTCCAGGCGGTTTTCGCTCTCACAAGGCGGATCGACCGATGTGGCGTAATAGGTTTCCCCATCGATAAGGTGCGTATTCAGCGGCAAAGGAACTGCCGAGGAAATCGTGGCATACCATCGGTAACCGGGACCACTGGGCTGCAAATCGGCCACTGTGGGAGGAAAATCGGGCAGGTTACAGAATTGTTGAATCGCATCGCCCTGCGGCACGGGCACGAGCCCTACGTTCACAAAAACCGACATACGCGAAGACTCACAACCCGTGTTTGGATTCGTCTGGCTTGCGTAATAAATGGTGTTGTCTGCGAGAATCGTCGAATACGGAAGCGGCGTACCCCCTGTGGGCATATCGTACCACTGGATGTTGTTTCCGACGGCCACGAGATCGGCGATTGTCGCCTCTCCGGGGGTTTCCACACAAGGCCCTTGAAAGTTAAGTCCGGTAGGGGCCGAATAAATCGTAACGACGACACTTTGACGTTCGCTGCAATTGCCACTCGCATCTGCGGCGAAATAATCCTCTCCGGATACGAGTCCGGCGGTTGGAGAAAGCGGCGTAGTTGAAGTAGCGGTCGCATACCAAACCACGCCTCCGCCCATATCCGTCGCGATCAGATTGGACACGGCGGGAGACTCTACATCGCAAAAAGTTTGAACAGGGAGCGTTACCACCGGGCACTGAGCTTCCGCACGCTCGGTTCCAAGTAAAGAAACCAAGAGGAAACAACTGATTTGCAGCCATTTAAAAAACGTAGTTCTC
>CAZTGF010000150.1:0-2818 GCA_964612955.1 uncultured Flavobacterium sp.
TCAGAACATTTTAAACAGCAGCCCAAGCAGCACTGTTCGCTCCTGCAATTGGTGCGAGGTGGAATACACGGCATAATCCGAAATGGAAACCTTCGTAAACGTTTTATGGTTCAGCAGGTTTTGTCCTCGCAGCGAAATCTGACAATTCAGGCGCTCGTAATAGTAAGAAACCTCAGCGTTTAAAAAGTGATACGGGTTGCGGTTGTCCAGATCGGCAATAAACGTGGATAGCGAGGTTTTGGTCGTAACATCGCTTTTGAATTTGTAAAAAGCCGTAAAATCGTTCTCCAAGCTGTTGTTATGGTTGGAATTACCTCCATCGATACTAAAACGGCTTTGACGCAACCGAAAATTGTTTTGCAGCGTAAGGCGTTTGAAAAACGTTTTGTGCAGCGAGAGGCTTTGCGCAAACGAATGGCTTTTCACCGATCGCAGGTCCGAGTCGTTTACGTAGTTGTAAAAATCGGTAATCAGGTACGATCCCCTATATTTAAAGTGGACGTAAATGCGCGGAATCAGTTTGTCCACCTCCACATTTACCGTGGTTTGGTCATTCCCTCGGCCCGATAGAAAAGCGCGCTGGTAAACCATCTGAGGCGTAATTTCGATGACGTGGTAGTAATCCTTATCGCGCAATGTCCGCGCAATCCACGATTTAAAAAAGAACGTGTTGTAAGCATCGAGAATCGAATACGAAAGTTGAAACTGAGTGTTGCCGATGTTGCCCAGAGTGCCGTCGTTGTAACTTAATGTGCGGTGAGACGTTAGTATGGGATTCTTAAAAACGCGGTCGATTCCCGGAGTTTCTGCGGTTCTAGCGGCGGTTAATCTAAGGTTGTGCTTTGGCGCCAGCCGGAAGTTCGCTTCGGCCGAAAACAAATAGCGCCAGTCGTCCATCGCCTCATCGCCCGTATTGGCATGGTGGAACCACAAAGTCTGTTTCACGACAAATTTGATGCGTTTGATGCGGAAATCTGCCTCTGCGGTTAAATCGTTTAAAAATTGCCGGTACGACAAATCGTTTGAAAAAGCCGCTGCTTCCTCAGTTTCGCTCCCGAGTTTTGTATCGAGGGTTTCTTCTGTGGCGCGCGCAGTGTTTACGATTTTGAATTTGAAGTTTTTCCACTTGTTATAATATTCGGCCCGCCCCTCAAAGCGGTTTAGGCCAATGTCCATCGTCTGGTCCGATGCTGCCACGATATCGGTAAGCGCAACCTCGGGCGAGAGCCAAAACAACTGCTGCCACTGTTCAAACTGATAATCCACGCCCACCTTAAAGGCGGATTCGAGCGCAATCCGGCGCGTGAACTCGGTTCGGGCAGAAACAAAGCGACTCTCCGAACCCAGACCGTTATTGCGCGCAACGCCGTTGTTCAACGCCTGATTGTAAAACTCCGATTCGCGAAAACCCGCTTTGAGCGCCGTAGTAATTTGCACGTTATCTCCGTTGTAGAACTGCATGTGATTCCCGAGCATGAGGTGTTTTGGTTTTCGTCGGTGAAATTCGCGGTGCGTATGCAAAAAGGCGTTGTCTCCGGTGTTGTATTCTATAACGTTGCCGTGTTGCTGGTCCAGCCGGTCGTTGTAGTACGAGACGTTAAAATCCGTGGAGAGTTGTTCAGATACTTTCAGGTTTAGCGAATTACTCGTGAGCAGCGTGCGGTTTAAATAAGCGTTTTGCGTTTCCACAGCTCGGGGGTAAACGCCTTCGGGCAACAGCGGTCTCGTGAGCCAATCTGCGCGAAAATTATTGACGTTCAGGTCTTCCTCTGTTTGATTTCCGATGTTGTTTAGGCCAGTGGTACTAAATCCTTTACTCTTTCCGAGCAGCAAGGCCGTCACCGAATTGTCGTATTTGCGGTGAAAATCGTTTTCGAATTTGCCGCGGGCCGAAAGTACGGGAATTCCTTTTTTGAGTTTAAGGTTCAGGGCTACGTCGTTAGTACGCGTGATTTTGTGCAAAATACGGTCCTTGTTGTAATTCTCAATCGCCTCGACGCCTTCAACATAACCGATGTCGAGATTTTTGCTGCCAATGGCATAGCCGGATTTAAACACATCCTCCCCATCGAGCGTAAGTGCGCTAATCTCGCGCCCCTGATACCTGATTTTACCGCCGGGTTCCACATCTACGCCGGGCAGTTTTTTAAGTAAATCCTCGATGACTTTCTCCGATCCGTCCTTGAAATGTTCGATGTTGTACACGAGAGTGTCGCGTTTTTGGCGCGTTGGAAGATTGCTTTGAATAATGACCTCCTCCAGAAATTCTACTTTTTGCACCAACGAAATCTCGAGAGCCGAGGCATTGGCAGCCGTGACATTAACGGTATGAGGTTCGTAACTCAAATGGGCCGATGTTACGCTGAGACTGTCGCGAAATGCTACCGGGAAACTGAAATTTCCGCTCGGGTCGCTAAACGTATAAGCCACCGATTCGGACGGACTTTTAAGCGTGAGCCGCACATTTCCTACGCCCTTTCCGCCATCGTGTACACGACCCGAAATCTGCGCCAGAACCGTTGTGCCGCACCACAAAAAGAACAATAAAAAAAGTAAGCACTTATTCATCGATAATCTCCACCCCGCCTCTAACCATTTTGACATCGTTATTTTGGAAAGACTCAAATTCCTTGTATTTGGCGTTATAGTCGCGTCGGTATCGCTCAAACGGAATGACGTTTTTTCCCTCGTATGGATTTGCAATTTCGCGCGTGGCTTTCTCTGTTCTGAGTTCGATGGCTTCGATGGTCCAGATAGCTACCGGATCCACAAGGCGCACTTTGAGAATCAAACCCGGAAGGCCGTTGAATTTAACCGG
>CAZTGF010000151.1:0-2782 GCA_964612955.1 uncultured Flavobacterium sp.
GAGTATAAGCGCCCCGTAATATAGGTATTTCATGGCTTAGAAATTATTTAAGGATAATCTTCCGACTCCAGAAAAAAAGATGCTAATTTGATTCTGGCTTCTTCGCAAAACAAGAATAGTTTTCTTCTTCTCTTACTGAATTGCAATATCTAAATATATAAATATATATATTCAACAGTCAAGCTCCACGCAGTTATTTTTTAAAATTCTCCGAAAGTTACGGTCGCGCGTCAGAACACTTTAAAAAGCAGGCCCAGTAGCACTGCGCGCTCCTGTAATCTGTACGAATGCGAACTCACCGCGTAGTCAGAAATCGCGATGCGCCTGAAAGTCTTGTGGTTTGCAAGATTTTGCCCGCGCACGTATATCTGACAGTTCAGGCGTTCGTAGAAATAAGATACTTCGGCGTTCCAAAAGTGGTAGGTGCCGCGCTGGTCCATATCCGGAATGTACGTGGCCAGCGAAGTTTTTGCCGTCAGTTCTCCTTTGGATTTGTAAAATACCGTAAAATCGTTCTGGATGCTGCTATTCTGGTTCGAAAGACCGCCATCGGCCACGAACCGGCTCTGACGCAACTGGAAGTTGTTCTGGAGCGTAATGCTTTTTAAAAAGGTTTTGCGCAGCGACAGACTTTGGATGAGCGAATGATTTTTTACCAATCGCAAGTCCGAATCGTTCACATAGTTGTAGAAATCGCCCAAAAGATACGCCCCGCTATACTTAAAATGAACGTAAATGCGCGGAATCAGTTTATCGACCTGAACATTGGCAGTTGTTTGTCTGTTGCCCCGGTCCGATAGAAACGCGCGTTGATAAACCATCTGAGGCGTAATTTCTATGACGTTGTAATAATCTCTATCGCGCAAGGTATAGTCTACCCACGACCTTAACGTAAACGTGTTGTAAGGATCAAAAATGTTGTACCCGATGGAGAACCGCGTGAGCCCGATGTTGCCAAAATTGCCGTCGTTATAACTTAAGCTGCGGTGAGACGTTAGTACCGGATTTGTGTAAATGCGCTCAATTCCGGGAGTTTGGACAGTTCTATCGGCGGTTAATCTAAGGCCTTGTTTGCGCACCAATCTCAGGTTCGCTTCGGCCGAAAACAAATAACGCCAGTCGTCCCGCGCCTCATATCCTGCATCGGCATGGTGGTACCAAAGGGTTTGTTTCACCTTGAATTTGACGCTTTTGATGCTGAAATCCGTTTCGGCCGTTAAATCGTTTAAAAACTGACGGTAAGACAAATCATTCGAAAAGGCCAAAGCTTCCTCACTCTCACTTCCGAGCCGCGTATCGAGAGTTTCATTCGTAGCCCGGGCCGTGTTTACGACTTTAAATTTGAAATTTTTCCAGTTGTTGTAGAATTCGGCGCGTCCTTCGAACCGGTGTAAGCCCATGTTCATCGTTTGGTCAGACGCAGAGACAAACTCCGTGAGCGCCACCTCTGGTGAGAGCCAAAACGATTGCTGCCATTCCTCGAACTGATAGTCCACGCCCACTTTAAAAGCCGATTCCAGCCCAAATCTGCGCGTAAGTTCCGTTCGACCCGAAACAAACCTGCTGTCCGAATTCAGGCCGTTATCGCGCTCCAGGCCGTTTGTTAAAGCTTCGTTATAAAACTCCGATGTTCTGAAACCCGCTTTGAGTCCAGCAACAATCTGCAGGTTATCTCCGTTGTAAAACTGCGTATGATTTTCCAGCATGAGTTGCTTTGGCTTTCTGTGATGAAATTCGCGGTGTGTGTGCGCAAATGCCTCGTTTCCGGTATTGTATTCTATAATGTGGTTGTGTTGCTGGTCCAGGCGGTCGTTGTAGTACGAGAGGTTGAAATCCGATGAAAGTTGTTCGGACAATTTTAAGTTTAGCGCGTTACTCGTGAGAAAGGTACGGTTTAAATAAGCGTTTTGCGTTTCCACGCCTCTTGGAAAATGCCCCTCCGGCAACAAAGGCCTGCTGCGCCAATAGGCCATTAAACCACCGGCTGTGAGGTCTTCTTCTGTTTGGTTGCCAATGTTGTTCAGGCCCGTGGTACTAAACCCTTTGGTTTTCCCGAGCAACAAAGCCGTGACGGAATTGTCGTATTTGTCGTGAAAATCGTTTTCGAACTTTCCGCGTGCCGTGAGTGCCGGAATGCCTTTTTTGAGTTTCAGGTTCAACGCGACATCATCTGTGCGCGTAATTTTGTGCAGAATCCGGTCTTTGTTGTAGTTTTCGATAGCCTCTACGCCTTCTACATAATCTACATCGAGGTTTTTGCTGCCTATGGCGTAACCCGTTTTAAAAACATCCTCCCCATCGAGGGTGAGTGCGCTAATTTCGCGGCCATTATACCGAATTTTTCCACCCGGTTCCACGTCTACGCCGGGCAATTTTTTAAGCAGGTCTTCGATTACCTTTTCTGATCCGTCTTTAAAATGTTCAATATTGTACACGAGGGTATCGCGTTTCTGGCGCATCGGCAGATCGCTCTGAATGATAACTTCCTCCAGAAACTCTACCTTTTCCTCGAGCGAAATCTCCAGATTGGATTGGTTCGCTTTTGTCAGGGGCACCGTTTTTGGCTCATAACTTAAATGGGCCGAGGTAACGCTGAGACTGTCTCGGAAAGCCACGGCAAAACTAAAATTCCCCTGGGTGTCGCTAAACGTGTACGCCAAATTTTCGGACGGTGTTTTTAGCGTAAGACGCACATTGGCCACGCCTTTCCCTAAAAAATGTACGCGCCCCGAAATGCCCTGTGCAGACATCGCCACGCCCATTAACCCAAAAAACCACAATA
>CAZTGF010000152.1:0-2766 GCA_964612955.1 uncultured Flavobacterium sp.
GGCTTGAACATTATTTGCAGAAAGGATTTTCGGGCCTCGTGCGCAAACCGTTTTCCGCTGCCGGGTTGCTGAATGAACTTTACCGCGTATCGGGTACAAACCGCGAACCGTTGACAATATCGGACAACCCCGGGGGCGGATTCGGGCAGTTGAGGGCATTTTTTCCGCAAGATCCGCAGCAGTACAAACGCGTACTCAAAACATTTGAACGCGATACGTTGTCTAATATGAACCGGCTGCAATCAGCCATTGAAAATAATGACGGGAGCGACATTCAAATGATTGCGCACAAAATGCGTCCGATGTTTTTGCAACTCGGTTGTGAGGAAGCCGGCGAATTGTTGAATGCGTTGCAACAACCCCTGCCTTTAGCCAAAGCAGGCGAGTTGTTTGTCAGGTTAATGCCATTGGTGGATGCGCTGCTCAAGAAAATTCGCGCGAATCAGTAATCCAGCCCGAACTGGTTCATTTTGTTATAAAGCGTTTTTCGCGTGATGTTGAGCAATCTCGCAGCTTTGGATTTGTTGTTTCCCGATTTTTCAAGCGCTGAAACGATCGCCTGTTTTTCTGATTCCGACAGGGTGTGCGGTTGTGCTGATGTTTCGGCAACGGTTAATTCGGCAGGCAGTGCCAGCGGTTGAATTTTGTCGCTTTTGGTGAGTAACACGGCGCGTTTAATGACGTTCTGCATTTCGCGCAAGTTGCCGGGCCACGAATAGCGTTCGAAAATCGAGATCACTTCGGCAGAAAAGCCCAGAACTGATTTTCCTAACTGGCGGTTGGCTTTATCGAGGAAAAACTCGGCAAATAAAATAATGTCTTCTTCACGTTCGCGCAACGCCGGTGACTGAATGGAGAACTCATTGATTCTGTGGTACAAATCGGCGCGAAAAGTTTCGTTTTTTACAGCTTCGCGCAAATCCTCGTTCGTCGCGGTAATAATCCGGATATCTACTGGAATTTCTGTGTTGCTTCCCACCGGTTTTATTTTGCGTTCCTGGAGCGCGCGCAACAACCGAATCTGGTTCTCGTAGGACAAGTTCCCGATTTCGTCCAGAAACAGCGTTCCTTTATGAGCCGCTTCGAAGTAACCCATTTTGTCCGATAAAGCACCTGTAAACGAGCCGCGCGTATGTCCGAAAAATTCACTTGAAGCCAAATCTTTGGGAATGGTGCCGCAATCTACCGCTATAAAACTTTCGTTTCGTCTGGGGCTGTTGTCGTGTATTTTTTGTGCGATGATTTCCTTGCCGGTGCCGCTTTCACCTATGATGAGTACGGACATATCCGTGGGCGCAACCAGATCGATGTATTGCGCGAGTTTTTTGGACTCGGCAGAAATTCCGGAGACGTAACCCGCGATTTGCGGCTCAGGGGTTTTTGCGATTTCCGGCTCCGCAGCGAGCGCGTTTTGCAGTACGATGAGCACTTCATCGGGGTTAAGCGGCTTTGAAATATAATCTGCTGCTCCGTTTTTTATGGCTTTTACGGCCGTGTTAATGTCCGTGTAACCCGTCATGAGAACGACCGGCGTATTGGGGAAATCGCGTTTAAACTCCGAAACGAGCGAGAGTCCGTCCTGATCTGGCAGCCTTAAATCGGTAAGAATAAGGTCGTATTTCTGGGCTTGAAGCCGTTTTTTTGCCTCGGTTGCAGAAAATGTGGCGTCTATTGCAAACGACTTTCGCTTAAGAAAGAGTTCCAGCATCTGACAAAAGGGAACGTCGTCTTCAATAATCAAAATCCGTTGCATGCTCATAGGTTTGCGCTAAAGTAACGAGAAATTGCGCCACCGGAAACTTACTGGCACAAAAAAAAGAGGCAATTAAGCCTCTTTATGAAATGGAAGGGTTAGCCTCTTGAATTAGTCCCTTTTAATCCATTTTCCGTTTGCATCGGTGTGAACCGTTTGCGCTTTCCCGTCTGTAGTCAGCGTAAGCGTGTATTCGTTGTTCCCATTTACACGGGCATTGCTGATTACAGCGTTCGGGTGATCCGCTTTCACCGCTTCTTTAATCGCCGATGGCAATTCTGCTTCGGTTACTTCTTTTTCTTCTTGTTGAACCGTTTTCTGCTGAGTAGGTTGTGTTTGTGCAGATACTGTTGTTGTCATTGATGTTCCAAGCACAAGAGCGAAGGCTACAATTAATTTTTTCATGGTATATTGATTTAGTGATGCCAGTCTGTTTGGGAATATCGTGCCATCGGCTAAAATTTTTAGAACATCTATTTAAATGACTGTTTTATAGCGATTTGCAAATCCATCGTTTAATGATCGAAGCGCCAAACTGTGAGTAAACAGTATACACAATTGTATAGTTGTTATACAGTTGGAGTATAAAAAAAGCCTCACTTTCGCGAGGCCTTAGCTTATTGAGGATCGTTCATTTTGAATGTTTCCATGAACTTTGTCGTATAATTTCCTTCGACGTAAGCAGGATCGTCCATCAGTTGCCTGTGAAACGGAATTGTGGTTTTAATGCCTTCGATAACGAATTCGTCAAGTGCGCGCTTCATTTTGTTGATAGCTTCCTGACGCGTCTGGGCTGTCGTAATCAATTTTGCGATCATAGAATCGTAGTTTGGCGGAATCGTGTACCCGGCATAAACGTGGGTATCGAGTCGCACGCCGTGACCGCCCGGAGCGTGAAGCGTTGTAATGCGGCCCGGAGACGGACGAAAATCGTTATACGGATCTTCGGCGTTAATGCGGCACTCGATGGAATGCAACTGCGGTGTATAATTTTTGCCCGAAATCGGCACGCC
>CAZTGF010000153.1:0-2621 GCA_964612955.1 uncultured Flavobacterium sp.
TATTTCATTCCGGGATTTTTGGTAAATATATATTTTTTAGCCAGATAATTAATGCGATTCGAAAAACCATACGGACGAGGTTACCTGATCTGCCTTGTTCGGAGCGGCCCATGAATCCTAATGAAAATTCCGCCCTTTGTGAAAAATCTCTTCCGCAATGCTACTTTTAAGAGGTTCCGATGGGGCTGATGATACTTCGGAGGCCAGCGAATTCAACATCGGCGACAGATTGTAACAGCGGTTCGCCACAACGTGAATCACCGAACCTTCGATTTGCAGTTTTCCTTCGACCATGAGCAACCGGGCCTGAACAATTTCGCGCCGGCAGGCATCAAACACTTTTTTCCATATGACCAAATTGGCAAAGCCGCTTTCATCTTCGACAGTAACAAACACTACTCCTTTGGCCGTTCCGGGCCGTTGGCGCACCGTAACCAATCCGGCTACCTTAATATTGTCACCGTTTTTCATTCCCGATAATTTGGACGCCGCTACCACCCCCATCTCCGAAAGACGGGAACGCAAAAAATGAACGGGATGCGCTTTGAGCGATAATCCGGTGGCGGCATAATCCTGAATCACATGGGCAGCATCGGTCATAAAAGGCAATTCGAGTTGTGGTTCCGATGCGCTGGCCGAGGGTTGACCTTCGAATAATCCTGTAGGACTGTCAGACAAAGCGGAGACTTCCCACAACGCACGTCTTCGGTCCAAACCCATGGAGCGAAAGGCATCGGCCTCGGCAAGTTTTTCGAGGGTAGCTACCGAAAGCCCCGCATCCCAAAGAGAGTGAATTTGAGAAAACATCGAATTCCGCGACTCGACAAACGCTTGTATTTCGTGCTGTGGCAATCCTTTAACCTGACGAAAACCCAAACGCAACGCCCATCCCAATCCCGCTTTCTGTTCCAAAATATTGTCCCACTGAGAAAAATTCACATCTACGGACCTTACTTCTACACCGTGGTTGCGCGCGTCGATGATAATCTGAGCCGGCTGGTAAAACCCCATAGGCATACTGTTGAGCAGGGCCGCGGCAAAAACATCGGGATAGTGGCATTTTATCCAGGAAGAAACGTATACGAGCAACGCAAAGCTGGCGGCATGACTTTCGGGAAATCCATAGGAACCAAAACCTTCGAGCTGGCGAAACACGCGTCTGGCAAACGCTTCTTCGTAACCTTTGGCCAACATGCCCCGCACGAGCTTCTCCTCCCAATCGCTGACTTTTCCTTTGGCTTTGAACGTGGCCATGCTGCGGCGCAACCCATCGGCTTCAGCGGGTGTAAAACCGGCGGCTACAATCGCTATTTCCATGGCTTGTTCCTGGAAAAGCGGCACTCCGAGCGTTCGGCCCAGAATCTCCTTTAATTCTTCAGACGGATATTCTACGGGTTCTTCGTTATTGCGTCGCTTTAAATACGGGTGCACCATGTCGCCCTGAATCGGCCCCGGACGCACAATGGCTACCTCGATGACCAGATCGTAAAAACATTTGGGCCTTAATCGCGGCAACATCGACATCTGGGCCCGGCTCTCAATCTGAAATACCCCCAAGGTATCGGCCGCGCTGATCATGTCGTATACGGCAGGGTCGTCTTGTGGAATATTCGCCAGCGTAAAGGTTTTTCCGTAATGAATTTTGGCCAGATCGAAAGCCTTTCGAATACAAGTCAGCATGCCAAGCCCTAAAACATCTACTTTGAGAAACCCCAGGGCTTCGATGTCGTCTTTGTTCCATTCGATATTGGTGCGGTCTTCCATGCGCGCGTTCAGAATGGGACACAGATCCGACAATTTACCACGCGTAATGACAAAACCTCCCGTATGCTGCCCGAGTTGGCGCGGAAAACCCAAATACTGATTGGTGAGTTCAAGTATTTTAAGCAAATGAGGATCCTGCAGGTTGAATCCTTCGGCGGCGAAACGTTCGGGCGCTATCTCGTCTCGGAATTCCTTAAGTGTTCCCGCGAGCCGGTCAATGGCATCGGCAGACAATCCCATGGCACGGGCTACATCGCGCAACGCTCCTTTCTCGCGTACCTGAGTGACCGTAGCTACAATCGCGGCCCGGTCTCTTCCGTATTTTTCGTAAATGTACTGAATGACTTCTTCGCGCCGTTCGTGTTCGAAATCAACGTCTATATCCGGAGGTTCGTTTCGGGCATCTGACATAAAACGAGCAAAAAGCAGTTTAAATTTCGACGGATTCACCGAGGTAATTCCCAGACAATAACACACCACGGAATTAGCCGCCGACCCCCTGCCCTGACACAGAATATCGCGGCTGCGCGCAAAATGCACAAAATCGTAAACGGTAAGAAAATAGGCCGCATAATCCTTTCGCTCCATAAAATCGAGTTCGTAGCGTATGGTTTCAGCGATTTTTTCGGGAACGGGATCTCCGAATTTTTCCCGTGCGCCCTGCCAGGTCAACATTACGAGTTCTTGTTGAGGCGTGCGCCCCTGGGATGTAATCTCCTCGGGATACACATAGTGAAGACTATCGAGCGAGAACTGGCAAGCTTCTGCAATTTGCTGTGTGGCCTGCAAAGCCTGAGGAAAGTTCCTGAAAAGCCGCTCCATTTCACCGGCTGTTTTTAAATAGCGCTCTGCATTCT
>CAZTGF010000154.1:0-2525 GCA_964612955.1 uncultured Flavobacterium sp.
CTTAAACAATCCGCGTTGTGGCAAATCAACCACCAGAAGCAGTTTCGCGACATCTGAGTTCGGGGCTTGTTTTAAGCAGTTTTCGGTAAAAATGTGCGATATTTGGCGCTTGTTGCAACTATCAGCGCATGCAGAAAACGAAGCGGCTACTGGTTTTTCCAGACGGCGTTGGAATCAGAAATTATTTATACTCGGGCGTTTTTGAAGCCGGATCCGCGGCGCTCGTGCTATGGCACAACTTCAGCCCCGAGACCGTGGCCTACCTGCGGGAATCTGTTTCGCTGGCCGAAGAGACCCCGATGCCACATTATAGGGAATCGTTCAAAGAGCGGTTTCTGCGAGAATTGATCTGCCACGCCCGGTTGCGTTACAATGCGCGCCTCGAAGCCAACGCGATGATTTTGGACTCCTGGCCAAAGCGGCATAAAGGATTTTCGAAATCGGTTTTTTACAAAGCCATTGAGTGTACGTCCGGTTTTTTCAGCGAGTATTCGCGCATTCTCAAACTCGAAACGCGCTATCAGAAAGCGCTGCGGCAAAACCCGTTTTATTTCCAGATCAGACAAATGTTAGCGGCCTTACAACCCGATTCAGTGTTTTGTTCGCACCAGCGCGGTCTTAAAATGGCTGCGATTTTTGCTGCGGCTTCGGACCTTGGCATCCGCACAACCACGGTGATTTATTCGTGGGACAATCTGCCAAAAGCGCGTCTGGCTTTGCGTGCCGACAGATACGAAGTCTGGTCCGGATACATGAAATCGGAAATAGGGAAGTATTATCCGGAGATCGACCAAAAAAGCGTCATCGTTACCGGAACGCCTCAGTTTTCGTTTTACAGCGATTCCAGCTACATCATTCCAAAAGACGAATTTTACGAGCGATACGGCCTTGATGCTTCGAAGAAAATCATTTGCTATTCGGGCGATGACGTAAAAACTTCTCCAGACGATCCGAAATATTTGCGCGACATTGCCTTTGCTCTAAAACAATCGGGTTTGGAAAGCGATTATCAAATTTTGTTTCGCGCCTGTCCGGTAGATACGACGGGCCGGTTCGACCCGGTGCTTGCGGAGTTTCCTCAAATTATCCGGGCCGCACCTCCGTTATGGAGCGGATCAGAGCAGTCGTGGACCGATAAATTCGCACTGCGCGAGGATGTTTCCCTGCTCGTAAGTACGGTTTTTTACAGCGATATGGTGTTTAACATCGGCTCTACGATGGTGTTTGACTTCCGAATGTTCAATAAACCGTGCGTGTTTATCAACTATGACCAGGCGCAAAAAACGGATCCGGATTGGTCGGTACTCAAAATATACAAATACCAGCATTTTCGAAGCATGCCATCGGACCAAAGCGTGGTCTGGCTCAACAACCGGGCGGAAATCGCAACGAAAATCGCCAACATCAAACAGTATTACAACGCTGAACAAACGGCGGCCTGGCTTAAAAAAATCGCCTCAATCGCACCCGTAAATTAAAGTTATGCACATTTGCTTTGTCACAAACGAGTTCCCGCGTGCGGGTTTTGCCCACGGAGGCGTAGGGAGTTTTATCAAGACTATCTCCGGCGAACTTACCGCGGCCGGCATTCGCGTAAGTGTCGTTGGCATTAATTATACCGATGAGACCGAAGAAATTCACGACGGACTTTTTTCGCTCTACCGTTTGCCGAGAAAATCGCTCAAAGGCCTTTCGTGGTGGATCAGAGCTAATGCCATAAGCAGCAAAATCGAAGCAATTCACAAACAACATCCGATTCACATCGTAGAAACTGCGGAACTTGGGCTCGCGTTTTTGCGTAAAATCCGTTCGGTGAAGTACGTTATTCGCTTGCACGGGGGGCATCATTTTTTTGCCGAGGCTGAGAATCGCGGCATCGATCCGTGGAAAGGTTTTCAGGAAAAGCGTTCATTTTCGCGTGCCGATGCGTTTATCGCCGTATCTGACTATGTGAAAAGCCACACCTCCAACTATCTTGGTTATAGCGACAAGCCCGTAGCGCTCATTCCGTATCCGATAGATACAAACCGGTTTGCGCCCATTCCCGGGCCTGTGGAACCCCGGAAAATCGTCTTTGCGGGAACTGTTTGCGAGAAAAAAGGCGTGCGAGGGTTGATTCAGGCGTTTAAAATGGTTCACGATTCGCATCCGGCGTCGCAGTTGGAAATTTGTGGGCGGGACTGGCATTTTCCGGACGGGCGTTCTTACATCGATGAAATGAAGCGCCACGAGTTGCCGTTACTTGGCGATGCAGCGCGTTCCGTGGCGTTTGCCGGCGTGGTTCCGTTCGACGAGATTCGCGGGAAATACGCTAAAGCGGCAGTTTGCGTGTTTCCTTCGCATATGGAAACCCAGGGACTTGTCGCTCCCGAGGCGATGGCGATGGAAAAGCCGGTAATTTTCACCACTAGAGGTCCGGGCCCGGAGACGATCGTACACGGAGAAAACGGTTTGCTTTGCGATCCGCATGACCCGAACGACATTGCCCGGCAGATCATTCGCGTATTTGACAACCCGGACTTTGC
>CAZTGF010000155.1:0-2513 GCA_964612955.1 uncultured Flavobacterium sp.
CTCTGTGAGTTTGAGTTGCACCGCGTCAATAAACGCGTCCGCTTCGTCGATTTCCCGAAGAATTCGACCAAGATCCATCTCTTTCGCAAGTAGTGCCGTAACGCCATAATTTGCAATACGAGACTCGATTGTGAATTTACGATACTCCAGACGGGTTTTTTTGTCCAAGGCATCCTGCTTGGTCGGGCCTTCCGGAAGTACCGAGATAATTGTATCAGTGGCCTCGATTTCAGCAATTACTCCCTGGAGATTGGCCGCCAAACTAATGGAGGTTTCAGCAAACCTTGTGGTTTGTCTTTCGGTAGAGAGCCTCTTATAATCCAAATCGGCTTTCTCTTTAGCTGCCATCGAGAGCAGTACGTTGCAATCGGCAACTGATGTCAAATTTTGCAATGAATAATCCATGATTTTAGTATTTAAAATTGTGTCTACTTTCAGTTTTTAAAGTCGCTGTTTCGACATTTCCGACTGGCATAAATTGCCTTGAGATCTCGATGACAATGTAGACTCAACTTAAAAAGAAAGCAAGGAAAATCACTCATTTGTTTTAGGTTAAAATATTGATAATCAATTGTTTATTATGGTTGTATATGGGTTTGGCTAGCGTGATTTAGTTTTGTTTCAGTCCTTTTGGTTAAAATTGGTTTTTACATCAGAATTTCCATTACTCGCCCGAAAAACGTCAGACCAGAGCCAATCCGATGAATTTGTGATCGCATTTTCCTATAGTATTCGACACTGAATTGTATTTAAACCAATCTTTTTTTCGCGAACGAGTTTTATAATTAAGACTCGTAATTGTGGCAGGATGATGACAGTAAAACATTTGTGTCCAATGGTGAAATCGCTTAGTGATCCATTGGTGCCGAAAATGGAAGGTTGCAAAATTAAACTGGAGAACACTCCGAAAATCAATAACTTTATAAAAAGCCGAAGTTATGTGTTACCATTATAAACCCGTTGCCGACGGCAAAAAAGTCGAACTGCGTTTCAAAGCTATTCCTCAAGTTCCCCTTGGCACTTATGAAATGACAAACGGATACACATATCCGGAAATGCCAGTAATCATGGATAATTCAAAAAACGAGGTTCGAGTGGCAAAATGGGGGCTGCTTCCATCGTTTGCAAAAGATGCTAAGGAATATCTCAAAAAAGCCAATACGCTGAACGCAAAAATAGAAACTGCCGAAACCTTGGCATCATACCGGAATTACACCGACAATCGCTGTCTTATACTTGCGGAATCATTTAAAGAATGGAAGCATGAAATAGTTAATGGCAAACTGGTTAAAACTCCATACGAAATTAAGACCGCCGACGGACTTCCATTTGCATTTGCGGGCTTGTACAGCATTTGGAATGGTCAGCCCACCTTTACAATTCTAACTACTGAAGCAAACGAATTAATGGCCGAAATCCATAACTCAAAAAAACGAATGCCGGTGGTGCTCTGTCTACAAGAAGAAGAGCTTTGGCTCGATCGTGAATCTTTAAAACCTTTTTGTAATCGGTCAGAAGTTGAATTGTCTGCCTTGAGAATGTGAAATTTTGTGCGTTTTAGGTGTGTTAGTTGAGCGTTAGGTCTGATAAGTGAATAGTTACGTTACACACCTTTCACAAACACCGCAATTACATCATAAAAAGCCCCCCGGAAGTCCGAAGGGAAAAAATTTAACTCAAATAATCGATACAATATACAGTTTTTTGAATTTCAATTTATCCATGTACAGGTCAATCATCTTTAACGCCTTTCATTTCAATGGGTGGGAAAATATCGAAAGTCATGCCTGCCGAAAATTGAGTACCATGATCTACAAAACGATAATTGTAATCGTCGTGCCCAACATTTAATGAGATAAAAAGACCAAGGTTGTTTTTAAAATACACTGCCGCCTGGCCAACGACCCGAACAGGTTTCACCCATGGATGCGGTTTAGAGATGTATTGCCCGGCAATGGAAAGATTATAGCGGTCAAAAGAGATTTTCTCCCAGAGTGAATTCGAACTGAATTTCTTCATATAGTCTACACTTGCTAAAAACCTGTGTCTCCCGTAAATTTTAATATCCGTTTCGGAATAGCCCCCAATAGGGAGTGCGAAAAAAAGATTATTATGGAACAGGGTATAGCCTACTAAAAAGGAATATGACGATGTAGGTCTCATGTTTTCGTCCCAATGAAGAACCAGCCGGTGATTGAGAAATAATTGAGTATAATTGGTAGAAAAGTTTCCACTGTCACGGTTGAGCATTTCTGATAGATTGCTATTAGGATCGCGGCTTATCGTGAAACATAAAATATTACATTCCTCCCCACCATCGGTCAGGTCGCTATGGAAAGCGCATTTAGATTGGCCATTCGAAAAGTGCCCGCTTTCGACCGCCCAGGTGAAGTATTGATCGTTTTTAAGTTTTGCAATTCGCTGATACGCTAAACCTATTCGGTAAGAAGGCGTTTTAACTGGCTTTGATGCATCATCGTACATTCTTATTTGAGGACGAAAATTTAGATATA
>CAZTGF010000156.1:0-2507 GCA_964612955.1 uncultured Flavobacterium sp.
TTGTGCAATTGGGCCGATGGCAGCGCAAAATCCGAATGTACGCTCACCGGAATGTCGTAAAGCGTGTCGAGGTAAGCCTGTCTGATTTGCTTGAGCACATCTGCAAAGTAAAGCGGTTCATCGGCCGTAGCCACGCGGTTTCTGATCACAATCACCTGAGTAAGATCATCGATGGTTTCGCGCAACTGAAGGGACGAGGATTTGAGCAAATCCAATAAATGTTGCTGGTCTTCGGGCAACGTGGCTGGATTAATCAGGTCCAGAATGCCCAGAATGTTGGACAGGGGCGCACGTAAATTGTGGGACGTAATAAACGAAAACTGCCGCAAATCCTCGTTGTTCTGCACAAGTGTTTCAATAATGGCTTCGCGTTCGCGTTCGTCCTTTTTGCGCAGCGAAATATCGTGCATCGAGCCCACCATTTTCACGGCCTGTCCGTCGTTGTTGCGCACCAGAACGCCGCGGTCCGAGATGTAAGCTACCTCGCCGCTCTTTTGAATAATCCGGTATTCCTGATGCCATACCGAATCGCTGTTGCAGTTTACATTCTCGAGCAAAGAATCGTACACGCGTTGCCGGTCCTCGGGGTGAATGCGGCCAATCCAAACCTCCACGCTGTGCGGCGCACTTCCGTACCCGAATACGTTTTCGTAATTTCTGTTTTTGTATATGAGGCCCGTCGCAAAGTCCCATTCCCACAAAATTTCGTTGGCAATGTCCAGAATGCGTTGGTAGCGCTCATTGCTCGCCTGTAACTGTTGCTGGCGAAGCCTTCGTTGCGTAATGTCACGCGAATTTATAACCACGCCGTTAATCGCCGGATCGTCAAGGTAATTCGCGGCGTTAATTTCGAACCATTTCCAGCTTCCGTCCGAGTGGCGCACGCGCAACTCCACCTTTTCGTGCTCGTTATAACAAATGATGTTCACGATTTTCTTTCGCACGAGCTCCAAATCGTCCGGATGAATAAAGTTCAGTGCGGACTGCCCTATGAGCGCAGGCGCATCGAGCCCCATGATTTTAGAAACGTTATCGCTGATAAACTGGTACTTTCCGTTTTTGTCCAGAATCGCGATGATATCGGTGCCTCGCAATAGCAATGCTTTAATGCGCGCTTCGTTCTGGTCTCTGAGTTTTTTGGCTTCAATTACAGAGGTAATGTCCCGGCCCGCCGCGTAAAGCATTTGTTTGGTTGCATCCCATCGCGAAGACCATTCAATAACCACTTCTTTCCGGTCCTTTGTCAGGTGGCGGTTAGAAAAGCGCCTCGTTTGCAGTTCAGACATTCCTTGTTTAACTTCCGAGCGTGTGAACTCCAGATCATTCGCCAATACGGTTTTCTCCCACGAAGCGCCAATCAGTTCCTCTGGTGCGTAGCCGAGTACCGATAATGAGGCGGCGTTCATCTGCACGTAAATGCCATCGGGGTTTACGCTGCAAATCATGTCGCTTGAATTGTCCAGAATGGTGCTTAGCTGTTCGCTCGTCAGTCCGAGTTTGATCCGGCTTTCCTCGGCAACCCGCGCATGCGGAAACGGACTCTTCTTAAAATGCACGGTAACCAAGCCGGATTGCTGCTGGCAACGCACGTCAAACCAAAGGTGAAGTTCGGGATAATAAATTTTCGTTCGCACCGGCTCCAGGCTACACAACGCCTGACTTATAGGTTCGCGAATCGCATCGGCCACGCTTTCCGGGCATAAATCCCAGAATAAGCGACCGGTGATCAGCGTTTTGGGGCAAGCCAGCATTCTGGCAGCGGCATGGTTCCAAAAAACGACAGTACCATTGGCGTGAATCACAAAGAAACCATCGCTGAAATCGTCGAGTAGGGCAAATGTCCTGCGTATGTCCTGCATCTCTGCATCGACAAACGCATTCGGACCGGTAAGAGGAGCAAGCATTCGATTTGGGAAATATGCCGCAAAGATATAAAATACATCCCCCGTTCCCGGACTGTTGATAATGTTAACGTTTCCAGCCCATTGTGTTAACCCCGCAGGCCATTTGTCCGAAATGAGTATTTTTAGAATAAAAATTCGTTTTTATGCAGCAGAAATATACCGCCATTATAGAGGCATTAATGCACGAAGGATTCCACCACCTTCCGTCCGAGGGGCGTCATGGCAAACCGTTCGATTTTAAGATAACGCCCTATTCGCTAAACACAAAACTCAGTTTTAAATTCGACAATTTGTCCCATTTCCTGGGTTTCCTGCAACTCTCAGAAGCCTACGACGACGAGCGCGCCACCGCATTAAAAGCCATGCTGCTCGAAAACGGGCTCGACGTAGACGAGTTTTTCTGGGTCAACTTTTTCGAAAAAGGCAAAGAGGTAGAAATGTAGTTTTACAACTATAGCGCGGTTAAAACTCGCCTATTCAAAACTCAGAGCGGAGCGGTTTGGGCGTCCCGCCATTTGCTAAGTGTGTTAGTAGCCATGGCGGCGGGCTGTGCGTTCCAATCTGCGAAAAGCAGGATTTCCACTGCCATCCCTTACGCTTTAA
>CAZTGF010000157.1:0-2485 GCA_964612955.1 uncultured Flavobacterium sp.
GTGTTCGTAGCGCATTGCATAATATCCATGGCCTTGCCTTCGGCGAAACCTTCTTTAATGTCCAGCAAAACGATTTCGCTCGCAATGCCGCGGTAGGCCATTACATCGGCGCAAGTGGCTCCAACATTTCCGGCACCTACAATGGTAACTTTCATAAAAATTGAGTATTTGTGGTTGTTTCAGTTCTGTGAGGACTACGCATCGATTTTGGCATAAGCCGCATTCTTTTCGATGAACTCTCTACGCGGCGGCACCTCATCGCCCATAAGCATCGAGAAAATACGGTCGGCCTCCGCAAGGCTGTCGATCGTCACCTGACGCAACGTACGCGACCCGGGGTCCATCGTAGTTTCCCAAAGCTGTTCGGCGTTCATTTCTCCAAGACCTTTATAGCGTTGAATAGCAGCGCCACCGCCCATGCGTTCGTTCGCCTGATCGCGCTGGTCGTCCGTCCATGCGTATTCTTTTTTGTTTCCTTTTTTTACGAGATACAACGGCGGAGCGGCAATGTACACGTGTCCTTCTTCGATGAGTTCGCGCATAAAGCGGAAGAAAAACGTAAGAATCAACGTAGCAATATGACTGCCGTCAACGTCCGCATCACACATGATGATCACTTTGTGGTAGCGCAGTTTTTCAAGGTTCAGCGCTTTTGAATCTTCGGCCGTACCCACTGTTACGCCAAGAGCCGTAAAAATGTTGCGAATTTCCTCGTTCTCAAACACTTTGTGGTGCATGGCTTTTTCCACATTCAGGATTTTCCCGCGCAACGGCATAATCGCCTGGAACATCCGGTCCCGACCTTGTTTGGCCGTTCCACCAGCCGAATCTCCCTCCACGAGGAACACTTCGCATTTGGCCGGATCCTGCTCTGAACAATCGGCGAGTTTACCCGGAAGTCCGCCACCGCCCATAACGCTTTTGCGCTGTACCATTTCGCGCGCTTTTTTAGCCGCGTGTCTGGCCTGGGCTGCGAGAATCACTTTCTGAACGATGATTTTGGCGTCGTTCGGGTTTTCCTCCAGATAATTTTCGAGCATTTCAGAAACCGCCTGGCTTACGGGAGAAACAACTTCCCTGTTTCCTAGTTTGGTTTTGGTTTGCCCTTCGAACTGAGGCTCGGCTACTTTTACCGATACAATGGCCGTTAAACCTTCGCGGAAATCGTCACCGGCAATCTCGAACTTAAGTTTGTCCAGCATGCCCGAAGCGTCGGCGTACTTTTTCAGCGTGCGCGTAAGCCCGGTTCTAAAGCCCTGCAAATGCGTTCCCCCTTCGTGTGTGTTGATATTGTTGACGTACGAGAAAATATTCTCACCGTAACTCGTGTTGTAAATCAGCGCCACTTCAACCGGAATTTCTCCTTTGTCGTGGTCCATGCTGATGACCGATGAAATAATCGGCTCGCGGTTGCCGTCCAGATAGCGGATGTATTCTTTGAGACCTTCATTCGAGAAAAACGTTTCCGATCGGAATTCGCCTTCGTCGTTTTGTTCGCGTTTGTCGGTAAAAACGATTGTGATTCCGCGGTTCAGAAACGACAATTCGCGCATTCTCGATGCGAGCGTATCGTACGAAAATTCAATGGACTGCGTAAAAATCTGCGTGTCCGGATAAAACGTTTGACGCGTTCCCCTTTTTTCGGTTTCACCGATTTGCTTTACAGGATGAACCGCCTTGCCTCTCGAATATGCCTGTTCGTATATTTTGCCTTCGCGGAATACGGTCGAAGTCATGCGTTCCGAAAGCGCGTTTACGACAGAAACCCCTACACCGTGCAATCCGCCCGATACTTTATAGGAATCCTTGTCGAACTTACCGCCGGCTCCAATTTTGGTCATAACAACCTCAAGGGCCGAAACGCCTTCCTTTTTATGGATGTCTACCGGAATACCGCGTCCGTTATCCTCAACAGACACCGAACCGTCTTCGTTAATGGTTACTGAAATATGGTCGCAGTGGCCGCCCATCGCTTCGTCAATCGAGTTGTCCACGACTTCGTAAACCAAATGGTGCAATCCGCGAACGCCAACGTCGCCAATGTACATGGACGGCCGCATTCTTACGTGCTCCATTCCCTCCAATGCCTGAATACTGTCTGCAGAATAGTTATTATTCTTAACTTCTTCGCTCATAAATATTTTAGTAAAAAACCTATTTTAATGACTCCTCGCAAATATACGAATTCAACACCATCGGGCCGCATCTAAAATGAGCCAAGAAGTGAAGTTATCAACATTTTTAGCTAATAAACGTGTTTTAAGACACGATTACGGCCGCGAGCAGGTATAACGGTCGTTTTCAGGTCCGACGGCTTAAAAGCGGAATTTCAGATTTTTTAACAAAAAAACGTCACTTTGTAGTGGCTGCCGTTGCGCTCAAAAGCGTCTCCAGCGGAAAGTCCGTTCAGGTCCGATGCGAGCGGTGCGGCGGGCGATAGTCCGATAACCGTGCGGCCCTTGACGCTGATTTTTGGAAGCGCCGA
>CAZTGF010000158.1:0-2484 GCA_964612955.1 uncultured Flavobacterium sp.
ATTGCTGCGTACGTAATCCCATTGTTCTTTCCCCATTCTGTCATTTAAAATCTCGAGGGCTTCGCGCTTCAGCTCGGGCGCAATTAGATCGTACATCTTATAAAGCAAATCGATCTGTTGCCTCAGAAACTCGTCTTTATACGTATCGTACAAGCGGTTTTCTACGAGATATTTTTTTGTTATATCCATCACGGTGGCCTGGTCAAAAAGCTTTCGGTTTTTTTGGTGTGTAGTGGCCCCGGGTTGCTGCCGATAATAGCTTAGTTTTTCGGCAAGGATGCTGATTCTGTCAATACTCGTAATCAGTTTCCAATGCACGGGGATGTCTTGTCGGGTTAAACCCGGCGGGAACCTGATGTCTAACTCCCTTAATTTCTGGGTCCGGAGAAGTTTTACCCACGTAAAGGCCGGGCGCTGGAGAAGCGCAATTTTATCTGAAGGGTTCATCGCAGTGAGCACCGATGGTGTTGAAACGTTTCGCGCTATTGTAGATTCATCCACAAAATCCACATAGTCCCACAACACCATATCGCTATTATCGCGCTCTGCCAATGTCACCGCTTTTTCAAACAGGGTATTATGGTAAAGATCGTCCCCGTCCAGGAATGCAATGTACTTGCCCGATGCTATGGCCAAAGCTTCGTTCCTTGCAACGGCAAGGCCGGCGTTCTTTTCTTTTGCAATCAACCGGATCCGGGAATCGCGGCGCGCGAAAGCCTCGATAATTCCCGCGGTTCCATCTGTTGATCCGTCGTCAATACAGATAATTTCCAAATTTGGGTACGTCTGCCCCACGAGGCTTTCCAAGCTATCGGTAATATATTGTTCCACGTTATACGCGGACATGGTCACCGAGACTAGCGGTTGGTTCATAGGCTTTGTTTAAATTAATTATATCGCATTAATCTTCGAGGTCGCGTTCCCGGGCAAAACCGAAAGCAGCGCCTCGTGGTATTTTGATATTATCGCATCCGGATGGTATTTCGCGGCATTTGTCAGCGCCCGCCGCCCCATCGCGGTGCGTAATTGCTGATCTTCTATAAGAAGCATGATCTTAGAGGCAAAGTCCGAAACGTTATTTAATTCTACGAGGAAGCCGTCCTCACCGTCGCAGATTATCTCGCGCGGCCCCTCCGGACAATCAAATGCAACTGAGGGCACGCCGCAAGCCTTGGCCTCCAAAAGTACATTTCCAAAAGCCTCATATTGGGATGTCAACACAAAGACGGAGGACGATAGATACTCGGGAATCACACTTGCTGACATATTAGGAATTTCTAAAGTGTCTAAAATACCTAAACGTTCGGCCTGTTCGATGAGCGCAGCATATAATTCGCCTTCGCCGCAAATCTTTAAATGCCAATCCGGGTATTGTTTTGACACGATTTGCCAGGCCGCTAACAGCTTGTCGTAACCCTTTACAGCCGTGAGCCTTCCCACGGCGAGTACTTTCTTGTTCGTGAGCGGGCTCTGCTGCGCTACGTCAATGGTTAACGGGTTTGGCACCACGGCTGCATTTGCAAATCCCCAATTTCGTTTGTCCGCCTCTGTAAGTAAAATCAATAAATCTTGCTTGGCAAACACCCAGTTCCTGATAGTGGCGTTAATTTTCGACTTTATAGACGTAATATTCGCCATGTACAGCGCTTTTGGTTCTCGCAGTTCAGATACCAACTTAGCGGGCCCGCGCAAAAAATGAAAAAACAGATTGTGTAACGTATACTTCGCTGAAATAATCAGATCAGGATTAAGACGTTTTATTTGTTTTGACTGGCGATGACGAAGTAATATACGGCCCAAAACCGAGGGCTTTGAGGTTAACGAGTCCAAGAACACCAACCGAATCTTCGGGTGTAGCCGATAGTACGGAATCCCTGTACTTTTCTCCGTGCATACAATGACGATTTCATGCTCATATCGCTCTACCAACTCATTCGCGCGGACGCTGAGGCTGCGTTGAATGCCGCCGGCCGAGTCGATGCGTTCAATAAGATATACGATTCTCATAGATTCTGATTTGGTTGGTCTGCGGCGCCCCGTTTCTTGACTTTGGAAAGTAGCTGCACCCCGATAGATTTTAATTCGTAGAATGATTTCATCCTGAATAACCGCGATAACGCTGCATATGCCGCTGCACCCCCCGCGCCTGCAATTAAAAGCCGGCCCAAATCTGAGGCGCCAGCGTTTTGCAACAAGTAATCTGCGCCAAATGCAAGTACGCCCGCAACGCCCGCCAGAAGCACAAACGGAATTAAATCGCCCGCCTGTTCCTTAGCCGGGTAATCTATGAATTTTCCGCTGTAATGGGTATTAATAAAAAAAAACAGTACGGACGAAAACACGCTGCCGTATAATAGCACCAATATGCCAAATGGAAACGTAGCCGCGATAACCGCTACAATAATGACCTTTTTAAGCAGCTCCAGTTTCAGAAAAAGATCGCTTCTTCCTTTGACATTCAAAATTTGCAGGTTGTACTCATGA
>CAZTGF010000159.1:0-2337 GCA_964612955.1 uncultured Flavobacterium sp.
TGGCGGATAATCGGGCCCGACGCGTCTGCCGGCAATGTCGATGTAAGGGTTCATTCTGATGCGTATTTCTGAAAATAAAATTCGGCCCGATCCAAATCTGCAGCGGTGTCGATGTCGATTTCGGCAAACGGGTGCGAAACGATTACAGGTGAAAAATCCGGTCCGATGACCGCTCCGTTGCGAATGGTTTGGGCCGGGCTAATATACAACAAACCGTTTTCAAAATAGAGCGGCTCCAGGTCCTGAGAGCGTTGGCCGGGCGTATAATTAAACGGTTCAAAAGCGCCGTTGGAAATGCGCCCGAGTTTTTTATCACTTGGCGAGACCGTAAAAACGCCGCGGCTTTTTTGAGTGTATTCGGACCAACATTGGTTTAATAACCCTACGGGTCGCAGCGGATTTGTCGGCTGCAATAAAATTACCGTTGAAACTCCTTCGCCCAACACCGAAAGCGCGTGAGCAACCGCCGTTACCGTGGGTTCGTAATCGCCTGATAGCGCCTCGGGCCGCATGATGACGCCCGCGCCGTGTTTACGCGCACAATCCGCGATCGTCGCATCGTCCGTAGAAACGAAAACCGCGTCGATAATCTCCGGAAATTGCTTCGCGTACAAAATGCTGTGCGCAATTAGCGGCAATCCGCCTAAATTCATCAGGTTTTTTCCCGGCAAACGCTTTGAGCCGCCACGGGCTGGAATAAGGGCGATGGTTTCCATGCTATTTCACAAACAAATGGCCGCGTCCTGTAAGCCGGTAACTGAGCCAGCCGAGCGCGAATTTTATCCAACCTTTCCCAATTCCGGGATGGAAAAACGAAAGGCGACAGAGTTCGGACGTAAATTTCTTAAATTTTTTTGGGTCGCGGTACACAAGAGGCATGTCTTTGAGCAAAACCGTAAAGTAATAAAGCCGCAGGGTTTTAGACAACTTTCCGTGTAGCTTTAACGTAGCGAGTAATTTGTAAATGCTCTCACGAACTGAGTTCCGGTAAATTCCATGTGTGTCGCGGCTTAACGAAGTTGTAATGTTTTCCTCGTGCATTCGGCACAGCGTAAGGTAAGCATCGACAAGGGTTAAACGAGGCGAAAAAAGCAACATGCGCGAATGAAATTCCCGGTCCTGACCCGCACGGAGCATTTCATCGAACAGGGTTTTGTCCGAGAGAAAGTCGCGTTTCCACATGACGTCCGGCAAGTACCAGGTGACTTTCCGCATCAAAAAATCCTCGAGCAAATTCTGGGTAAGCACGGTGCGCGTTTCGTACGTAAGTGCGGTTTTATCCGTTCCGCGAAATGCACCGCGCTTGGAAATCACTGCATCTGAATCCGAATTGGCAAGCGCCGCCACCTTTGTTTCTATGAATTCGGCGTGCATCAAATCGTCTGAATCGAACCAGTTTACAAAAGCTCCCTTAGACTGCAAAAAACCAAAATTGCGGCAAGCGTTCGCGCCTTTAGGCAAATGTTCGGGCCGTTGAAAAAGCCTGAACCGGGCATCTTTGGAAACAAATTCGCTCACAATCCGGCGCGTATCATCTGTAGAACCGTCGTCTACGACAATGCATTCCCAGTTGGCGTAGGTTTGGGCCGCGATACTTTCGAGCGTCTCGGCTATAAATGCGCCCCTGTTGTAGGCGGGAATGATAATCGATACAAGTTCTCCGTTCATTTCACATCAGTTTTGGAAGAAACTTTTTAATTAGTCGATGAACGCGGAATTTAGAGCTATCTATAAACGCTACGCTGCAAACCAATCGATATGCCCACGCTTTAATAACGCCCACTTCTCCGGTCAAAGCACGGAAAAAAAACGGGCGCGCGAAACCGATATCGCGATCCACGACGCGCTTCCGGTAATAAAACGTTCCCAACCGGTTAAGTGTAAACTTTCGCAGCCGAGGCGAAAAATGATCGCCAAAATCGGAAAAAACGACGGCGTAAACGCGGTATTTATTAAGCGACTGAATGCGGGAGTCCGCGCGATTGTCTGCCTGAATAGACCCGGAATGCATGCGCCGAAGAGCTAACACTTCTTCGGTGTAACATGCCCGAAGGCCGGGTGTTGTGAGAAAACCAATAAAAAAATGGTACTCTTGATTTGCCCTTAAATCCGGATGAAAGCGACGTTGCCCAATAGCGGAACGGCGCCCCATAAAATCGATGGTTCCCCAAAAAAAACGACCCAGGGCAAAATTCTCAAGGCTCGGAGCGTAATTTTTATTATTTCGATAAAACGGCACCTCCGACTGCTCTCCCTCAGCATCAAAATTCACGTATCGTCCGACGCAATAATCGCTGTTTGTGTGCCTTATCAAATTCAGCTGTGTTTGCAACTTGT
>CAZTGF010000160.1:0-2315 GCA_964612955.1 uncultured Flavobacterium sp.
TAAAGAAACCAAGAGGAAACAACTGATTTGCAGCCATTTAAAAAACGTAGTTCTCCTCATAAGCAGTGCAACTTATTACACCCGGGGTACCGATGGGTTCTCAGTTCCGATCTTGTTTTTTGCGCACTGCGCCCGACCGGCATGCAACCCATTGACAGTTATAATATTAGATAAAATTAAGGCTGGCAGGGGAATCCAGCCGCAATCTTATGAACAAATTCATTAACATTTTCTTGACAAATGCAGGATTCAAAAGTAGCTATTTTCTTTCTTTTCGCGCCCCTTTTTTTTCGTCGTAAGTGGAAATATTGTAAGCGACAATCACATTTTTATGGTTAATGTACATTTGTCTGCGGTTGCCCTGAGTTTTGCGCGTAATGATGGATATAACGAACGGCACCCCATTGTCATCGGTGCACGAGAAACCGTAGATGATATCGGACTCGTTTTCTGTTTTTTCGTGGTAGGACACGATTTTGAAGTGCTGCAACTCCTGAGAATAGATAATAATCCGGTCTTTTTCCGTATCGAGCGATATCACGACGTCGGACTTCTGAAATTCCGACCACGGCCCCCACTGTCCGCGGGAGTTGCGTTCCTTCACGGTAAATCCGCTTGAAATAAATTTGTGCGTTTGGGCCGATGCAGTACTGAACATGAGTACGAACAGGCAAATGGTAAAAACCTTTTTTAGTATCATCGGCTTTAATTTATAAACGAAAATTCCTGTTTTTGCGCTTGCTTAAACTCGAGGATTAACTCGTTGACGATTTCCGCCACGGGTTTGATGTCGTCGATCAGACCGGCAATCTGGCCAATTTCGAGCTCACCCGATTCCATATCGCCCTCAAACATGCCCCGTTTAGCCCGTGCACGCCCCAGATGCGCTTTAAGTTCGTCTGTGGTTGCGCAGCGTTTGTACAGCTCGGAAATTTCTTCGAAAAACGCGTTTTTAATCAATCGGACCGGCGCGAGTTCCTTTAGCGTAAGTTGGGTTCCGCCTTCGGGCAAATCCACAATGGCGCGTTTAAAATTCTCGTGTGCGGAAGATTCCACAGAGGCCGCAAAACGGCTCCCGAGTTGCACCCCATCGGCCCCGAGCGTCATGGCCGCCAACATTCCCCTTCCTGTAGCTATGCCTCCCGCAGCAATAAGCGGAATCGACACGGCTTTGCGCACCATCGGGATTAAGGTCATTGTTGTCGATTCTTCCCTTCCGTTGTGGCCGCCCGCTTCGAAACCTTCGGCTACAATAGCATCTACGCCTGCCTGAGCCGCTTTTAGCGCGAATTTAGACGAACTCACTACGTGAACCACCGTAATTCCGCGCGATTTTAAATGCGAGGTCCACGTGGCCGGGTTGCCCGCTGAAGTAAACACAATCGGCACTTTTTCCTCACAGATGATTTGCATGATTTCTTCAATGTCCGGATACAACATCGGAACGTTGACGCCAAACGGTTTATCGGTCGCTTTTTTGCATTTTTGAATGTGTTCGCGCAACACCTCCGGGTACATGGAACCCGCGCCAATAAGGCCCAGACCGCCCGCATTGCTGACCGCCGAAGCGAGTTTATAGCCGCTGTTCCAGATCATACCACCTTGTACAATCGGATATTGAACTCCGAACAACCGGCAGATGGAGTTTGTCATTTTTTAAGCATTTTTCCGGTCCGATGGCCGTGTTTGTTGTGAAGGACAATCGTATACATGCCGGCAGAAAGGCGCGATACATCAACGCGCTCACCGTTTATCACCTGAGTTTCCAGGACGGTCTGCCCTATCATGTCCACCACTTGCATCGTAGACGGAAGATTGGAATCAAGCCCCGAAAATACGATAAAATCTGCGGAAGGCGTTGGGGAAAACCGCATTTTTTCCAATTCGGGAACGCTGTTCGAAAGCGGCAATGCGTACGCGAGCCAGAAATCCGGGATGCCGTAGCCGCGGAACATATTCGGATTGTCGGCCTGGTCCGATGAGGCCCGGATCAACTCGCACATATCGGCCGCAGAAAGGTCGGGACGTGCCTGCCAAAGACATGCGGCCATTCCGGCGATAATCGGCCCTGAAAACGATGTTCCGTTGGCGAAACCGGGCACACCTGAGGCCTGTAGAATCGCCGCTCCCTGGCCCTGTCCTACGACGTCCGGCTTAATGCGATTATCGGCCGTAGGACCCACAGAACTAAAACTCGCGTAACTGCCCGAGGCCGTAACCGCACCAATCGTAAGTACGTTTTGCGCATCGGCCGGTGCACTGATAAAAGGCTGACTTGAAGCGCCCGAATTCCCCGCAGAAACCACGACGAGCAT
>CAZTGF010000161.1:0-2268 GCA_964612955.1 uncultured Flavobacterium sp.
CAGGGAAACCAGCATACGATTCCCGTTTTTGCACTCGGGGACCGGTTTGTTTTTCAGTTCGATGACTTATTTGGAAACGAGGCCAATTACTACTATCAGATTCAACACTGCAACTACGACTGGACGCCATCGGGCCTTGTTAAAAGCGAATATTTAAACGGGTTCGACGATTTGCGCATTCAGAATTACACAAACTCTTTTAATACGCTTCAGATTTATTCGCACTACAAACTCGCGATTCCGAACCCACAAACACAGTTGCGCGTAAGCGGAAATTACATGCTTCAGATTCTGAATCAGGAACGCGAGGTGGTTTTTTCGCGCAAATTTATTTTGTACGAAGAACTGGTTTCGGTGCCGCTTCAGGTGCGTAGGGCCCGGCGTGTGGCCGATGTTCCGAGCAAACAAAACCTCGAATTTTCGATTGTTTCCCAGCAGCTCATTTTTCAGAATCCGCTCAAAAACGTTCAGGTACTGCTGATGCAAAACGGCAGGTTTGACAACGCCATTACGAACGTGAAACCGCAATATACTATCGGCAACGACCTGATTTATAAATACGATACCGAAACGCAGTTCTGGGCCGGAAACGAGTTCTGGTATTTTGACAACAAAGACATTCGCGGCGCTGGAAATAACGTGGCGCGCGTAGATTCCAAAGGATCGCTTTACAATGCGTATTTGTTTACGAACGAGGCACGCGGCAATCAGCCCTATACGTATTATCCGGATGTAAACGGCAATTTCCTTCCGCACAACCTGAACGCAGAAAACAGCGACATCGAGGCCGATTACGCCTGGGTGTATTTTTCGCTTTCGGCGCCTATGCATTTTTCGGACAAAAAAATCTACGTAAATGGTATGTTCAACAACTACTCAAGAACGCAGGAATACGAACTGGAATTCAACGCAAAGAAAAACCTGTACGAAAAAGCAGTCATGATGAAGCAGGGTTTTTCAAATTACCAGTATGTCGTGGGCGATGCACGCGGAATTGACGAATCAAAGGCTCCGGACGGAAATTTTTTCCAGACCGAGAACGAATATCTGGCTTTGGTATACTATCGCGAAAACAACGCGAGGTACGACCGCATCATAGGCCGGGGCGCAGCGAGTTCGCTTAATATGCAAAATTAATTCAGCACTAATTTTCAGCGGTTTGCCAACAAATTTTTTGTAAATTTGGCAGTCATCGCCGTTCAAAAATCGCGCAATGGGTATGGTTTCACAAATTACCAGAGGCATAAAAATTTCAGTAGGAACAAGTTTCGAAGGCACTTACTTCCGGAACCACAAGCTTCATTTTGCGTTTAGTTACCACGTCACGATCGAGAATTACAGCAAGGATTCGGTTCAGTTGAAATCGAGGCACTGGGAAATTTTTGATTCGCTCAACAATTGTGAATACGTCGATGGCGAAGGCGTTATCGGCAAAAAACCTGTATTGAAACCCGGGGAATCCCATACGTATTCGTCCGGTTGTTTGCTCGCTTCTCCGTTTGGGGCGATGCGCGGATATTACACGATGATTAATTTTACCTCAACGCGAACCTTCCGCGTTTTTGTACCTACGTTCAGGCTAAGCGCTCCGTTTGCTTTAAACTGATTTTCCGCAAAATAGCAAAAACCCGTCGGCCATTTTGGTCCGGATTGGCTATCTTTGCAAAACGATTTTTCAAATACTAAAATATATCAAATGTCAAAAGGATTTTTTCAGGTTCCACTTCCTGTCAACGAACCCGTAAAAGCGTATGCACCAAAGTCTGCAGAAAGAGAACAAGTTCTTGCCGCTTATAAGGAAATGTGGAACAGTCAGGTCGAAGTACCTTTGTACATAGGTACCGAACGCATAAAAACAGGCGACACCAAACCGATGATTGCGCCGCACGACCACAAACATCAGGTGGGATTCTACCACGCGGCAAACGAACAACACGTTCACAAAGCCATTGAAAATGCACTCGCCGCGCGCGAAAAATGGGCAAACCTTCCGTGGGAACAACGCGCTGCAATCTTTCTGAAAGCTGCTGAACTTATCGCCGGGCCGTACCGCGCAAAAATCAACGCCGCTACAATGATAGCGCAATCCAAAACGATTTTTCAGGCCGAAATTGACGCGGCTTGCGAACTCATCGACTTTTTGCGCTACAACGTAGCCTTCATGAGTCAGATTTACAACGACCAGCCCAAGTCCACTTCGGACATGTGGAACCGCACCGAATACCGTCCGCTCGAAGGATTTGTTTACGCCATTACGCCGTTTAACTT
>CAZTGF010000162.1:0-2251 GCA_964612955.1 uncultured Flavobacterium sp.
AGAATGCAGAGCGCTATTTAAAAACAGCCGGTGAAATGGAGCGGCTTTTCAGGAATTTTCCTCAGGCATTGCGCGCCACACACGAAATTGCAGAAGCATGCCAGTTCTCGCTAGACAGTCTCAACTATGTGTATCCGGAGGAAATTACTTCAGAAGGACGCACGCCCCAACAGGAACTTGTGATGTTAACCTGGCAGGGCGCCCGCGAAAAATTCGGAGATCCCGTTCCCGAAAAGATAGCCGAAACCATACGCTACGAACTCGATTTTATGGAGCGAAAGGATTATGCGGCCTACTTTCTGACCGTTTACGACTTTGTTCATTTTGCGCGCAGCCGCGACATTCTTTGTCAGGGCAGAGGATCGGCGGCCAATTCCGTAGTGTGTTACTGCCTCGGGATTACTTCGGTAAACCCATCCAAATTCAAATTGCTTTTTGCGCGTTTTATGTCCGATGCCCGAAACGAACCGCCGGATATCGACGTGGATTTCGAACACGAACGGCGCGAAGAAGTCATCCAGTATATTTACGAAAAATACGGACGAGACCGCGCTGCGATTGTAGCTACAGTTACTCAGGTGCGCGAAAAGGGGGCGTTGCGCGATGTGGCCCGTGCGATGGGATTGTCTGCCGATGCCATTGACCGGCTTGCGGGAACGCTGCGGGAATTCCGGGATCAGATAGAACCTGAACGTTTCGCTGCCGAGGGGTTTAATCTGCAAGATCCGCATTTGCTCAAAATACTTGAGCTCACCAATCAATATTTGGGTTTTCCGCGCCAACTCGGCCAGCATACGGGCGGTTTTATCATTACCCGCGGCAAATTATCGGACCTGTGTCCCATTCTGAACGCGCGCATGGAAGACCGCACCAATATCGAATGGAACAAAGACGACATCGAAGCCCTGGGGTTTCTCAAAGTAGATGTTTTAGGGCTTGGCATGCTGACTTGTATTCGAAAGGCTTTCGATCTGGCCAAAATTCATTACGGAAAAACCTTTACGCTGGCGAATATTCCTCAAGACGATCCGGCCGTATACGAGATGATCAGCGCGGCCGATACCTTGGGTGTATTTCAGATTGAAAGCCGGGCCCAGATGTCGATGTTGCCGCGACTAAAGCCCAAATGTTTTTACGATCTCGTCATCGAGGTAGCCATTGTGCGTCCGGGACCGATTCAGGGCGATATGGTGCATCCGTATTTAAAGCGACGCAATAACGAAGAACCGGTAGAATATCCGTCTGAAGAGTTAAAGGAAATTCTGGGCCGAACGCTCGGGGTGCCGCTTTTTCAGGAGCAAGCCATGGAGATTGCGATTGTCGCTGCCGGTTTTACGCCTGCCGAAGCCGACGGATTGAGGCGAAGCATGGCCACTTTTAAAGCCAAAGGAAAAGTCAGCGATTGGGAAGAGAAACTCGTGCAAGGCATGTTGGCCAAAGGTTACGAAGAAGCGTTTGCCAGACGGGTGTTCCGCCAACTCGAAGGATTTGGTTCTTACGGTTTTCCCGAAAGTCATGCCGCGAGTTTTGCCTTGCTCGTGTACGTATCGTCCTGGATAAAATGCCACTATCCCGATATTTTCGCTACGGCCCTGCTCAACAGTATGCCTATGGGATTTTACCAGCCGGCTCAGATTATCATCGATGCGCGAAACCACGGGGTGGAAGTCCGGTCCGTAGATGTGAATTTTTCGTATTGGGACAATATTCTGGAACAAAAGGTTGGTTCAGGATGGGCGCTGCGTTTGGGTTTTCGCCAGGTCAAAGGGCTGTCTCAACACGAAATGCAGGCGTTTGTCGGGACGCGGAAATCGATGTTTTCACAGGTTCATTCCCTTTGGGATGCCGGACTTTCGGTAGCCACTCTTGAAAAGCTTGCCGATGCCGATGCATTCCGGTCAATGGGCATGGACCGAAGATGTGCGTTATGGGAAGTTTCCGCATTGTCGGACAGTCCTACAGGATTATTCGAAGGTCAACCTTCGGCCAGCGCATCGGAGCCACAACTCGAATTGCCTTTTATGACCGATGCCGCTCACGTGATACAGGATTACGCCGCTACAGGATTGTCGCTCAAATCGCATCCCGTTCATTTTTTGCGTTCCCGTCTTTCGGACATGGGTGTAGTAGCTGCGTCCAAATTATCGGGAATGAAAAACGGCGATAGCATTCGGGTAGCGGGATTGGTTACGGTGCGCCAACGGCCCGGAACCGCCAAAGGAGTGGTGTTTGTCACAATTGAAGACGAAAG
>CAZTGF010000163.1:0-2241 GCA_964612955.1 uncultured Flavobacterium sp.
CCTGCAGATTTCGTATCGGATTTGGCCATCATCGGCATTTATTATTTTAAAGATGGCGAAAACCTGAAGCGGGAGCTGCAATACCTCGTAGACAACAACATCGAAAAAGGCGGCGAGTACCAGCTTACGGACGCGCTTGAAAATATGAAACAAAAAGGACTGATGTTCGTGCCCGGAAAAGTGGATGAATGGATGGATTGCGGCAATAAAAACGTCACGGTAGAAACAAATACGCGCATGCTCGGGTTTTTGCACGATGATGGTGCGCCGCTTGTGCACGAATCGGCAACGCTCGAAAACAGTACGATTGTTCCGCCCTGTTATATCGCAGAAGGTGTAGTGCTTAAGAATTCTACAATCGGCCCTAATGTGTCGCTTGGCAAAAATACCCGCGTATCGGACAGTACGCTATCGGACAGTCTTGTGCAAACCAATACCCAGATAAAAAACGCAACGCTCAAAAACGCGATGATCGGCAACCATGTCAAATACAACGGGGCGTTTGAATCGGTAAGTCTGGGCGATTACTCAGAAATGCAATAACATGAAAAAAACGGCGGCGATATTGTTGCTTTTGGCCCAATCGACTTTGGCTCAGGTGCAGGAACCGGAAGAAATTCTGCCGGCTAACGACGCCTTTCGCGACGCCTTTTACGAAGCGATTACCCAAAAAAGCATAGAGAATTACGACAAAGCGCTCCAATGGCTGCAAACGTGTAAAAAGTTGCAACCGCAGAATACGGCCGTCGATTTTGAGATGGGTAAAAACTACCTCGCCCAAAAGAATTATTCTCTCGCTTACGAATCGTTTGAACGCGTGACCCAAGCCGATCCGTCGAACCGATGGGCCTGGGTAGGAATGTACGACGTTTGCTACGAAAGCCGCAATTTTGAGCGCGCCATCCCGATTGTGCAAAAGCTCGCGACGTTTTCGGGCGAGTACAACGAAGAACTCGTATCGCTGTACATGAATACTCAGCAATTTGACAAAGCGCTGACGTTGATCAACGAACTCAACAAAACCGTCGGGCACACAGACCAACGCGACCATTACAAGGCCAGCATTATGCAGGACCCAAAATACCACGGTTCTGAACGCGCGCTGCTGCTCGAACAAATAAATGAGAATCCTTTGGACGAAAGCGCTTACGTATCGCTCATGTTTATGTACTGGGAATCGAACCAGGACGATAAAGCGTATGAGATTGCACAACGGCTTCAAAAAGCAGTTCCCGAATCTGAATGGGCGCAAATCAGTTTGTTTAAATACCACCTGAACCGGAACGATGCCGCAAATGCCGTAAAATCGATGGATGCGGTGTTGTCGAGCAAGAAAATCGACGATAAAATCCGCCACCGCGTGTTCAACGAGTTTTTACTCTACGCTCGTGATAAGGCCGGACTATCCGCAGATTTACAACGCGCAATCTCGTATTTCGACAACGATCCGAATGTGGCTGTGGCAAAAGAAGTAGGCAAGTTTTTCCACGCCAAATCGGAGTTTGACAAAGCAGCGGTTTACTACGAAAAACACCTGGGCAATCACGCCGACGATCTGGAAGCGCAAATGCTGCTGCTCGAGGCTTACGCGCGCTCGGGCCAATACGAGAATCTGGGCATACGCGCCGATGTGCTGCTCGAGTCTTTTCCGCTACAACCGGATTTTTATTATTATGCCGGGCTTGCAAAAAACCAGCTCAAACAACATAAAAAAGCAATCGACGTTCTGGAAATGGGCATCGATTACGTCATAGACAACGAGGCTTTGCTTGCACAATTTCACATTCAGATTGGTGAAGGCTGGCATGCTCTGGGCAATTCGGGTAAAAAGGAGAAGCACTTCCGCCTTGCCGAACAGTTAATTCAAAATCAAAAAAAATGAGATATCTGGCCTTTGTTTTTGCGCTTTTGTTGCTCGGGTGTAAATCGGCAAAACCTGTCGTTGGCGAATCAGCGGCTACCGATCGCATGGACGCGGCAAAAATTTCTGCACTTCACAACGCATCGGCTCCCGAATATCAAACGCTATACATTCGCGCCTCGGCCCAATACGAAGACGAAAAACAAGCACAGCAAGTGACCGCAGAAATCCGCATTAAAAAAGACGAAACCATTCTTGTGAGCGTGCGATTCTTGGGTATTACGATGGCAAAAGCACTGATTACGCCTGATCAGGTTCGGTATTACGAAAAAATAGGCGGTACTTATTTCGAAGGCGATTACCAGATGTTGAGCCAATGG
>CAZTGF010000164.1:0-2198 GCA_964612955.1 uncultured Flavobacterium sp.
TGGGTAAAGGCATGGGCGGTGGTTTGCCCGTTGGCGCTTTTGCCGCGCGTTCCGAAGGCATGGATTTGCTTACCCACGACCCTAAACTCGGCCATATTACCACGTTTGGCGGTAATCCCGTAATTGCTGCGGCTTGTCTGGCCACACTCGAAGAGGTTTACGAGGCGGGCTTAATGGAAGCGGCGCTTAAAAAAGAGGCGTTGTTCCGAAATCTTTTGGTACATCCGCTAATTTCCGAGGTGCGCGGGCGCGGCCTTATGCTTGCTGCGATGACAACCGATGCGGAAGTGACGAACCGCGTAATTCTCGAATGTCACAAACGCGGCCTTGTGCTTTTCTGGTTGCTTTTTGAACCGCTGGCTATCCGGATTACGCCGCCGCTTACGATATCGGAGCCGGAAATCCGCGAAGGTTGTGCGCTGCTGCTGGAGGTACTCAACGAGGTAGCCGCCACGCTAAAAACTGAAAATTTTAACATTTAACGGCAAACGACCGCTGCCGCAGAGAACAAAATAAGTCGACACAAGAAACTGACAGACAAAAACTTACGCCTTTCCAATCGTATGTTTGTTAATTAAATTGTTCACAACAATCGGTCCGCACAAAAGATTTAGCCTGCTGTATGGCTACCTTTATTGCGGATCATTCTAAAAATTACGCTTATGCACCTCAGCGAAGAAGAATACGAAGATCAAAACTTATCCCTTTCCAAATTCGAATCGATGCTCAAGACCAACAAGGTTTTGTTCTTTGACTCGGAGGAATTTGAGGATATCATCCTGCATTATTTAGATACGGGAAAAGCGTCACTGGCCAAAAAAGCCCTTAAGCTCGCGCTTGAGCAACATCCGAAATCTACGGGCCTGAAACTCGTTCAGGTGGAAACGCTCATTTACGACGACAAACTCGACGCGGCCGAAAAGCTGCTCAACGAACTTTACGCGCTTGAACCGCACAACGAGGAAATCTACATTCAGAAAGCGAATATTTTCTCTAAGCGCGACAAGCACGAACAGGCCGTCGCTCAACTGGAAATCGCGCTGAAATACACCGAAGATTACGCCGATGTGTACAACCTCATGGGCATGGAGTACCTGTTTATGGACAATCTCGAGAAAGCCAGAGAAAACTTCGTCAAATGTCTCGAGGAAGATTTCGAAGACCAGACAGCGCTTTACAACGTTGTGTATTGTTACGAATTTCTGGATCAGAACGAGGAAGCCATCGACTTTCTTAAAAATTACATCGAGAAAAATCCGTACAGCGAAATCGCCTGGCACCAGAAAGGCCGGCTGTATTACGGGCTCAAAAAATACGAAGAAGCGTTGCGCGCATTTGATTACGCCACGATGATCGACGATTCGTTCATGGGCGCGTTTATGGAAAAAGGCAAATCGCTTGAGCGTTTAAAGCGGTTCGATGATGCCATTGCGGCCTACGAGCGCACTATGGAACTCGAAGACCCCACGTCCTACGCGTTATTGCGGATTGGAAAGTGCCACGAAAAACTCGGCGACAAAGTACAGGCACTCAAATACTATAACAGAACCGTACACGAAGATCCGCTTTTGGACAAAGGCTGGATTGCGATTACCGATTTTTACGTACGCGAGCGCAATTTCCAAAAGGCGCTGTTTTACGTGAATAAAGCGCTGAATATCGACAATGCGAATGCGCTTTACTGGAAACGTTTTGCGGTAATCAACAAAGAACTGAACCTTTTCGAAGAAGCCGAAGTGGGTTACCGCCGCGCTGTAGAACTCGGAGATTCTGACCTTGACACCTGGCTTTTCTGGGTAGATATGCTGCACTTTCTGGGCGAATTCAAAACCGCGATTAAAACGCTCGTCGAAGCGCAGGAATATTTCCCGACACACTTTGAAATTGAATACAGACTTGCGGGCCTTTACTATATGCGCGAGCATATCAACAAAGCGCGCACCCACCTTAGCAACGCACTGCGGAATCACTACGAACACCTGAATTTGCTCGAAGAATTGTACCCATCTGTTTGGGTGATGGACGAGGTTCAGCAGTTGGTTGCTTTTTACGGGCGCAAAAAAAAGTAGGTCCGATGGCTGATGCGCTGTTTGGCCTTGTGGGCCGCGATCTGTCGCATTCGTTTTCGGGGAGTTATTTTGCCGATAAGTTCCGACGCGAGCAATTGAGCGGCTTTTCGTACGAACTGTTTCCGATGG
>CAZTGF010000165.1:0-2167 GCA_964612955.1 uncultured Flavobacterium sp.
GCGCGCACGCGGTCAAGGGCTGCTTCGTATTGCTTTTGAGCGGCAGTAGCGTTTCCGCGCAATTGTTCGTTATACCCGAGCTCTACGTGAAGGTAGCCATGCTTGTAGGTTTTTATGCGCTCTTGCAACAGTGCTTCGGCTTTGTCCAGCTGTTCGAGTTGCTGGTGCGATTCTATAATGCGCTGAAAGTAATGCGAATGGGCGGGCTGGGCTTTGAGCAGTTCCGAATAACTCAGAATGGCTTTTTCAAACTCGCCTTTGTCGAAATAATGTTGCGCCAATTGCTCGTTTTGGGATGTCCCAACAAGCGGAAAAAACAAAACCAGAAACAACAGCAACATTCTCATTCTCAATACCGTTTTGGGGCCCAAAGGCCGATGATTTAGCTAATCAGATCAAAACCCGTGTAGGGCTGAAGCACGCGCGGCACGCGAATGCCTTCGGGCGTTTGGAAGTTTTCGATGATTCCGGCCAGAACGCGCGGCAATGCAAGCGAACTTCCGTTAAGCGTGTGTGCGAGTTGGTTCTTTCCGTCCTTGTCCTTAAAACGCAATTTTAGCCGGTTGGACTGGAAGGTTTCAAAGTTCGATACCGATGAGATTTCGAGCCAGCGCTGTTGGGCCGTCGAATACACTTCAAAATCGTAAGTCAGTGCCGATGCAAAACCCATATCGCCCCCGCACAAACGCAAAACGCGGTACGGCAGTTCGAGTTCTTCGAGAATATTTTTTACGTGAGCCACCATGCCTTCGAGCGCTTCGTAAGATTTGTCGGGATGTTCCACGCGTACGATTTCAACTTTGTCGAACTGGTGCAATCTGTTCAAACCGCGAACGTGAGCGCCGTAAGAACCCGCCTCGCGACGGAAGCAGGGCGTGTAAGCCGTGTACAGCAACGGCAGCGAATCGGCAGGTACGATTTCGTCGCGGAAAAGATTCGTCACGGGAACTTCGGCCGTTGGAATCAGGTATAAATCGTCGAGACCGGCGTGGTACATCTGGCCTTCCTTATCGGGCAGTTGTCCTGTGCCGTAACCCGAAGCTTCGTTGACCAGATGCGGCACCTGAACCTCGCGGTAACCGGCCTCGATGTTTTTTTCGAGAAAATACCAAATCAGCGCGCGCTGTAATTTTGCGCCTTTCCCTTTGTAAACCGGAAAGCCGGCACCTGTGATTTTTACGCCGAGTTCAAAATCGATGATGTCGTATTTTTTCACGAGTTCCCAATGTGGCTGTGCCTCGCTGTGCAATTCCGGAACCGTGCCGCCTTCGAAAACGCAGAGGTTGTCCTCCGGGGTTTTACCCTCCGGGACGATGTCTGCCGGAAGGTTTGGGATTGCGTAAAGCCTTTGTTGCAGGTCCGATGCAAGACGTTCCAATTGTTCGCCTAACTGGCGCGTGGTTTCTTTTAACGCGAGTGTTTTTTCGCGCAGAATGGCCGCCTTTGACTTTTCGCCGTTTTTCATTAACTGCCCTATGTCGCGGGAAAGTGCGTTTGACTCTGCAAGTGCGTTGTCGAGTGAAGCTTGCGTAGCGCGTCGTTCCTCATCTACGCGAACGACCTCCCCGATCATTTGGGCGGCGTCGATGTTGCGTTTGGCCAGAGCCGTGATCACTTTTTGCTGATTTTCCCTGATATAGGCGATTTGTAACATGGCGTTAGTCTTGAATGCCGACAAATTTAATCAAATGTTTGGGATAATGCAGGCCCGAAACGAATTAGAACACCGCAGACCGCAAGGTTTTTCGCAGTTTTGAAACCCGGATTACGCCCTCGTTTTGAGAATATTAGTTACTTTCGCTAAAACGCCGTCTTAAATGAGATCACTTCTATGGTTTGCAGCATCGTTTTTATTTGTTCCGATGTGGTCGCAAACGCCCGAAATCAACGCCGATATCGCATTGGCCGAATCCAGGTCCGCGCACCAGCTTACGAGCCTTACCGTAAATCCGAATACGCAGAATTACGACCTTAAATACCACAAGCTCGAGTTTTGGGTAGATCCGGCGGTTTACTATGTATCGGGGCGCGTTACTTCTACCCTTGTGACCACGCAGGCCCTGAACGCAATTGTGTTTGACCTGGCTTCGTCTCTTCAGGTATCGCTTGTGAAACGCGGAGACGAAACACTGGCATTTTCGCAAAACGCGAATGACGAACTCATTAT
>CAZTGF010000166.1:0-2162 GCA_964612955.1 uncultured Flavobacterium sp.
GGTGAACGCCGTTAGAAGTTAATTCGGACAAATTCGGGGCCCGGAAACCGCTCGCTATATTGAAGCGTACATGAAGGGAATTGTCCCATCGGTATTTATACCCTGCCGAAACGTTAAACGCATCGAACCGCCGGGACAGCGCCTCAAGAACCGCAGCACCGTGGTCATCGTCATCGTGGTCGTGGTCGTGATCGTGGTCATGGCCGTGGTCGCGATGGCCGCCTTCGTGGGATTTGGTACTCAGATGACGGCTGTCGTACCTGAGCCCGAGCAACACCGTAGACCGTCCGAACGCGCGCTGGCCTGTAGCGAATATTCCCGCATCGGTAATTTGCGCATCGGGGATCAAAACCTCGTGTCCGTGATTCCCGTTTTCCTGATACATGCCCTGAACGCCGGCGATGATGTCCCAATGGCGCACAGGAGCCAGATGGTATTTTACGTCGTAAGACAGCGTTTGCAACCTCATGTCTAACGCCGCTTCTGAAGCTTCTTCGAATTCGCGCCTCTCGTTGCGCGTGAAACCCAGATCAATGTCGAGCGAACTTTCGGCAAAAAACATTTTGCTTAGCAAACTCGCGGCATGAGTGTCGATTTTCTGAAACGGTACCACTGCCGATTTGGACGAACCATCGCTGACTGAACCATCGGGAATACCTACCTGAGTGCGGTTAAACCCATACCGGAACACCGAACGAAACGACCCCCCGCTGTAACCCACACCGGTTTTCAGATCCGATTCGCGGAAGCGCGTGTTAACGACCCTGTCGCCTTGAGGAATTTCGTAATCGCTGTGCGTGGCTATCGAAGCGCGACCCAGAAATTTCCACTGTTGGGTCGATGTTTTAAGGCCGACGGTCGAGGCGCTGCCTAAGGTGTTCGAGAAAAGTTTTTGGCCTGCCTCGAATTGTGTCCGGTCCGATGGCGCAAATTTTTCGGGATTCAGGTACAGCACGCCGCCCATTGCATCGGGCCCGTACATGAGCGAAGCCGGCCCTTTGATTACTTCGACGCTTTCTATGCCGTCGGCGTTAAGCCCAAGCCCGTGCTCGTCGCCGTATTGCTGGTTTTCCAAACGCACGCCCTGATGATACACCACGACGCGGTTGCCGCTTAGCCCGCGAATGACAGGTTTCCCGATGCCGCTTCCCGTACTAATCTGTGAAACGCCCGGAACTGCGGTCAGCGATTCGGAAAGCGTGACAAGGCCCTGTTTTCCGAGCTCGGCCATAGGTGCGCGAAAAACCTTAACGACGTTTTGTGACTGGAGTTTGTTAAATCCCGTGGAAACGATGACTTCGTCCATTTGGTGCTGGATTTCACTGAGCCGTATTTCTACAAGGACGTTTTCGGCCGGGTTTACGACTCTGTTCGCGGGCGAAAATCCAATCGCGCTAACCACAATCTGGTGCGAATGTGCGCCGAGACCTGAAGCCGAAAAAGTACCATCGGCGCGTGAAACGACAACGCGCTGAAGTTCCGGAAAGTAAATGGTAGCCCCGGGAACGGGATTGTTCTGGCTATCTGATACGCGTCCCGATAGCTGAAATTGACCAAACGCGAGCAGCGGAAACGCCACAAGCGCAGTCAGAATAAAATTTTTCATGAAAGTACATTGATTTGTTTGTAAGTGCGTGTCTTGTCTAAATCAATGCGAAAGGAGGGCCGCGATCCGATACTATACCACGGTTAAACTCGTCGGACAATGTCTTAACGAAAAAGATGCGGCTTGCGGGGTTGTAAATTCCCGAAACAAACGAATGTTGGCTAACAGCGGCCAGGAACGAGGGCGACAACTGGAACTGACAAATGCCGCAATGGCTCTCGTGCGTGTCGTGTTCGTGCGTAAGTTCTTGTTTGCTCTCGGTGGGCTCGTGTTTGCAATGAGGCGTGTGAAAAGCCTCTGCCATGTGAACCAAACCGTGTCCGTGCTGCAGACCAAACGACACCAGCAATAAAATCGCGATAAAAAGCTGTCGTATGTAAGACGCGGGCGGCATAGCACAAAAATAGGCCTTAACCTATCAGCTCACGATGGATTTAACACGAATTTCGCACCTAAAGCAGTGCATTTTTTAGCAGGTATTCAGCGATTTGAACCGCATTCGTAGCGGCACCTTTGCGAAGATTATCGGCCACAATCCACAAATTCAGCGAATTTT
>CAZTGF010000167.1:0-2045 GCA_964612955.1 uncultured Flavobacterium sp.
CGTTTTTTTTGGGATGCCCGTTCTCGTAATCGTAAAAGAGTTGGAGCGGATAGGTGGTTTGGGCTTTGGAAGATGCCAGAGATAGTCCAAATAGTAACGCAAAAACAAGTTTGTTCATGGGAATAGGCGAGTTAGCAACCTATAACGCTGCCTGCTCTAAATTTGTTGTGAAGCCAATTCCCGAGCATTGTGCGACCGTTTGGCGTAAGAATGCTTTCGGGATGAAACTGAACGCCGCGAACATCGAACCTCGTGTGGCGCAGCGACATAATCGTACCGTTTTCGTCGACAGAAGTGGGTTGCAGCACATCGGGCAAATCCATCACGGCCCAGGAATGGTATCGGCCCACAGAAAACGCATCGGGCAAACCGTCGAACAACACCTCGTCGTGGACAATCGTAGTAATCGGCGTGGCAAAACCGTGGAAAACGCGTTCGAGGTTGTACAAACGTCCGCCAAAAACTTCGGCAATCGCCTGTTGACCAAGGCAAATGCCCAGAATCGACTTTTGGGCCGCGTATTGTTGAATGACTTGTTTTAGCAAACCGGCTTCATCCGGAATTCCGGGCCCGGGCGAGAGTACGATCTTGTCGAAATTCGCGATGTCGTCGATCAAAAACGCATCGTTCCGCCAAACGGAAACATCGGCCCCGAGCGCCTCAAGTGCGTGTACGAGATTGTACGTAAAGCTGTCGTAATTGTCGATCACCAGAACTTCCATTCCACAAAAATAGCAATAAAAAACCCGGAGCGTGAACCCCGGGCTGCATTCGGAAAAGAATTTTATTTAGTAAACAAGATTTACGCTTACGTGGAATTCGTCGTAAATAGCTTTATCTCCAAGGTTGTCAAAAAAGCTGTTCGATCCGTATTTGATGTCGTATTTGCTGCGGTCGATTTTAAAGCTTGTCGATGCGGCTTTGTCTGTAGCAGTAAGGTCGAAAGTTACGGGAGCCGTTTTTCCTTTGATTGTCAAATCGGCGTTAACCGTGTAAACATTTCCTGATTTTGGCGTTACTTTTTTGAATACGATTGTCGCGGTTGGGTGTTTGTCCACACCGAAGAAATCGTCGTTTTTAAGGTGGCCTTCAAGTTTTTCTTTGCCTTGACCGGCAGCCAGATCCAGAACGGTGATGCTGTTCATGTCAATCACGAACGTTCCCGCGTTTACTTTGCCTTTTGAGAATCCGATAGAGCCTTCTTTAAAGCTTACCGTTCCGTCGTGTTTTCCGGTTACCTTTTCGCCTATCCATTTAATCTGGCTGGCTTTGGTGTCGATTTTTTTGGTCTGTGCTGTTGCGCTGAAACCAACGGCAACAAAAAGAGCAAGGGCAAGTGTTTTGAAATTTTTCATGGTTGTGATTAAAATTAAAATTGGTGATTATTCAGATTTGTTTGTTCTTAGTTTTTCCAGAAGTTCTATGAGCAATGTCGTTTCCCTTTCCGAAAGTGGTGCGCTAAACGCCTGTTCGGCCGAATCTACAAGCGGGGAAACCTCGTTTAACAATTCCAGGCCTTTTGCCGTGATCTGAACTTCGATTTTGCGACGGTTGGCAGGACATACGTTGCGCGTTACCAGTTGTTTTGTCAGTAATTTGTCTACAAGCCGGGTCGTGTTGCTCGTTTTTGCAAACATGCGCTGCTGAATGTCGTGCATATTAAGCGGTGCCGATTGTTGTCCGCGTAAAATCCGCAGCACGTTAAACTGTTCAATCGAAAGTTCAAAAGGTTTTAAGGCCGACGAAATTTGCTCTAAAACGGCATTCTGAGTCATAAGCAGGTTCAGCGCCAGCTTTTTTGAGGCCGGGAACGGAATGCTGCTTTGTAATACCGATTCGAGTTTCATTTGTTGTTACGAAATTTGTTGGTACAAATGTAATATAGTTTTATACTTGTAGGTACAAGTGTGCTGTTATCTTTTTGTTAAAAGAACAGGCGGAAAATTTTTATGCCTAATTTTAAGCCATGCAAAAACTTATTTTTTCATGTCTTATAGCCCTTATTAGCTGCGTGTTCGGGCCGACGGATGCCTTTTCCCAAACCC
>CAZTGF010000168.1:0-2029 GCA_964612955.1 uncultured Flavobacterium sp.
CCTACGGTATTGTGAGTGGACTGAATGAACGAAGTGGGCGTTAAGAAAGATTCGCGGTTGTCCAGAATTGCGCGCAGAAATTTGTCCGAATCTTCGATGCAGCCGAGCCCCGTTCCGGTGACAATCGCATCGGGCAGCGTAACACCGGCCTCTGAAAGTGCAAGCGCAGATGCGACAATGCCGTTCTTTACGCCTTTTGCCATACGCCGGCTGGCAATCGGAGAAAAATAGGCTTTGTAATCGGGCAGCTGCAACGGCAAAAACACGCGGTCCGGCCAGGTTTCCCACGTCTCCGGATAGCCGTTTACCGTTCTTTGGGCGCTGATACAGCCCATTCCGTTGATAAATACCATTAGTGACGCGCAAAAATTAAAGTGGAACAATTTCCGCCAAAACCAAACGAGTTCGACAGCACGTAATTTATCGGCTTTTGCAGCAACGAGGTTTGTGGCACTATATCAAATTCTGGCATCGGCGTTTGAAAGTTTAGGTTTGGAAACACCACATTTTCGCGAATGGCCAAAATGCTGTAAACAGCTTCAATCGCAGCAGCGGCCGCAAGCGTATGCCCCGTAAACGGCTTAGTGGAACTGAATTGGGGCATTGGTTCATCGGCGTAAACTCGCTTGAGTGCGCGGCCTTCAGACAGGTCGTTGTTTGGCGTAGCCGTTCCGTGAACGTTGATATAATCGATTGTCGATGGCGAAAGTCCGGCCACTTCGAACGCTTTTTCCATCGCCAGAAAAGCGCCGTCTCCGTTTTCTGAAGAAGCGGTTTGGTGAAAAGCATCGTTTGCATTTCCGTATCCGACCACGCGGGCGAGTACGTTTTTGTTTTTGGCAACTTCGTCTGATTCAAGCACGAGGAAAGCCGCAGCTTCGCCCAGATTAAGCCCTTTGCGGTTGGCGTCAAAAGGCGTATTCGGCGCATCGCTGCAAATCATAAGTGTTTTAAAGCCGTTGATCGTAAACTTCGAAAGTGCATCGGTTCCGCCAACAATTACGCGGTCCAGCTTTCCCGATGAAATAAGGCGCGCGCCCAACAAAATCGCATTTGCAGCGGAGGAACAAGCGGTACTTATCGTGGTTACCGGGCCGCGCAATCCCAGCGTATCCGCAATTTTATGGGCGACATCCCCGGCGTCGTGCGAAGAAATAAAACGCGACACTTCGGGGTTTTTCGGGTAGTCGTAATAATGTTTTTCGGTCGTGTCCATGCCGCCGACGCTCGTAGCTGAGACCAGGCCCGTACGGCAGTCGTTGATATCCGAAATTCCCGCATCTTCAACAGCCTGCTTTGCAGCAATCGCCCCGAGCATGGCCGTTCGCGTAAAGTTGTGACCTGCCGGCAGCGACAGACATTGGGCAAGTTCGTCGTTGGTCTTCTTGATTTCACCTACCCAAATATCGTCTTTGTGAATCGTATCGAGCTGGGCAATGCGCGAAATTCCGGGGCGCGATTCCAGCAGCGCACGCAGGTTTTCGTTCACCGAATTTCCTATCGAAGACAAAATTCCCATTCCCGTAATGGCGACCCCTTTCTGCATCGGCTATTTGGTTCGGTGTTGGGAAACGTAAGCGGCCATAGTGTCGATGGATTGGAAGATCGATTTGCCTTCTTTGGGATCGGTCAGTTTAATGCCGTAATCTTTATCGAGCAAAACAATGAGTTCGAGCGCATCAATCGAATCGAGCCCTAAACCGTCGCCAAACAGTGCGTCCGTATCCTGAATGTTCGATGGATTCACGTCTTCGAGGTTCAATACCGCGATAATCTTTTCCTTGAGCTCTTGTTTTAATGCTTCCATAATGGATGGGTATAAAGTAATTTTAAATTTTCTGCTGAATGTTCCGCGCGGCCGTTGCGGGAAACGAGGTACATAAACATATCGGTCTGCGCTTCAAAGTGTTCCACCCAGGCGCACAGCACTTCTTCGGCCTTGCCAGATTCCAGCAAATGCGCGGCATAATTGCGCATGAAATCGGGCTTGAACGCGTCAAATATAAAGAAAGAATTGTCAGTTTTCAAT
>CAZTGF010000169.1:0-2006 GCA_964612955.1 uncultured Flavobacterium sp.
AAGTTGCCAAAACTCTCAAACGCCTTTAGACATGAAAGAAATAACAGAACGCGAATGGCTCGAAAAACTCGGCCCCGAACGGTATGAAATCCTCAGAAACAAAGGAACGGAACGCCCTTTTTCGGGCACCTACAACCTGCATTTCGAAGACGGCACCTACCAATGCGGCGGTTGCGGGACACCGTTGTTTGAAAGCACGTCGAAATTCGAATCCGGCTGCGGCTGGCCTTCCTTTGACGAAAGCTTGCCGGGCAGCGTGGCTTATGTCCGGGATACGTCTCACGGCATGTTGCGCACCGAAATCTTATGCGTAAACTGCGGAGGTCACCTGGGTCACGTATTCAACGACGGCCCTACAAAAACCGGTCAACGGTATTGCGTAAACTCACTATCGGTAGATTTCAAACCCGAAAAAGAATGAATGCAACGACCGACTGGAATCAGGCCATCCTACCACTGCTGGACAAGTACCACGGCAAAAAACACCCGCTCAACGCTGCGAATTTGTACCAGCTGCTCGTTATGGTACTGCTATCTGCCCAGGATTCAGACGCCAACATCAATAATATTTCACCGGCCCTGTTTGAAAAGTTTCCGGATATGGCTGCGCTTTCAAAAGCTTCTACTGCAGACCTTGAACCGCTGTTGAAGGGCGTTAGAAACTTTCCCACGAAAAGCGGCTGGTTGCAAAACATCGCTTCCACGCTCGGCACCGACGCGAATATTCCTGTCACCATGGAAGGACTCACGGCGCTCAAAGGAATCGGGCGCAAATCCGCAAATGTTATCATGCGCGAATCCGGACAAGAGGCAGAAGGCATCATCGTAGACCTTCACGTATTGCGCGTAGTGGACCGCCTCGGCATTTCGCACGCAAAAACCGGCGACAAGATGGAAAAGGACCTTATGGCCACACTTTCCCGCAACTACTGGGGCGACGTTGGTATGGCGCTTTCGTTCCTCGGACGCGAAACGTGTCGCCCCTCAAATCCAAAACACGACGAGTGCGTGATGAGGACGTACTGCGAATATTGCAGGGCAAAAACGGGACAACAAAACTGATTTTCAGTGGTTAGGGCGTTTCCCGGCTACACCATTTATCGCATCGACACCAACAAAAGAGCCGGGCCGGGCTTTGCGCAGTGCAAGGCACTTTGCTTCAATCCCTAACGCAAAAGACCACCTAAGTTCTATAAAAACTCACGATTATGGACAAATTATTCTTCGATTCCTGGCAAGGCATGCTTCGGGTGGCACTGCTCACTATATCGGGGTATTTCGTGCTATTGTTAATGTTGCGTGTCGCTGGCAAACGCACACTCTCGAAACTCACCGAATTTGATTTTATCGTCTCAGTGGCTATCGGGTCGGTGCTGGCGGCCACGGTTCTCGGACAAAACGACGCCTGGGCCGAGGGTATTCTGGCATTGCTGCTCTTAATCGGCCTGCAGATACTGCTCTCGTGGCTGGCCGTTCGCAGTTCGAAAGTACGGGCAATGGTAACCGAGAAGCCCTCCCTGCTTCTATATAAAGGCGCGCTAATCGAGTCCGAAATGCGCAAAGAACGTATCACAGAGGCGGACATCCTCTCAGCCCTGCGCGAAAGCGGCTACCGGGATATCAACGAAGTCGATGCTGTCGTTCTCGAATCCTCCGGGGATCTCTCCGTAATTAAAAATGCCTCTCCTCGATCGGATATTCTGTCTGATTTGGACTGACTTTGCTCAAATATGTTGTGATGCGTAAGCCCTTCTGCCTCCGTTCTTAATCGGAACGTCGATAGCCGAATTCTCGTATGAACGGTAACAACCGAAATGTTCTTTCTCATAGGGAATTGTATTAAATTTTAAACGTTTCGCACTAAACAAACAGATACTGGACCCGGGAGCGTCGATTCTAACGCTAAACTCCTGATTGTATGTGATTTCGTTCACTAATCTTAAAAACGCTTACCCGGATACAAGTCCGCAGCACGTACATAATAAACCCATTCCGTTACCTGACGA
>CAZTGF010000170.1:0-1998 GCA_964612955.1 uncultured Flavobacterium sp.
CGGTTTTGGAATCGGGGCGTGGCGGACCAGAAACCCTGTTGCAGGGCATGGCCGAATGGAGCATCCGTTATACGCCGGTCGTCGCTACGGATTTTCCGCACGGGCTAATGCTCGACGCCTCGGGTTGTGCGCATCTCTGGGGAGGGGAATCCGCTTATTTACGCGCGATTCAGCACCGGTTTTACGACTATGGCTATACGGCAAAAATCGCGATGGCCGATACGATAGGAACTGCCTGGGCTTTGGCGCGGTTCGGGCCTCCACGCAGTATTGCAACTCCAAAAAGTCAGCGCGATGTCCTTTATAATCTGCCGCCCGAAGCTTTGCGCCTGGAGGATTCCGTGTTGGCAAAACTCAGCAAACTGGGGTTGCACCGCATAGGCGATTTTATGCAAATGCCCGCTGTTGTATTAAGAAGGCGTTTTGGTCCCGATTTGTCGCGGCGACTGGCACAGGCATTGGGGCAGGAAGCAGAATTTCTTCGGCCCGTGAAACCCGTTTTGTCATGGCAGGAAAGGCTCAACAGCATGGAACCGATTGTAAGCGCCAAAGGCATTGGCATAGCATTGCAACGGTTATTGGAAGCGCTGTGTTTGCGGCTCGAATCCGAGGGAATGGGTTTGCGCAAAGCGGTTTTAAAAGTTTGGCGCGTCGATGGAGAAGTGCAGCAAATCGCCATCGGTACGCATCGTGCTTCGCGACATGTATCGCATTTATTTAAACTTTTCGAACACAAAGTTTCGTTGCTGAAACCCGGGATGGGTTTTGAAACTTTTGTTCTCGAGGTGCCGGGCGTAGAACCTCTTGTTCAGGAGCAAGCCGCGATCTGGACTGCCAATTCTCAAAACGATGCCAAAGTAGGAGAGTTGCTCGACAGGATTCAGGCCCGGGTAGGTCCTCAGGCCATAACGCGTTATCTGCCCGCTGCGCACCATTGGCCCGAACGCGCATTAAAACAAGCCTTGCCTTTGTGGGAAGAACCGGCAATGCCCTGGCGAACGGATTTGCCGCGTCCCGTTCATTTACTTAACCGCCCCGAACCCATCGAAGTTACCGCAGTATTGCCCGATTATCCGCCGATGATGTTCCGCTATAAAGGCAAGCTGCACGAAATTGTCAAATCTGACGGCCCTGAACGCATCGAACAGGAATGGTGGCTTTCTGCGGGTACATACCGCGATTATTACGGCGTGGAAGATCAAACCGGAGCCCGTTACTGGGTGTTCCGTTCCGGGCCTTATGAAGCCGGCACCTGCCAATGGTTTTTACACGGATTTTTCGCATGAAATACACCGAATTACAAATAACGAGCAATTTCAGTTTTCTCAGAGGCGGTTCTCATCCCGAAGAGTTTGCCACACAAGCCGCGTTGTTGGGTTATGAACACCTGGCCATTACCGATCGCAATACGCTTGCGGGAATCGTGCGCGCCCACGTGGCTGCCAAAAAAGCGGGCATACGGCTCATCGTAGGATGCCATCTGGAGTTGCAGGACGGTCCGTCGTTACTGGCTTATCCTACGGACAAAGAAGCTTATGCGCGATTATCGGGTTTGTTATCGGTAGGAAATCTTCGGGCATCCAAAGGAAACTGTGTATTATACAAAGCCGATGTGTACGAATATGCGCGTGGAATGAAATTGATTGCGCTCGCGCCGCTTTCCCTTAATGCCGCTTTTAATTTCGACACAACCTTTAGCGAGACTTTAGCCGAATACCGCAATCATTTCGGGAACGATCTGTATTTGGGGATTAACCGTTCGTATCACGCGCATGACCACAAACGGCTTTACCGGCTCGGGGCCTTGTCTGAGTTGCTTCGGATTCCGCTTGTAGCCACAAATGACGTTTATTACCACGAACCTTCGCGCCGGGAGCTTCAGGACGTGTTAACCTGCATCCGCGAAAAATGCACGATAGATTCGGCAGGTTTCCGGTTGTATCAGAATGCAGAGCGCTATTTAAAAACAGCCGGTGAAATGGAGCGGCTTTTCAGGAA
>CAZTGF010000171.1:0-1834 GCA_964612955.1 uncultured Flavobacterium sp.
GGCCGATTTCTTCTTTCCACATCCGATGCAGGTTCTGCAGTTCGCGGAACGACTTATTAATATCGGGCTGCGTAAGTAAAGCTTCGGCTCTTTCAATGATGCGCTGTTTTTGCTCCAGATTGTGTTTGAAATCCAGATCGCGCGCCTCGCGGTCCAGGTGCAGGTAGTCGTAAAAATTTTCTACGTGGAAGTGGTAATTGTTCCAAACGTGGTTGTATTTGTCTTTTGGAATCGGGCCGGCCGTTTTCCACTGGTCTCGCAATTCGTTAAACTGCTTTAGGGTGTCTTTGATATTCTCCTGAGGATTGATCAGGTTTTTGAGCTCTTCTACAATTGCGTTCCGCTTTTTGAGATTTTCCTCCATGTTTTGCTGGACCGATTTAAAATGCGCGTTCTTCTTGTCGCGGAATCGGTGGTACAAATCGTCAAAGCGTTTGCGCAGCGGCGTGTGGTATTCAAACTCACCTTCGGGATTTTCGGCGAAAAATTCGTCTTTCTTCTCCTCGAGAAAATGGTGCATTTTAGACTGAAAAACACTGCGCAGGTGCTCTACCTGAGCGCGCTTGTTCACAACGTCTTCCGCACTCACGAGCAATTCCAGTTCGCCAATGAGATGCTCCATATCCATGTCCTCGTAAACCGGCATTTCATCGGGAAGGTGCGAATCCTCATCGTCTGAATCTTGTTCGTCATTCGCGGAATTGTCCGTATCTGATCCGGTTTCTGCCTCCGAACGGGTTTCTGCCTCGGCGGAATCATCGGCCAGCTTTTGGTTAGCCAGCGCCACAATCGGGTCCTCGCTGCCCAGAAGTTCGCTATTGTCCTCCACCACGAGCGTGTCCTCGCGCAGCGCTTCATCGGAAATTTCAACGACGTTGAGCGGTTCTTCGGTGGTGGTTTCCGGTGTAACTTCCTCGGGCTGGGCCGGCGTAGGTTGTACGGTGTTTTCAGAGGATTCAGGGGTTCTTTCCGCCTCGGGCAGGTGGTCGTGCTCTTGTGCTGACATCAGTTCGGTCTTAAAATGAGGCCCTAAGTTAGTGAAGCAGGCGCAAAGTTCAAAAAAAATGCAGTTTTGCGATGGTTTTTATTTGGGCAGCTTTTCCGGTGCTCTGCTATATCGCTAAAAAAGCGGATGCCGCGACGCCCCGGGCTGCGGTCACAACCGTGCGTTCCAAAGCGCAAACGACGCCTCGGCCTGGTTAACGAGCATCTGGTAACCGTTCTGAGTGCGCGCGCCGTTTAATCGCGCGGTTTGCAGCAAACGCGTCTCGGCCGGATTGTACACAAGGTCAAACACCAGATGTCGCGAATGAATCCCCTGGAGCGGCAAAGGAGGTATTTCGTCGACATTCGGGTATGTGCCTGCGGGCGTCGCATTTACGATGACATCAAATTGGTTCAGCGATTCGGGAGTCAGTTTCGCGTACGAAATGGTTCCGCGAATATTTTGGCGCGAGGCCATTTGTGTTTCGATACCCAGACTTTTAAACGCGTGGCAAACGGCTTTGGACGCGCCGCCGGTTCCCAACACAAGCGCGCGTTTGTCAGTCGCCAATAACATGGGTTTAATCGCATCTGCAAAACCGCCCGAATCTGTGTTGTAGCCGCGCAGCCTGCCATCGGACAAAACCACTACCGTATTTACCGCACCAATGACCCCCGCCTCTGGCGATCGTTCAGAAAGCAAACGAAGTATTTGCTGCTTGTACGGAATCGTCACGTTAAAGCCGCGCAGGTTTGGTCGCTGTTTGAGTAAATCGGGCAGTTCGTCAATCGAATCCATCGGAAACAGTTCGTACGAAAAGCCGCTCAATTGCTCGCGTCGGAACTTATC
>CAZTGF010000172.1:0-1831 GCA_964612955.1 uncultured Flavobacterium sp.
AACCCGAAGAATTACACCAGCGCGTGCCGTTTTTCTGCGGCAGTAAAAACATGGTGCGCACCGCAGAGTCGTTCATGACGCGGCATCGCGTGTAGAAACTGCGCAAACGTAACTGACAGTTTGTAAATCGCTGGCAGGTAGCCCTCTATATCGAACGCGGTTAAAGTTTTTAAACCCGACTGAGATCGCCAATCGTTGCTTTAGTAATATTTGGATTACAACGAAGCTCGAAATGATGTAGTTCGTCGATTATTTTTGTAGTTAATCGATTTAATGTCGTATTCTTGCTCCCCCAAGTTTACCATAAAATCGAACGTCTATGAAGGCAAAACTACTCCGGATCACATTTTTGTTATGCGCCATCACAAGCTGGTCACAACCGGGCCAACTGGATGTTTTGTTCAATTATAACGGCATTGGCGCTTACGGTGGAACGCCGCCCCCGGCTACGCTGAATCCGTCCACACAGGCTATTGTTTACAAGTCTCAGATTTACACGCAGGGAGAACACCTCGACAAAATCATCATCGTGGGCCGTTTTACAAGTTTTAACGGCATTCCGCGCCAGTACATTGCGCGTTTGCATGCGGACGGACAGGTAGATCCTACGTTTGTAGGTCCGGCGTTCGGCGGTGGAAACAACTACATTTACGAAACGCTGATTCTGCCAAACGGCAAAATTCTCGTGGGCGGGGTTTTCAACGTGGGGCCTTACCAAAACTTTGCTCGACTTAACGACGACGGTAGTCTCGACACCACGTTCAACCCTTCGCCGGTGGCGCTTCGCGGAGCCAATGGACCCGTGCACGCAATGTTGCCCATGGACGACGGCCGCATTCTCGTAGGTGGCGGATTTACCACTTACAACAACGTAAACAAGCGTTTTCTGCGACTGCTCGAAGACGGTACTCCGGACCCTACATTTAACACCACGCAAACCGCAAACGGAGAAGTGCGTACGATTGCGCTTCAGAACGATAAGATCCTCATCGGCGGCTTCTTTAGTGGCTACGGTGGCAATACCAAGGCTAAAATCGTACGCCTGCTCAACAACGGCGACTTCGACGTCACATTCAATGTGGGCGGAACAGGAGCTACGGGCGGAACGGCGGTTTTCGACATTCAGGTGGTGGACGACCACATTTTCGTGGCGGGCAAATTCACGCATTTTAACGGCCACACCAAACGCGGCATTGTGCGTTTGTACGAAAACGGACAGTTAGACCCTGCTTTTAACGCCGGAACTATTGGTGTTACAAGCTGGGATTCTACCGCAGGTGCGGGAAGCGGTTACACGGTTTTTGCACTTTGTCTTCAGCCGGATGGCAAAATTCTCATCGGAGGAAACTTTACACAGTACAACGGCGTTAACATTCCCAAAGGACTCGCGCGCATTTACCAGAACGGCGAACGCGATCTTACGTTTGTAACCGGTGCGGGATTCACAGGCGGAACCGGCGTTTACGAAGGCCGAAGCGTGGTGCGCGACGTAGTGTTGCAACAGGACGGCAAAATCGTAGTGGGTGGCGATTACACTGCTTACGACGGCGTTTCCCGACGCATGCTGGCGCGTATCATTACCAAAGATTGTTCTTCATCGGCCCAGTTTACTGCTACTGAAGGCTGGGCGGACGGCTTGCTTCCCGATACGCCTTACACGTATACGCTCATCGCGAGTGGTACGTACACGATTCCATCGGGGCAACATTTGCAGGCTTGTGACCTCGAGATTTTACCCGGTGCCAAACTTGTCATTGGGGCGAATGCGTCCATAACGGTATCGGGACGTATCATCAACAGCGGCTCCATTACGATCGAAGATTCGGGAAGC
>CAZTGF010000173.1:0-1818 GCA_964612955.1 uncultured Flavobacterium sp.
TTGAAAACCGCATTAATAATTTGCCGTGGATGAACCCGCAAACAAAGGAAAAAGCACTCGCAAAACTCAATAAGTTCGATGTGAAAATCGGCTACCCGGACAAATGGCGCGATTACTCGGCCCTTGTGATTAATTCTAAAGACAAAGGGGGTTCGTATTTCTCGAACGTGCAGCAACTCTCCAAATGGCGTTTTGACGAAAGTTTAAAGGATTTGCGCAAACCCGTGGATAAGTCGCGCTGGGGAATGTCGCCTCAAACTGTGAATGCCTATTACCGCCCGAGTTCTAACGAAATCGTGTTCCCTGCCGCTATTTTGCAGCCGCCTTTTTACGATTACAAGGCAGATGTCGCGGTGAATTTTGGTGGAATCGGAGCCGTTATCGGGCACGAAATTTCTCACGGATTCGACGATTCGGGGTCGCGTTACGACGCTGATGGAAATCTGGTGAACTGGTGGCTGGACGAGGATTTAAACCAATTTACAAAACTAGGCGAAGCGCTTTCGGCCCAATACAGTGCGCTTGAGCCATTGCCTGGCGTTTTTGTCGATGGAAAGTACACGCTTGGAGAAAACATTGGCGATTTGGGTGGCGTAAATGCCGCTTACGACGGTTTGCAGCTTTACCTCAGAGACAAAGGGCGCCCCGGTCTTATCGATGGCTACACGCCTGAACAGCGTTTCTTTTTGTCCTGGGCGAGTATTTGGCGTACTAAAATGCGCGATGAGGCCATTCGTCATTACGTAAAAACAGATTCGCATTCGCCGGGGATGTACCGCGCATACATGCCGTTATTAAACGTGGACGCGTTTTACGAGGCGTTCGGAATTTCGCCGAATGACAAACAGTATATCGCTCCTGAACAGCGCGTTAAAATCTGGTAAACCCATTTTACTGTTTATTTTTTGCCGATGAAAAGGCAAGCGAGAGAGCCGGCAATTTGTCGGCTTTTTTGTGGGTAAAGGTTTGGGAATTGAGGTGGAAAAAGTGTTTTGTGGGGAGTGGGGAGTATGGTAATTTTACCTTGGGGAGGGCACGCAAGTGCGTCCGAAAAAATCAGGAGGGTGAACAAGTTTAATTATTTGGCAGGTTCTGGCTCCACGTGAATTAACACGTCCGCAATGTTTGGAATTTGGCGCTGAAGTTCGTCCTTGAGATTATGCGCAATTTCGTGTCCTTTTGCAACACTGATATCCGCTGATACGGTAAGGTGCAAATCTACGTGATACACCACTCCGGTTTTGCGTACATGGCATTTTTCGGTATCGATAACCCCGGGGATGGTTGGGGCAATGGCGCGAATTTCTTCGACAAGGTCGTCGTAAAAATGTTCGTCCAGAATTTCTCCAAGCGCGGGCCTGAAGATCAGATAAGCGTTATATGCAATAAAACCCGAGGCAAGAAGTGCCGCCCAATCGTCTGCGCTTTCGTAACCGGGGCCCATGAAAAGCGCAATAGAAATCCCGATGAATGCCATGAGTGACGTTACCGCGTCTGATCGGTGGTGCCAGGCTTCAGCTTTAAGCACCTGACTGTTTGTCTCTTTTCCCTTGCGCCGGACTACGCGGTAGAAAATTTCTTTTATTAACACCACCACTCCAAGCACAATGAGCGTATAAGGCTCAGGAGTTTTGTGCGGGGTGCGAATGTGCCGAATGCTTTCTGACGCAATAATTGTGGCCGAGACGAGCAAAAATCCTACAATCGCAAATGTGGCCAGCGCTTCGGCTTTTCCGTGGCCGTATGGGTGGTTGCGGTCTGCCGGGCGGGAAGCGTATTTTAAACCGAGCAACACGGTGAACGAAGCAAAAACGTCTG
>CAZTGF010000174.1:0-1802 GCA_964612955.1 uncultured Flavobacterium sp.
TTAATTATCTGGCTAAAAAATATATATTTACCAAAAATCCCGGAATGAAATACACACTTGCCAAAACGCTTTGTCCGTGGCTCCCGATTGCCGTTTCACAAAAAGTCCGGGATGCTATTTTTCCATTGGCCGAGGGGCAGCGGCTCAATAAAACGTTCCGGCGCAAGTCCATCACGGGATCGTATTTTAGTGGCAATACGGCAGACTATCATTCTTACCGGTTTTCGGTACATGGATTTTTTGAGTGGCGCAATATCGTCATCGCACAATTTTTTACTTCCAAGCACGCCGCGGCGGACATCGTGGAAGTGGGCGCAAATGTAGGTACGGAAACCGTTTCTTATTGCGACTTGGTCAAGGGCAAAGGCTTCGTTCACGCTTTTGAACCACTCCCCTCAAACATCGACGAATTGCAAGCTAAGTTTACCGAACAGACGCAGTTAAAACTTTACCACAATGCCCTTTCGGACCGGGAGATGACGGTGAAGTTCCAAATTCCCGCAAAAGAATCATCGGGTACAGGTAAAATCGTGACCGATGGCACAGCTTCAAAATATGGTTTTCTCGAGGTTCCGGCGTTGCCCCTCGATCATTTTATAGACGCTTTGGGGCCGGTGCGTTTTATTTCGATTGATACCGAAGGGCACGAACCTTTTGTACTGCGCGGCGCTGTGGAAACGCTGAAAAAATTCCGTCCGGCAGTTGTGGTTGAGGTAAGCCCAAAACTACTAAAGCGCTACGCCAACGCGACGAACAAAGATATTTTTGATTTTTTCGACGCATTGGGTTATGCGTGTTTTGCGATTGAAACTTTTGCGGTCAAACCTGTCGATGTTACCTACCTAAACATGGCCAGCCAGCGCAACTGGATTTGTTTGCCGCGGGAATCGGCCAACGTTATCCCGGCCTTGCAGCGCGAACTTAGAAAGCGCCTATTTATCCCGTGGTTCTTGCTTCCCAAATTTAGCTGACGCCTGTTTTTTTGCTTGCTTCACTTTGCCTTTGTAGCGGTGGTGTTCGTGAGCTTCGTCAATGGAATGCGAAGTTTGTAAATTGCTTTCGGCACGAGCAAGTTTGCTTAATTCGTGATAGTATTTCTGAACCACGAGCATTTCATCTTCGGTCATGCTTTCAATGTCGATGAGCCGATTGCTTGCATGTTCATGCGAGGCCACGAGTTCGTTGAGTTTGAGCTGAATGGCGAGCGAATCTTTATTCTGGGCCTTTTGGATCAGAAATACCATTAAAAACGTAATTATTGTGGTTCCGGTATTGATGTAAAGTTGCCAGGTTTCGGAAAAATTAAAGAATGGGCCTGAAATCGCCCAAATAAGAATGATGCCAAAAGCGAGGCAAAAAGCCGCCGTACTTCCCGCTTTTTTCGATACCAGGGTAGCCGACCGTTCAAAGAATCCGGCTGATTTTGGTTTTTCCATGAGAGACAAAGTTTGTCCAAAGTACAACTTAAATTCCATAATCTTAAGTTGATCCCACAAGCCCAACCGCAAATCGTACCAAAAAACACAGTGACCCTATAAGACATACGGAATCTCAAACGCTGAAATTTGACAGAATGTTAAAGAATAAAAAACACCACAACTTATGAAAACAGCAACAAAATCCGACACAGCCGGTAAAACCGGAACTACTAAATCTGCTGCCGATAACAGCAAAAAAAGCAACAACACATCAAAATCGTCAGGAACCTCTGCTCGCGGCAATGCAAAAGTACAATCCAAGTCCAGCGCTGCGGAAGGATTAAGAGAGTTGTTCGTGGACGAGCTTAAAGACATTATTTACGC
>CAZTGF010000175.1:0-1781 GCA_964612955.1 uncultured Flavobacterium sp.
AGTATTTTGTGTCGTATTACGATTATTACCAACCCGAAGCGTTCATTCCCGTTACCGGAACTTACATTGAGAAAGACCTGTCGATTAATGAAGAACTCGAGAAAATGCGGCTCAGCACCACGTCTTCCCTGCTTTCGGGCCGACGGGACATTATCGTGGTTTCGTCTGTGTCGTGTTTGTACGGTATAGGAAACCCGGTAGAGTTTCAGAAAAACGTGATTTCCATTTCTCAGGGCGAGGTCATTGCGCGAACCAAATTGCTGCACCGCCTGGTTCAAAGCCTGTACGCGCGTACCGAATCTGAATTTACCCCGGGAACGTTCCGGATTCGCGGCGATGTCGTGGAAGTGTTTCCGAGTTACGGAGACGAACCTTTCCGCATTCACTTTTTTGGGGACGAAATCGAAGAAATTGAAGCGTTCGACCACAAAACGGGCAAGGTTTACGAAAAATACCCGCGGCTCAATATTTATCCGGCCAATATGTTTGTGACTTCTCCGGACGTGCTTCAGGGCGCCATTTGGGAAATTCAGCAGGATTTGGTTAAACAGGTCGACTATTTTAAATCCATCGGCAAACCCCTCGAGGCAAAACGGCTCGAAGAACGCACGAACTTCGATTTGGAAATGATGCGCGAACTCGGCTATTGCTCCGGAATTGAAAACTACTCGCGCTATCTGGACCGGCGTCTTCCGGGCACGCGTCCGTTCTGTCTGCTCGATTATTTCCCTAAAGATTACCTTATGGTTGTGGACGAAAGTCACGTGACGCTGTCTCAGGTTCAGGCCATGTACGGAGGCGACCGTTCGCGAAAGGAAAACCTTGTGGAATACGGCTTTAGACTGCCCGCTGCCATGGACAACCGCCCGCTGCGTTTTGAGGAATTCGAGGCGCTGCAAAACCAGGTCGTTTACGTGAGCGCCACGCCGGCCGATTACGAACTGGAGAAATCAGAAGGCATTTACGTAGAACAAATCATTCGCCCTACGGGCTTGCTCGATCCGGTTATTGAAGTGCGACCCAGCAAAAACCAGATAGACGACCTTATCGAAGAAATTCAGCAACGCGTGGAACTCGACGAGCGCGTTTTGGTAACCACACTCACCAAGCGCATGGCGGAAGAACTGACCAAATACCTGACGCGCGTGGACATTCGCTGCCGTTACATTCACTCGGAAGTGGATACGCTGGAACGCGTGGAAATCATGCAGGATTTGCGCAAAGGATTGTTCGATGTACTCATTGGCGTAAACCTGTTGCGCGAAGGACTCGACCTGCCCGAAGTGTCGCTCGTGGCGATTCTGGATGCGGACAAAGAGGGTTTTTTGAGAAGCAACCGCTCGCTCACGCAAACCGTTGGGCGCGCTGCCCGGAACGTAAACGGCAAGGCGATCATGTACGCCGATACGATTACGCAAAGCATGCAGACGACGATTGACCAAACAAATTACCGCCGTCAGAAGCAACAGGAGTACAACAACCAACACGGACTTACACCTGTAGCGCTGAACAAAAGCCTGAACAACGCCCTGGCCAAAAACTCGGTGGCGACGGGTTATCTGCAACGGCAAGCCGAAAAAGCCTCGGAACCCGAACCGATGTATCTGAACAAGGAGCAAGCGGACAAAAAAATCCGGGAACTCCGGAAATCGATGGAAAAGGCGGCTAAAAACCTCGACTTTATGGAGGCGGCCCGGTTGAGAGACCAGATTAAACAAGTGGAGCAATCCGTTTCTTAGGCCGGATGTTTTTTTTCGCGTTAGGGATAGCAGGCAAACACC
>CAZTGF010000176.1:0-1719 GCA_964612955.1 uncultured Flavobacterium sp.
GCGCCCGCAAAAATCCAGATTGCGAGCGTGATGGGCACTTTTGAACCCAGCGAAAAAACGCGGGTGGCGTTCGAGCTCGGGATGAGCAATAACGACAGAAATTTGTTTTCTTCGATTTCGGACGATGACAATCAGGGTGTGGCGGCTCATATTCAGGCGCGCCAACGCATTGCCACGACCGAGAATGCGCTCGTGGACGCCGAAGCGCGGTTCCAGTACGTCGCCAAAGATTTTAGAACGATTGAGCGGCTGTTCTCGATTGAATTCGACCGCGACTGGAACTTACAACCCGGGCTAAATGCCGGAACTTTCGATCAGGGTTTGCTTACGGCGGAGATTAACTACATCCGGACTAAAAACGGATCGGTCAATTACCGGTTCGAGAATCTGAACTTCGGCCATGCGTTTTCGGGCCAGCGCCATTCGCTCAGAGCCGCACTTGGGTTTGACGGTTTTTCGGTGCGAAACAACGGCAGTTATCTGAAAACCACCGGAAATTACTCGGATTCTGAGTTTTTAAGGAATGAGCTCCAAACGCGCTATCACTGGCAGAAAAACTGGATAGGCGCATCGCACCGAATGGAGGACAATCGCGAAACCCTCGCATCGGGACAACTTTCGGCTTTGAGTCAGCGTTTCAGCGAGTACGGTTTGCGTCTGGGACGAGGCGACAGCACGAGTGTATTTGTAGAAATCGGCTACCTGCACCGCGTGAACGACAGTTTGCAATCGGGCCTGTTGAGTCGCGTAAATCATTCGCATTCGTATTACGCAAAATCAAAATTGCTGCAAACTCCGGCTCAGGATTTAAGCGTTTTTGCGAATTACCGGCGTTTGGTTTTTGCCGATGAATCGCGCCGGGACGAACCTTCGCTAAACTCGCGACTGCTCTACAACGGGCGTTTTTTCAATCAGATGTTACAACTGACTACGGTTTACGAGACTGCAGCCGGAACCATAGCCCAACAGGAATTTACGTATCTCGAAGTGGAACCCGGGCAAGGCCAGTACACCTGGAACGACTACAACGGCAACGGCATTCAGGAACTCGAAGAATTTGAAGTGGCGCTTTTCCCGGACCAGGCGCGTTTTCTGAGAATTTATTTGCCGAATCAGGTTTTCGTGCCCACGCATATGAACAAGCTGTCACAATCGCTGATTTTAAACCCGGCGGGCTGGCAAAACAAGAGCGATGTACGAAAGTTTTTATCGCGTTTTTACGTTCAGGCGTCCTTTTTATCGGAGCGAAAAATAAGGCGCGATCCCAACCGATTCGACCTGAATCCGGTAGGCACCGATGGGGACGATTTGCTCGGACTTAACGCTTCGTTTCGCAACAGCATTTTTTACAATCGCGGCAAGCAGAGGCATTCCACGACCTACACGTATCTGGACAACAAAACGCGCGTGCTTTTGAATTCGGGTGCCCAGCAGGGCGAAAACCGTTCGCATCAGTTGCTCTACCAACATCTGGTGCAAAAAAGCTGGTTGTTTTCGGCCGATGCGAAATCTGTGCACAACCGGACGGCTTCGGCCCAGTATGCGTCAAAAGACTACCTTGTGGAAGGTTATGAAGTACAACCCAAGGTTTCGTATTTGTTCTCGAAAAGCGCGAACGTGGAAATCTTCTACGATTACCGTCAGAAAGAAAACCGGATCAACGAGCGCGAATCGCTGCAACAGCACCGGTTGGGAACGGCGTTTAATTACGCTTCGGAC
>CAZTGF010000177.1:0-1699 GCA_964612955.1 uncultured Flavobacterium sp.
CTTATTCCATTGGTACCGTAGGCCCAGAATGAAAAACTTACTACCAGTGCAAAATAAGCGTAGAATGCGTATTCGCGAAACATTTTTTTACAGGCGAACCACAAAAAACCAACATAGAGCAAAGCGCAGAGCAACATAAACATCTCTACCGAAAGAAACTCAGAAGTCCAGATCAGATAAAAGTCAAACAGATAATCCTTTGCATCGTGCATGCGTTCGCCGTTTTTGTAATCGGTGAACGTTTGCGCATAGATTACCATATCGCCGAAATGCTTGCTGAAGGGCCGCAGCCCCATGAACAGCGCAACGAACGCCAACAATGCTTTGTTTAAGACCGATATGACCTTTATGTTAGCCCCACTATCAAGTTCTACCGTGAGCGACCTTGAATAAATCATCAATGACAATGCAAGTAGCAAATAATAAAACACATAAGTGTACAACTCCGCAGGGATAAAGTTAATCATAGGCTCTAACTTGGGTTAATAATTCATCCCAAGTTTCCACGACACTTTCGGTGGAATATCGTCGGACATTTTCCCGCGCATTCATACCATAGGTCCGACGCAGCGATTCATTTCGCATTAATTTGCCCAAGGCCTTTGCAAGTTGTTCGCAATTCCCGTTTTCAACCAACAGTCCATCGACTCCATCGGCGATAATCTCAGACGGGCCGAAGTCACAATCGAACGACACACATGGAACACCGCACGCCATTGCCTCGATCAGTACCATGCCAAAGCCTTCATATCGGGACGACATGGCGTAGACCGAACTTTGCAAGTACTTTGTTTCGATGTCCGTAACGGGATCTGAAAAACAAACCGCATGACGTATTCCCAATGCAACCGCCTGCTGTTCGAGCTCGCTTATTAAATCTTTCTTTCCGTAAATTTCTAGCTTCCAGTCCGAAAATTCAGCGTGGATCAACTGCCAGGATTGCAGCAGCAGATCGTAACCTTTTTGATAAGACATCTTGCCGACCGCGATCACTTTTTTGGCAGTCAAATCACTCGCCGTGTCCGGATAAAACGGCAGCGGATTTGGAATGACAACGGTATTTTTAAGATGTTTCCACTCTTTTTTAGTACCCTCGGTAAGCAACACGAAACGGGTAAATTTTCCTGCGAGCAAATCCATGAGCTTCCACTTTGCGCGCGTCGCAATTACCTGGACTGGCGTTTGTAGCTGTCGGCTTTCGATAAGTTTGGAAACATGTCTCTCGTAAATAACCGGAATTTTTGATCCGAGCAGCCATGGCAGAAAAAACGCCTTAAGGCCGTCGTCGCAAACAATAATCACATCCGGCGATACCCTGCTAATCACCTCGGAAAGGCCTTTCAGATAAGTGCGCAGATACCGCACCGGATTTCCAGAAACCCCTATGCTTTCAAACTGAACTTCGGGCGAAAAATCGTAAAACGGAGCTATAGGAAACTCGTTTAGCGTCACGATAGTTACCTTGTGGCCAAATCGGGTTGCAAGTTCGGAGGCCTTTACCGACAAGACGCGTTCTAAACCGCCCGAGCCGTTAATTCCGTTAGTGATGTAAAGCAGTTGCATTAGGTAAATTTAAATAGAAATGTCCAAGCTATCACGGGCGGCCAATGGCCCGATAAATGCTGCGCAGAAAAAGCCTCGCGTGGTATATTAATTTTGCCCTGAAGGACCCGTCCAAAGATAGAAAATATATCCTCAC
>CAZTGF010000178.1:0-1677 GCA_964612955.1 uncultured Flavobacterium sp.
GTGGCCAAAGCCTTTGGCGACAAACTGCTTTACGACAACCTGAACTTTACGTTGCCACAAGCGGGAATCGTGGGTATCATCGGGCCAAACGGCGCCGGTAAAACGACGATTTTTAAAATGATCATGAACGAACTTGAGCCGGACGCAGGAAAATTCACGATCGGAGAAACGGTCAAAATCGCTTATGTGGATCAGACGCACTCAAACATCGACCCGGAAAAAACCATCTGGGAAAATTTTGCCGACGGACAGGAACTCATTATGATGGGCGGACGTCAGGTAAATTCACGCGCTTACCTGAGCCGGTTTAATTTTGGCGGAAGCGATCAGAACAAAAAAGTAGCAACGCTCTCAGGGGGCGAACGCAACAGGCTTCACCTGGCCATGACACTCAAGGAAGAAGGTAACGTTTTGCTTTTAGATGAACCTACAAACGATTTGGACATCAATACGTTGCGCGCGCTAGAAGAAGGTTTGGACAATTTTGCCGGGTGTGCGGTAATCATCTCACACGACCGATGGTTCCTCGACCGGGTTTGTACGCATATTCTTGCATTTGAAGGAAATTCTGAGGTATACTTTTTTGAAGGAAGTTTCTCCGAATACGAAGAAAATAAGCGCAAACGCCTCGGGGCCGATGTTACGCCAAAGCGCATAAAATACAGAAAACTAATCCGGAATTAAAAAGTTAATGGAATCCCTGTATATTTGGCGCAAATAGCAAATGCTGATGCTGAGGAAATTTCTCGTAACTGCCGCCCTTTTGGTAGTTTTGCCCTGGTCTGCCCAGAATGACGTAATCCGGAAATCGGAAGTTGTTGCACTGTTGGACGACGCCGAAACCGCACTTCAAAACAGAGATTTCCGCGCCTCGTTACAGTCGTCCAGAGAAGCTTTAAAACAATCCATCGCCGCGGCCGATAACGAGCTTATTGCCCAATCCTATAATGTGATTGCGGGCAATTATTACGATTTGGCCGAAAGGGAGAAGTCGATTAAATATTACAAACTCGGATTAAAGTTTGCACAGCGCGCTAAAAACGATTCAATTTTAGGTTGGCTTCACAACAATATGGGCAATATTTACAGCCTTGATGAAAGCCAGCTCGAATTATCTGACCAGCACTACCGCACTGCATTGCATTATTACGGAAAGTACGGCGATAAAACCGAGACACTCGCAACGAAGTTGAACCTTGCCACGTTGCATTTTAACGGGGGTCGTTTTGCCGCCGGCATCCCTTATTTGAGGCAGGTCGACGCCGAAAAGGAGTTGCTGGATCCGGCCACGCATTACGCGCTTATTGCCATTCTGAACGGCATGTACGAAGCGCATTTAAAAAACAAAGAAAAGGCACTCGCTTATTTCGAAGAGGCCGAAGCCATCGCCACCAAACATCAACTGACTGACGATCACACGACGGTTTTGTCCCAAAAAGCGTTTTTTCTGGCCGAGGTGGGCGAGTATAAGCAAGCGTTTGAAACCCTGGCGGCGTACGACGGTTTGCGCGACACATACCAAACAGAGATTCGCCAGAAAATGGGCGCGGCCGAAGGGCTGAACCTGGAGATTGACGAGTATAAACGCGCGCTTTCCCGCATCGAGACAGAAAAGGAACTTCAGTCGCTCAGCCTTAAAAAATCGCAAATCATCGTAATTCTGTTCATTGTAACGCT
>CAZTGF010000179.1:0-1670 GCA_964612955.1 uncultured Flavobacterium sp.
GAGGCTCCCGAACCGCCGAAAGACTTTAACAACGCCATGGGCCAGGACAGCCTGACGCGGTTTGACCAACCCAGGAAAAAGCGCAGTAAAAAACGCAAGGGCGGAGCAAGCGCAGACGGAAAACCCGAAGCGAGACAAGGCGGACAGCGCCCTCAACGCGACAGAAACGCGCAGAAACCGGAAGGAAACGCCGCAGCAGAACCGCGCCAGCAACGCAAACCCCGCGGCCCCAGACCCCCGGGCGAAGCCAAGCCGACAGGCGAAAACAGAAACCCGGCTGCCGCGCCGAAGGAAAACCGCACGCCAAGAGAAAACCGGCCACCGAGAGAAAATCGCGGGCCAAAACCTGAAGGCGAAGCAAGACAAGCGCGACCCACCGGCCAGAGCGAAGGCGAAAACCGCAACAGAAATCCGCGGCATAAAAACCGGCCGCGCAACGATAAAGGCAACAGAAATGAACCTTCGAATTAATTGTTGTTTACTGTTTTTGTTTGTGTCGCTCGTGAGTTGCGACAAAACCCGCGTGTTTGACGAATACAAGGATGTGGGTAAAGCCTGGCACAAGGACAGCATTGTTTCTTTTACGCTGCCCGAAATGGACAGTACGAATGTTTACAATATGTTTGTGAATGTCCGCGCCAATAAAAATTACGAATTCAGCAATTTATTTTTGATCGTGAGCCTCGAAAGCCCAAGAGGAAGCATTCGCGTGGATACGCTCGAATACATGATGGCGGACCCCGAGGGCAGGCTGCTCGGACAGGGATTTTCGGACATTAAAGAGAGTAAACTGTTTTACAAAGAAAGGTTCAGGTTTACCCCGCCGGGTTCGTATCGCGTATTCCTGTCACAAGCCGTGAGACGCAACGGGAAAATTTCTGGCGTGGAACAGTTGGAAGGCATTACAGAAGTTGGTTTCAGAATAGAATCAATCGAATAATCTTATGGCAAATGGCAAAAGGTAAAAAACCCGGGATTTTTAATCGGGACATTCATTACTACAAAGTCAAGTTCTGGCATTTCTTCATTGCCATGATTGGTGCGATTGTGTTGTTCTTTTTGTTCGCTTCGTGGGGACTTTTCGGGCCGATGCCATCTTTTCAGGAGCTCGAGAATCCGGATTCTAATCTGGCCACGGAGATCATTTCGTCCGACGGCGTTACGATTGGAAAATTTTACCGCGAAAACCGAACGCCGGTTCATTACGACGATTTGCCGCAACATCTCATCGACGCGCTGATTGCCACAGAAGACGAGCGTTTTTACAAGCACTCAGGCATTGACGCAAAAGGAACGCTCAGGGCAATGTTGTGGTTAGGAAGCAGCGGAGGTGCGAGTACGATTTCGCAGCAACTTGCAAAAAACCTGTTTCACGGCTCTGAAGGCTCTAAAAACATAGTGCTCCGCATCGTGCAAAAGGCCAAGGAATGGATCATCGCGACTAAACTCGAGCGGCAATACACCAAGCAGGAAATCATCGCCCATTATTTAAATACGGTAGATTTTGTGAGCAATGCTTATGGAATCCGCTCCGCCGCGAACGTTTATTTTAACAAAGAACCAAAAGAACTTACCGTAGCCGAAAGCGCTGTGCTCATTGGAATGTTGCAGGCGCCGTCCAAGTACAATCCGAGGTTTAACCCCGAAAATTCGCGCAAACGCCGCAATAT
>CAZTGF010000180.1:0-1647 GCA_964612955.1 uncultured Flavobacterium sp.
TCGTTATCATTTATCCGCTGCTCAAAACGAAGTTCTTTCACAATCAGAACCGATGGATCGGACGAATCGTGCTCGGATTTTATCTGCTTTCTTACCTGATTAATCTGCTATTGTAATTGTATATGCCTAAAAGTCCTTTTTATTCGGTGATTCTTCCTGCTTATAACGCGGCTGCCATTATGCAACCGGCAGTGACATCGGTGTACGATCAGCAGATGGCGACCCAGGATTTTGAACTTATCATCGTAAACGACGGCTCTACCGATAATACTCAGTCCGAGGCAGAACGAATCGCATCGAACCACCCGAACGCCCGCGTGATTTCCCAGCCAAACAAAGGTCTCGGGGGTGCGCGAAATACCGGTATTGCAGCCTCTCAGGGGGAATATCTCGTGTTTCTGGACGCCGATGACTGGTTGCTTCCGGGTTTTTTGTCGGCGTTTCGCGCCCAACTGAACGGGCAGGACATTGCGGAATTCGGCGCGCGACTCGTTACGCAGACATCGACAAAGCGCGAATTTGTCTTTCCCGATACACAAACCCAAACAGGACCTGCTTACATACTGGCGCAACCTTCCATCAATTCTGCCTGCAATAAGATTTACCGCCGCGATTTTCTGCAATCCAGCAACCTTGAGTTCAGGGAGCGCATTTATGGCGAAGACATCGAATTTAACACGCGCGCGTTTTTCGTGGCCCGGAATGTAACATCCCACAGCCAGGTAGGTGCCGCGTTTTTCCAATCTCCCGTTTCCATTACAAGAGGGAACGACGACGCAAAGACAGCTAAATACCTGTCGGACATGTTCAACACGCTGGAGCGGCTTTCGCAAATGTACCGCACCCGCGAAGACTTGACTCAGGTTCAGCGCGATTACTGGAAATTCCGGCTTTCCACCGTGAGTACGAATATTTTTATTTTTGCATTCAAAAAGCGCAAGTCTTTCCGGTGGATGCAGGAGCAGCGTTCGCGTTTAAAGGCTGCGGGCGATTACTACCTGGATACGCGTTTGAACGTTCGCAGCCGTGACCTTTTCCGGCAAATCGTGCATGCGCATCCCATCGCGTTGCAATTTCTTACTTTTGTGCGCAGCATTCTCTGAGTTTTAACCGGCAATTTATTTCCTTGAAAAAACCCTTACTCATCCGCATCACCACCGTACCGCTTTCGCTGGACAAACTGCTGTCCGGCCAAATGCGTTTTATGAGCAATCACTACGAGGTTACAGCGGTGTCTTCGGACCGGGAATACCTCAGTCGCATTGGCCAAAAAGAAGGCGTGGCTACGCATTGTGTGGAAATGACGCGCCAAATCACGCCCGTTGCCGACTTAAAATCGCTGTGGAAAATGTACCGTTTTTTTAAGAAAACACGTCCGTTCATCGTACATACGCACACGCCAAAGGCCGGAATTGTAGGCATGCTGGCCGCCAAACTCGCCGGGGTGCCTCACCGTTTGCACACAGTGGCCGGATTGCCGCTTCTTGAAGCCTCGGGAAACAAGCGAAAATTGCTCGATTTCGTCGAAAAGTTCACTTATGCGATGGCCACGAAGGTTTATCCGAATTCATTTGCGTTGGCCAGTATCATACAACAGTTGCGCTTCTGTGCGCCCGAAAAACTAAAAGTGCTCGCCAACGGATCGTC
>CAZTGF010000181.1:0-1634 GCA_964612955.1 uncultured Flavobacterium sp.
GCAATATAATCAAATTAGGAAACTTCACTTTTGAGCAAATCATGGAAGAGATTAAGTGGCGGCCCGAGGAATAGAATAAGGCAAAAACGGCGGTTGTAGGCGCTCCGAACACAATAGATTTCCAACAGTTAACGATAGCGGGTCTTACGGCCAAATAATGTCCTGGACAGGAATTTCGGTCTTCAGAGAATCGATCTCGAATTATATAGAAACAAGCAGCTGTGAATAGAATCCCGATTAATGGAATCATCTGCCTGAATAGCGCCGCAGTCCGATACGCTACTGATAACGCCCTTCATCGGTCTTAATAATCTATCGCCACAATATTGAACGTTTTTTGCGTTTTCTCTAGTTTAAGAATTACGCTTTCGCCCACTTTTCGGTCGGTAAAAATCTTCGCAATCGGCGAGTTAAACGCAATTTTCTTCTTTGCAATGTCGGCCTCATCTACGCCTACAATCTGATAGCTTTGAATCCTGGCATCGGAACCCACTGTAAACGAAACCGTAGCACCAAAACGCACTTTGTCTTTTGGTTGCTTCGACAAATCCACAACTTTTGCGGTGGCAATCCGGTCTGAGAGCAATTGTAATTTAGCGTTGATGAAATTTACAGTAATCCGCTTTTCGTTCTCATCGGAAATGGTCAGATGATCGCGCTCGTCAATCAATTTATCGCGTTCTGCGAGTAATTCATTATAGCCCGATGCTGTGACGTAATTCGTCAGACCCGGCGGCAGATCGGCGCGGGGAGGAACAATCGGCAATGCTTCCTGATCACTTTCTTTGACAAAACCTCTACTCATGACGTTTAATTTATCGCTTTTCCCTAAAAGTAACGCTATGATTTCGCAACATAAAATTTTGTCGGTAATCTTAACGAATGGGGCGTTGGAATTTAAGAATTTTAACCAAATTTGGGCCGATGCTAACGACCGACCCGAATTAAACGCGAATCAATGGAATTATCTTTAACGCTTGAGATTAGTTTCCGTCGAACCGTTTACAAATAGCGCCAACCAAGAGACCGATGAAAAAGCTGAACCACCTTGTCCCCGTATTACTCTTAATTACTACAATTATTAACGAAGCCCACCACGTTCCAAAGCACCGCGCTTTTACGAGGTCGCTTTTGAAGGAATTGTACGCCAACGGCTATCGGTATCTGGGGCTCGAAGCGTTGTTTGACGCGGCGGTTAACGAGACGAAATTTCCCGTAATTGAAACCGGCTATTACACGAAGGAGCCGGAATTCGGGAATTTGATTTCAGAGGCGTTGGCAACCGGCTTTACGCTTTTCAGCTACGAAGCGTCCCAGGGCAAAAACGGCAAAGAAAGGGAAATTGAACAGGCCGAAAACATTCAGAAATTCATCGAAAACAATCCGAAAGCAAAGGTACTCATCCATTGTGGTTACGCGCATGCTTACGAAAACGATTATCCAGCCTGGGGAAAGGCGATGGCGGGCCGATTAAAGCAAAACATGAACATCGACCCGTTAACCATCGATTAAACAATGTTTCTGGAGCGGTATGATGCGGGGAACAACCATCCGTTTATCAGGCTAAATAAAGCAAACGCCCCAAACCACGTATGTTAACCATCGGCCCAACTGGTTGACGAGCGGACGGCACA
>CAZTGF010000182.1:0-1633 GCA_964612955.1 uncultured Flavobacterium sp.
ACTTCGCCCGGAGCGAGTTCCTTGCGCGCGAGTGTGCCGCCTGCATGAACGAATGCCATGCCGTCGCCCTCGAGCTTTTGCATGATGAAACCCTCGCCACCAAAAAGTCCGCGTCCTATTTTCCGCGAGAATTCAATGCCGACGGAAACGCCCTTAGCCGCGCACAAAAACGCATCCTTCTGACAAATGAATTTTCCGTTGTATTGCTGCAAATCCAGCGCGATGATTTTCCCGGGATAAGGCGAGGCAAACGACACCTTACTTTTGCGGCTGTTCTGGTTTTGGTAGGCGGTCATAAACAAACTTTCGCCCGTGAGGATGCGTTTTCCGGCCGACAGAAGTTTTCCGAAAACACCGGTTTGCTCGGAACCATCGCCAAAAATTGTCTGCATCTGAATGCCGTTTTCCATCATCATAAAACTGCCGGATTCGGCCACGACGATTTCCTGCGGATCGAGTTCAATTTCGACGTACTGCATTTCTTCGCCGTAAATTTCGTAGTCTATTTCGTGTGCTCTCATGGTTGGTTTTTGTTGCAAATTACAAATCGGACCGATAGATGCAAAAACTATTTCTGTTCGAGATACGTAAGTGAAACGTGGCGCATATGACGTTCGATGCGGTTTTTTCTGCGGTTAATGTAGTTCGATGAACCCGATGCGCGGTATTTTCTCGGATTCGGCAAAATGGCCGCAATGCCCGCCGCTTCCCGTTTGCTCAGGTCCGATGCGTCCTTTGCGTACCAATGTCTGGACGCAGCCTGTGCGCCGTAAACGCCGTTGCCCATTTCGATGCTGTTAAGATACACTTCGATGATGCGTTCCTTGCTCCAGAAAATCTCGATCAGCACGGTAAAGTACGCCTCGAATCCTTTGCGGACCCAGCTTCGGCCCGGCCACAGAAACACGTTTTTTGCGGTTTGTTGCGAAATCGTGCTGCCGCCGCGCAGTTTCTTCCCGTTTTTATTCGCTTTAAACGCCTGACTGATCGCATCGGTGTCGAAACCGTTGTGCGTTAAAAATTTCGCATCCTCGCTCGCAATCACGGCCCGTTGCAAATGAGGCGAAATGTTCTCGATCGGTTCCCAGTCGTGCGAAAAATAATTGGTCTTGCCCGATGTGAGATTCTCGGCCGAACGAATCGCCATAAGCGGCGTAAACGGTACGGGCACAAACCGGAACAAAATCACGAAAAACACGGACAGCCCGAAAAACCAGAGCGCCAATTTTTTGAGGTAACGAAGTATCTTTTTAACCATATCAAACCAAATCTGCAAGTTCTCTTCCGATAAGACTTCCTATGGCTACGCCCATTCCACCGAGGCGAACCCCGCAAAACACGCGATTGCCGAGTGCTTCTACAATAGGCGATTTTTGAACGCCCATGCCCATGATGCCGCTCCAGCGATGGTCAATTTCCACCGTTTTTCCGGGCAGGATGACTTCCGAAAGCAATTGCTCCAGTCGTGCCTGAATCTGGGCTGTGTTGCCGAATTCGGTCGTTGTTTCGCCTTCGATGTTCAAATTTCTTGCGCCGCCGAGCAGAATGCGGTTGTCGATGTTTCGGAAATAATAGAAACCTTCGTCCAGATGAAACGTTCCTTTAAGGTGTAAATTTTCGATGGGTTTTGTTA
>CAZTGF010000183.1:0-1624 GCA_964612955.1 uncultured Flavobacterium sp.
GTGCATCTCCACGACTTGTTTAAACACAATCCTCGACGCGTCATCCGCCATGTCCGAGGTTTGCTGCAGGTACTGCTGCGTTTGAAGAAGACTTGCCGAAATATCGCTTTTGAGCGCGCGCAGTTCGGGCAACACGCGGTGGCGAAGGCGGTTTCTCAGGTAATCGGTGTTGGTGTTGGAAGTGTCTTCGCGCCATTGAATTCCGGAGGTTTCGGCAAAATCCTGAAGCTGTTCGCGCGTAAATGAGAGCAACGGCCGGGCTATTTTTTCAGTTTTTTCCGGAATGCCGAGCATGCCCGCCGTACCCGTGCCGCGCATCAGGTTAATCAGGAACGTTTCAAGGTTGTCATCCGCGTGGTGGGCGGTGAGCAGCACGTCAAATCCGCGGTCGCGCATGAGCTCAAAAAACCATGCATATCGCAGTTCGCGCGCCGCTTCCTGAATCGAGAGTTTACGGTCTTTGGCAAACTGTTCCGCATTCCATCGGGCCGAAAAAAACTTCAGACCGCGTTTTGTTGCATATTGTTCGACGAAGGTTTCGTCTGCATCGCTTTCATCGCCTCTCAACCTGAAGTTACAGTGGGCTATCGCATAATTAATCCCGCTCTGACGCAGTAATTCGCAAAGCACCATGCTGTCGCAACCGCCACTGACGGCCACGAGAAGTTGTTGTTTGAATAACCCGTTGAAATCGCTGCGAAGTATGTTCTGAAACGCAATTAACATGGGCAGAAAGATACTCATTTTATTGGAGCGCGCGAAGCATGGCCTGCGCCTTAAGCCTGCATTCTTCGTATTCCTGACTCGGATTTGCCTGGGCGGTAATGGCGCTTCCTACGCAAAATGATACGTATTTCGCGGCTTCGTTGTAGAGAATGCTGCGAATGACTACGTTGAAATCGAAATCGCCGCCCGGAGTAAAATAGCCCAACGCACCGCTGTACACGCCTCGTTTTGTTTCTTCGAGCGATTCGATGATTTTCATCGCCGATATTTTTGGGGCTCCCGTCATGCTACCCATAGGAAAACTCGCGCGAATGGCGTCGACGGCACTTAAGTCCGGGGATAAGGTGGCCGTTACTGTGGAAATCAAATGGTGAACCTGTTCGAATGTATAGGCGCCGCACAACTCTGGCACCTGAACAGAATCCTTAGCCGCCACGCGCGAAAGGTCGTTGCGCACGAGATCCACAATCATGACGTTCTCGGCCCTTTCTTTAGGGTTATTGACGAGCGCGGCTTTGTTGGCCTTGTCAATCTCGGGATCTGAATTGCGGCTTGCCGTGCCTTTAATGGGTTGTGAAACAAGCTTGCGGCCCTGTTTTTTGAGGTAGCGCTCCGGAGAAGCCGAAAGGATATATCCGTCGTTAATTCGCGCAAACGCCGCAAATGGCGGTTTTGAAATATCGTTGAGTCGTTTGTAGGTTTCCACGGGATTGATGCGCGCATCTTCGGCAAAATATTCCATACAGAAATTCGCTTCGTAAATGTCGCCGCGTTGAATGTGCGCAAGCATTTTTTCCACGCGCATGAGGTAATCGGACTGAGACAAACGCTGTCTGAGGGCAATCGCACCGGATTGGGCACGCCGGACTTCTGTACGGCAAATATGATTGAAATCGCG
>CAZTGF010000184.1:0-1590 GCA_964612955.1 uncultured Flavobacterium sp.
AGCTTGGAAAAACCATCGTATCAGAAGCGATTCTCGAGAATCAGTTCGTTTGTAATTTATCGGCCTGTCACGGCGCCTGTTGTGTCGATGGCGATGCCGGTGCACCTTTGCTCGAAAGTGAAACCGAAATTCTCGAACGCATTTATCCGCAGGTAAAGCCGTATTTGCGGCCCGAAGGAATTGCTGCGATTGAAGCCCAGGGAACTTCCGTCATCGGGACCGATGGAACTCTTGAAACACCGTTGATCGACGACCGGGATTGCGCCTATGTGATTTTCGACGGGAAAACTGCGCTGTGCGGCATCGAGCAAGCTTACAACCAAGGGCTCATCGATTGGAAAAAGCCTGTTTCCTGTCATTTGTATCCGGTACGCGTTAAAGATTTCTCAGAGTTTGCGGCCGTGAATTACGACGAATGGGACATTTGCGATCCTGCTTGTGCATTAGGGGCCGAACTCGAAGTTCCCGTGTATAAGTTCGTTAAGGAAGCGCTCGTCAGAAGGTTCGGTCAGGCCTGGTACGACGAACTCGAAAAAGTTGCGGCTGAACTTAAATTCAACCCCGGCAGCCGCACGTAGAATAAGCGCCGGACTGCCCGATTTTACGCGGGTTTAAGGCTGTTTTCCAATTCTTTTGTCGTTTTGTATTTCGTTGTAACACAGTTTGTTGCGATGCGATATTGTTCATTCAAATTCTGAATCGGCTGTTAAAAACTCCGTCAAATTGTGGAAAAGTTTGGCTTTGTTTAACCGCGGCAAATGCCAATCTTTGTACGAGTCAGATTTCTAAAATTTTTGTTAAAACCTACGTTATTAAATCCGCTATGCAAGCCATCGAACCCATTCTGCAACAGAACAAAAACCGTTTTGTAATTTTTCCGATTAAGCACCACGACATTTGGGATTGGTACAAAAAAATGGAGGCGAGTTTCTGGACGGCCGAGGAAATTGACCTGCATCAGGATTTAAGCGACTGGAACAACAGGCTTACAGCGGATGAAAAATACTTCATTAAACATATTCTCGCGTTTTTTGCGGCATCGGACGGCATCGTAAACGAAAATCTGGCCGAAAACTTCGTGAATGAGGTGCAGTACCCGGAAGCGAAGTTTTTTTACGGTTTCCAGATCATGATGGAAAACATTCACAGCGAAACCTATTCGTTGCTCATCGATACCTATGTAAAGGACGAGACCGAAAAGGACCAGCTTTTTCGCGCGTTGGAAGTATTTCCTGCGATTAAAAAGAAGGCCGATTGGGCGCTTAAGTGGATAGAATCGGACTCGTTTGCCGAGCGGCTTATTGCGTTCGCGGCCGTAGAAGGCATTTTCTTTTCCGGGGCGTTTTGTTCGATTTTCTGGCTCAAAAAGCGCGGATTAATGCCCGGACTTACGTTTTCTAACGAGCTGATTTCTCGGGACGAAGGCGTGCATTGCGATTTTGCCGTGCATTTGCACAACCATCATTTGGTAAATAAAGTTCCAAAAGCGCGGATTCGCGAAATTCTCGTGGACGCACTCAACATAGAACGCGAGTTTATCACCGAGTCGCTTCCCGTGAGTCTGATTGGCATGAACGCCGCTTTAATGAC
>CAZTGF010000185.1:0-1586 GCA_964612955.1 uncultured Flavobacterium sp.
CGGGCAACGGTTCGCGCGAAGCAAAGCCATCGAAGGACGACTGGTACGAAACCGTAAAAATCAATTACGGCATCTCGCCCGATGGGGAGCGCGATTTTCCGTCCCTGCCGCACGGTTACGACCAGAGCGATTACAAAGCGCATTTTGAATACTGGAAAAGCAAAGAAAAGCAGTTGCCCGATTCCTGGCTTAAATTCCGCGACATCGTACTGTTTTGGATCGATAAAGGCGTCGATGGTTTCCGGTACGATATGGCCGAAATGGTACCCGTGGAATTCTGGAGTTTTTTAAACTCGTCGATTAAAATGAAGAATCCAGATGCGTTTTTACTGGCCGAAGTCTACAATCCGGAGATGTATCGCGATTACATCCACCTGGGGAAAATGGATTATCTGTACGATAAAGTTGGTTTGTACGATACGTTGAAAGCGGTTATTCAGCGGAAATCGCCGGCGAATGCAATTGCAGAAACCCAAACGCCGTGGATGGACATACGCCCGCATTTGCTCAACTTTCTCGAAAACCACGACGAACAGCGCATTGCAAGTCCCGAGTTTGCCGGCAATGCGCACCGCGGAAAACCTATGGTGACACTTTCTGCGCTGATTGGTTCGGGGCCGTTTTTAGTGTATTTCGGGCAGGAAGTAGGCGAGGCGGGAAAACTGGATTCCGGATTTGGCAAGCCTTCGCGCACGACGATTTTTGACTACGCCGGCGTTCCGAACCACCAGCGCTGGATGAACAACGGTGCGTTTGACGGCGGAAAACTAAACGCGGAAGAAAAGCAACTGCGCGACTTTTACGTGCGTTTGCTGCGGTTTGCGCGCTCGAGTGCTGCGCTTGGCGGCGGTTACGAAGATTTGCAGTCGGCCAATGCGAACACAAACGGGTATTCAAAAGAAATTTTCTCGTTTGTACGCCATTCACAGAATCAGAAGTTGCTTGTGGTTTGTAATTTTTCGTCCACGCGCAGCGACCACTTTGAGCTCGAAGTGTCACGAAAAGCCATAGCCGATATGGGACTTAAAGACGGGAGCTACATTCTGCGCGACCAGTTGTACGGAAAAAGCACGATTAAAATGGAAGTCGCGGGGGGCGTTGGAAAAGTCAATATCACCATTGCGCCGTCTGAATCGTTTGTTTACGAGATTAAGTAAAAATAAAAATCCCGCCATTTTAAGCGGGACTTTTTTATGATTTTAAAATGGTCTGTGTTCGGTCCGGGCCCACGGAAACAATGGTCACCGGCACGCCGATTTCGTCTTCGATAAACGCAACATACTCCTTAAGGGCCTGCGGCAGCGCATCGTATCCGGACATTCCCGTAAGGTCCTGATGCCAGCCGTTGAAATCGCGGTAAACGGGCGTTACATTTTCCGGTTCTATGCTAAAAGGCAAATGGTCGATTTGTTCGCCGTTGTATTCGTAAGCCGTGCAAACTTTAAGCGTTTCAAATCCCGAAAGCACATCGGCCTTCATCATCATAAGCTGGGTGACGCCGTTGATGCGCACTGCGTATTTAAGCGCTACAAGATCCAGCCAGCCACAACGGCGCTGTCTTCCTGTCACCGATCCGAATTCGTTGC
>CAZTGF010000186.1:0-1583 GCA_964612955.1 uncultured Flavobacterium sp.
CCATTTACGAGGCTTTCAGCGCTCACCTAGGCGAAGAAACCACAGCCGGTTTCAGCCAACAGGAATTTATGTCATTCCGCGAAATCAGTCCAAAGGCCGACGCATCGGTAAAACCAAACAGCGCCCAACACAACGTTCCCGCGTGGACGCTTTTTGCAATGTTTTTTATAGTGATTCCGCTTTCGATTAATATGGTAAAGGAGAAAAACCTGGGCACATTCATTCGTTTGCGCACAAATCCGGTTTCGGGTGCCACCGTCATAGCCGCAAAAACCATTACCTATCTGCTCATTTGCATGATTCAGTGTTATATGATGCTTGCCGTTGGCGTTTATCTGTTTCCGGTTCTTGGGCTTCCGGCGCTGGAAATTGGAGGTCATTTTATGATGCTTACGCTTGTGGCATTGTTCTGCGGACTTGCAGCTACGGGCTATGGAATTCTGGTGGGATCCATAGCTAAAACTCAGGAACAATCGGCGCCGTTTGGAGCTACCTCGGTGATTATTCTCGCTGCTATTGGCGGGGTTTGGGTGCCCGTTTTTGCAATGTCCGATACCATGCAAATTGTGGCCAGAAGCTCTCCTATGAACTGGGGCCTCGAAGCGTTTTACGACGTATTGTTACGCGGCGCGTCAATAAAAGCCGTATTGCCCGAACTTGCGCTGTTACTGCTATTTTTTCTGGCCACCATTACCCTTGCATTGCTTTATGACAAAAAGAAAAGAAGTTTATAAACCCGTTCCGCATTTAACCGCCTCAACTTCTGTGCGCGTGCGTTTTAACGATTGCGATCCGCTTGGAATTGTGTGGCACGGAAACTACATACAGTATTTCGAAGACGGGCGCGAAGATTTCGGACGCAGCCACGGTATTTCTTACCTCGAAGTGTTTGACCGAGGTTTTTCTACCCCGATTATTGAGTCGTCTTGCCAGCACAAACGGCCGCTCAAATACGGAGATGTGGCGCGCGTTGAAACGCGTTTTTTGGACACGCCGGCCGCCAAACTCGTTTTTGAATACGAGATATTCGACAATGAAAACCAGTTGTGTTGCACAGGTCGCACGATTCAGGTTTTTTTAGACACTTCCGGAGAATTGCAGTTAACGCTGCCCGACTTTTTCCGGGAATGGAAACGCGCAAACGGTCTTGAATCATGAAAGAAACCCGCGTTTTTGTTGGTCCTATGAATTGCGTAACGCCACTCGGGTTTGATCTTGAGACTACGTTTGACGCGGTAACATCGGGCCAAAGTGCCATTTCACAACAGCCGGCAGGCGCATTACCTGAACCTTATTTTGCGGCACGCATCGACCGTGAAAAGCTCAATGCCGAATTCCCGGGGACGGAAACCTCTGCCCTGCAAAAAATGATGTTGCTTGCGCTGCTTCCGCTTCTGAAAAAACTGCCGCCGCCTGACAGTCGCACTGGGTTGATTGTTTCAACGACAAAAGGCGATATAGACGCGCTTGAAACCGGCGACAATACATCGGCCCGAATCGATGTTCTCGCGAAAAAAATTGCCGGAAACTGTGGGTTTAGTACCGAACCAGTTACGGTGTCCAGCGCTTGCGTTTCCGGAATT
>CAZTGF010000187.1:0-1574 GCA_964612955.1 uncultured Flavobacterium sp.
CTCATGGAATGCAACGACTTATGAAAAATCCAACCATTGCCGTCATCGAAAAAAATATACTTTCGGACGGCCATTACAAAATGTATCGCTACAAATTTTCTTACACCGACAAGGGCGTGGATCAGGTTCAGACGCGCGAAGTTTTTGATCGTGGCGATGGCGTGGCCGTGCTGTTGTACAACGCAATTAAACAAACCGTGATTCTTACGCGGCAGTTCCGGTTGCCAACGATGCTCAACGAAAATCCGTCCGGAATGCTGCTTGAGGCTTGCGCCGGTACACTTTCGACTAACGAAGATCCGACCGATTGCGCGCGGCGCGAAGTAGCCGAAGAAACCGGATACGCCGTAGACAAGCTGGACGCCGTCGGAACGTTTTATATGTCCCCGGGTGCGGTTACCGAAAAACTTCACCTGTACATAGCGCAGGTAGACGGTTCGCAGCGCACGGGTACCGGAGGCGGACTTGCGTCGGAACACGAAAACATCGAAGTGGTCGAAATTTCGTTTTACGCGCTTAAAAAGATGCTCGATCAGGGCGATATCCTCGACGCAAAAACCGCAATCCTGATTCAGGCGCTCACGTTGCGCCGTTTGGACACCGAGCACGATTAAACCCCGGCTGCGGCGCTTTTCACCATTGCAAAAGTATCCTTAAATCGCTGTAAGACAAGGGCGGATTCCGTATCTTTGCAGCGAAAACGCTTCCTATGAAATTCCAAGTTATTTCCGATTATAAACCCACGGGAGACCAGCCTCAGGCGATTGAAAAACTTAGCCGCGGCATTTCTTCCGGCGAAAAATACCAGACGCTTTTAGGCGTCACCGGATCGGGAAAAACCTTTACGATGGCTAATGTAATTGCTTCTGTGGAGCGGCCTACGCTCGTATTGGCGCACAACAAAACGCTTGCAGCACAGCTCTACTCGGAATTCAAGCAGTTTTTTCCCCACAACGCCGTCGAGTATTTTGTGTCCTATTACGATTATTACCAACCCGAAGCGTTTATTCCCGTCACGGGAACCTATATCGAGAAAGACCTGTCGATTAATGAAGAACTCGAGAAAATGCGGCTCAGCACCACTTCCTCGCTGCTTTCGGGACGGCGGGACATTATTGTGGTTTCGTCTGTGTCCTGTTTGTACGGCATCGGCAACCCGGTGGAGTTCCAGAGAAATGTGATTTCTGTATCCCAGGGCGAAATCATTGCGCGGACCAAATTCCTGCACCGTCTGGTTCAAAGCCTTTACGCGCGTACGGAATCGGAGTTTACGCCCGGCACGTTCCGGATTCGGGGCGATGTTGTGGAGGTGTTTCCGAGTTATGGAGACGAACCGTTCCGCATCCACTTCTTTGGAGATGAAATTGAAGAAATTGAAGCGTTCGACGCCAAAACCGGAAAGGTGCACGAAAAATATCCGCGGCTCAATATTTATCCGGCCAATATGTTTGTGACCTCGCCCGATGTTCTGAACGGCGCAATCTGGGAAATTCAGCAGGATTTGGTCAAACAGATCGATTATTTTAAATCCATCGGCAAACCCCTCGAGGCAAAACGGCTCGAAGAACGCACGA
>CAZTGF010000188.1:0-1563 GCA_964612955.1 uncultured Flavobacterium sp.
TTGGCATACCAGGCGCCCATGCGCACGTAATGTTCGGGCAGTTTGTTGTGGGAAAGCAACCATTTCAGCGCAGAAAGCGATTCGTGTTCTTTTTGAAGCGCGCGCTCAAACGCGTCGATTCCCAAATGCCAGACCGGGTTGTCGATATGCAAGACACGCTGGCCGGTACGCATGAGTTCGAACGAGAAAACCGTGTCTTCGTGGCGCAGATTCGGCAGCGTTTCATCGAACCTTACCTGGTTAAATGCAGCGCGCCTGGCCATAAAATTCAGCGATAAAAACGAATGATACGGGCGAGCCTGCCGTTTTGTGGCCGGCAATGCTTCGCGGGAACGGCCGTATTGCCAGCGCAATCTTAGTTCCTTCGCAGGCGCCGCGTCCTGATAGCGGATGCCACCGTTGATAAAATCGGCCCTGTGCGCCATTGCGTTCAGGTAAGTTCGGATAAATCCTTCTCCAACCGGCAGCACATCGGCGTCGAGAAATAAAAGCCACCCGAATTTTGCGCGTTTCGCCAACAGGTTCCGCGTTTTGCTTCGGCCCAGATTTTCATCGGCTCTATTGTAAAAGCAGTTTGAATCGGCGGACAACGAAGCATTTTCGGCTGTAAAAAGCGTCGATGCATCGTCCTGAATCAGAATTTCAAAATCGATTCCGCAACCCCGGCATTGGTCGCGAAGTTGCGTCACAAGCGCAGTTACATCGCAGTTAAATACGGGAATCAGAATCGAAAGCATAGCGTTTACACCGTGCGTTGTACCACTTCGAAAATCGTGTGGTTGTCGCATTTAAGCGTTTTCGACGGAAATTTGAGCAGCAAAGCATAATCGTGCGTGGCCATCAGAATCGTTTTTCCGTTCGCGTTAATTTTACGCAAAACATCCATAACCTCTACGCTCGTTTGCGGATCCAGGTTCCCCGTAGGTTCGTCGGCCAGGATAATCTCGGGATCGTTGAGCAATGCCCGTGCAATCGCCACGCGTTGTTGTTCGCCACCGGAGAGTTGGTGCGGCATTTTTTCGGCTTTGGCGCGCATGTCCACGCGGTCCAGCACGTCGTTGATTTTTTCCTGCATTTCCGGCTTGTTCTTCCAGCCCGTAGCGCGCAGTACAAACAACATATTTTCGTTAATGGAGCGGTCCGGCAACAATTTAAAGTCCTGGAATACAATACCGATATTCCTGCGCAAAAACGGAATCTGCGACTCTTTCAATTTGGCAAGATCGTAACCGGCAATGCTCGCCTGGCCCTCGCGCAGCGGCAAATCGGCGTAAAGCGTCTTCATAAAACTGCTCTTCCCGGCGCCCGTTTTCCCGATGATGTAAATGAATTCGCCACGTTGCACCTCGAGGTTAACGTTAGACAAAATCACGCGTTCGTCCTGATAAATCACTGCATTGCGCAAAAAAACAACCGGTTCCGCCATTTAAAAAAGTTTTGCGTAAATGTAACAAGTAATGCGCGTCCCGCAAAAATTTATTTGGTTTTGGGCGTTTCCCTGCGGGCCGGGCCGTCCGCTATAGTCCGCGCCAAGGCTTGCGGGCTGCCGCTTCCGTCCCTAAC
>CAZTGF010000189.1:0-1558 GCA_964612955.1 uncultured Flavobacterium sp.
AAGAAAGTGGTTGTACTGCAATGATCAAAAAAAGTAGTAGTAAGGCTTTCTTCATTGGTGACGGTTTTAGTTTATTCCCATTCTATCGTCGCGGGCGGCTTGGAACTGATGTCGTAGACCACGCGGTTCACGCCTTTGACTCTGTTAATAATTTCGTTCGATATTTTCTGAAGGAATTCGTACGGCAAATGCACCCAATCTGCGGTCATTCCATCGGTAGACGAAACGGCCCGAAGCGCCACTACTTTCTCGTAAGTTCTTTCGTCTCCCATCACTCCTACACTGTCCACGGGAAGCAGAATGGCACCGGCCTGCCATACGCTGTCGTACAAACTCCACGATTTCAATCCGTCGATGAAAATGGCATCAACTTCCTGCAAGATACGAACTTTTTCTTTTGTTACTTCACCTAAAATCCTGATTGACAGCCCCGGCCCCGGAAAAGGGTGTCTGCCCAACAATTCCGGATCTATGCCCAGCGTACGTCCTACGCGGCGTACCTCATCCTTGAACAGCATGCGCAACGGCTCTGCAATTTTTAGTTTCATAAAGTCCGGCAAACCGCCTACGTTGTGGTGCGATTTAATCGTGGCCGATGGTCCGTTTACCGAGATGGACTCGATCACATCGGGGTAAATCGTTCCCTGAGCCAGCCATTTTACATCGGTGATGCGGTGGGCTTCATCGTCAAAAACCTCGATGAATACGCGGCCGATTGCTTTTCGTTTGGCCTCGGGATCGGTAAGTCCTGCAAGCTGGCTTAAAAACCGGTCCGATGCATCGACGCCTTTTACATTAAGGCCCATGTCGCGGTATTGGTGCAGTACGCTTTCGAATTCGCCTTTTCGGAGCAGCCCGTTGTTGACAAAAATGCAATAGAGGTTCGGGCCGATAGCTTTGTTGAGCAAAACGGCCGCTACGGTAGAATCCACACCACCCGAAAGCCCGAGTACGACGCGGTCCTGCCCGATTTTGGCGCGCATCTCGGCAACGATTTCATCCACAAACGCACCTGGGGTAAAATTCTGTGGCACCTGAGCAATGTGAACAAGGAAGTTCTCGAGCAATCGCATGCCGTCCGTGCTGTGATAGACTTCAGGGTGAAACTGAATGGCGTAGGTAGGCTCCCCCTCGATGCGGTAAGCGGCATTCTCAACATCGGAGGTGCTGGCAAGCAATACGGCGTTATCCGGCAGTTGTTTAATCGTATCGCTGTGCGACATCCAAACCTGGGAACCCGGCCCGATGCCAGCGAAAAACGGATCGTCCTGTTTAATGAACGACAAATGGGCCCGGCCGTATTCGCGCACATTGGACGCGGCTACGACTCCGTTATTCGTGTGTGCCAAAAACTGCGCCCCGTAACAAACGGCCAGCAGCGGCATTTTTTTACGAATGTTGGAAAGGTCCGGCACGGGAGCGTCATCGGCCCGGACAGAAAAAGGACTGCCCGACAGAATGACGGCTTTGTACGATCCGAGGTCTTGCGGAATGCGGTTGTAGGGAAAAATTTCGCAGAATATGTTCAATTCGCGAACGCGGCGCGCAATCAACTGTG
>CAZTGF010000190.1:0-1556 GCA_964612955.1 uncultured Flavobacterium sp.
TTATTATGATTTCGAAAACCCGCACATTATCGGAACCCAGACGATGGGAACCTCAGGCGTGAAACTGCTGATGCCGTCTGATGCGATTTTTATGAAAGATCTCAAAATGTATCTGCGTACCAATAAATACGTAAAGCAAAACCAATCCACTTCCAACCGTGTCGAAGTCAAGCGCATCCTTCACGACAAAAACGTGCAGAACAGCGAACGCAGGAGAAACCTTGTGCTGATGGCCAATAAAGGACTCGCATCAGCTTCTGTTTTTATGAATGGCAGCAAACACGAAATGGCGCCGACTGCCGATGGCCGAACGCTTGTCTTCAACGCATTCCAGGATCTGATAAAAACCGTCTATCCAAGCTTGCGAATGTTGGGCAATGTGCAATTTTCAGAAGATACGATCAAAGCAGTTTTCGATAGCCGACAGGACGCGTTGTTTACAAACGACGACAACACAATGTCGGAAGCGGAATCAGAAATCTTAAACCTGATAAACCGCCGCAAGAAACAATCCGACCGGACATCACTTATCGACCTCCGCTCCCACTTCACAAAAAAACCGTATGGCTGGTACCCAAACGCGATCTGGACAATCACAGCCAAACTCTACAAGCGCGGTAAAATAGAACTAAAGCAGGATTCCAATATACTGGAAGATGGCGGCGTATTGAGTGCTTTAATGAACAGCTCCCATTACGGCAACACGCTTTTAGAACCGCAGGCAATCGTTGATCCGAAACTCGTCAAAGATTTATTGCAGGCTTATTCCGATGCTTTCGACGAAAGTTGTCCGCATAAAGAACCTAAAGATGTAGCCAATGCTTTTAAATCGAAAATCAGGGAAATGAGCATCGACGTAAACCAGTTGCTTGCACGAAAACGTGACTATCCGTTTTTAGCGACGCTTCAGGATTTCAGCGAAAAATTGGAACGCCTCGCGAATAAAGATTACGCGTACTTTCTAACCAACATCAAAGATTTTGAAGACGAGCTTCTCGACTTTAAAGAAGACATTCTCGATCCTGTAAAACGATTCATGAACGGCGACCAGATTGCGATCTACAACGATGTCAAAAACGTTTTAACCGGCGACACTTCTAACTATGATTATGTAGGCGATGACGAACTTTCGGTGTTAAACCAGTTAATCGAAAGCCCGAAACCGTATTTCGGAAATTTGCTCAAAGATGCAAAAGCGGCAAAAGACAATTTGGTTAAAAAAGTCCTCGACCTTATCAACGAAGAAAAAACCAAAGCGGTTGCCTCGATAGAAAAAGCAATTGCCGATTTAAAAAGCAAGGACGAATTCGCTTTATTGGAAAAACAAAAACAAGATACGATCATTCAACCGTTTCGAGACGAGATCAGCAAAGTACAGGGACAGCGCTACATCGCCAACATTCGAGACATAGCATCAAAATCACTGGAAATTTTGCTTCCAAAACAGCTCAATGAAATGGTAAGGCTAAGTACTCCGATTGATGCAGACGGAGCCGAAGTTAAAGAACCAAGTCCGCACTACATCCGCAGCTCGTCGATTAAAATAAAATTTCCAA
>CAZTGF010000191.1:0-1554 GCA_964612955.1 uncultured Flavobacterium sp.
CATCGCAAAACTCTTAAATTCAGATAACATTCCCATAATGGCTAAAGTTTAGTGTTGAATGTTAAAATTAAAACTTTTTCGACACGATGCGCTATTCGCGGTAAAATTCGCGTTTGACGCGGTGCGAAATTCCTGTGATAATCTCATACGGAATTGTATCGAGTTTTCGCGCCATTTCATTTACGTGAGGCTCGCGGCCAAAAATGATGACCTGATCTCCTTCGCGGCACGTAATTCCCGTTACATCGGCCATGAGCATGTCCATACAAACGCTTCCGAGAATCGGGGCGCGCTTTTTTCCGACGATCACGTATCCAAGACCATTGCCCCAGGCGCGCGGAATGCCATCGGCGTAACCTATCGGAATAGTAGCCACTACGGTTTGCTGAGCTGCCGTAAACCGACGCCCGTAACCTACGCTTTCCCCGGCCGCAATCGTGCGCAGCTGAGAAATCACCGACTTTAGCGTTCCTACAAGTTCGAGTTGTTTTTGTTCTTCTTCATCGGCCGAAATTCCGTAAAGTCCAATGCCCAGTCGTACCATTTCGAACTGCGCCTGAGCAAAACGGCTGATTCCCGAGGTGTTCAGAACGTGACGTAGCGGCTCGTAACCTATGCCTTGGGCGAGTTGATCCGACCATTGCGTAAACCGGTCGATTTGCGCGAGCGTAAAATTCCGGTGGGCGTCATCTTCGGCCGCGGCAAGGTGCGATAAGACACTTTTGACCGACAAATTCTGCGTTTGTGATAAAAGCGCAACAACTTCGGCCAAATCAGCCTGTCCGAACCCGAGCCGGTGCATTCCTGTATCGAGTTTGATATGCACGGGATAGTTCGACAGTTTCTGGTCGCGGGCCAATCTCAAAAAAGCGCGCAAACCGTGGAGCGAATAAATTTCCGGTTCGAGCTCGTGTTGTACAATCGTTTCGTAGCTGGTTTCTTCGGGATTCAGCACCATGATTGGCAAGGTAATGCCATCGGCGCGCAAACTCACGCCTTCATCGGCAAAAGCAACCCCGAGATAATCTACTTTGTGGTGTTGCAACAGACGCGCAATCTCCGAACCGCCGCTTCCGTACCCGAACGCTTTGACCATAACCATGATTTTAGTATGATCGGCCAGTCGTGCTCTGTAAAAATTCAGATTGTGCACCACCGCATTCAGGTTAATTTCGAGCAGGGTTTCGTGCGTTTTTTCCTCCAGGAACGTCACAATTTTCTCAAATCGGAACGGGCGTGCGCCTTTGATCAGGATCGTCTCGTCCTGAAACGAAAAAGTGTCGATTTGCGCCATAAAATCGGACCGGCTTTCAAAACACTGACAGTTCAGAAATTTATGCGAATAACTGCTTATCGTAGGCCCTATGCCGATGACGCGCGTAATTTTATGTGCAATCACGAGCTGTGAAACACGCGAATAAAGTTCTTCGTCCCTGAGTCCGCTTTGGAAAATATCGGAAAGAATCAGCGTTTTTTTCTTGTGCTGCTTTTGGTTCTCGAGGAAATCCAGCGCAATTTTGAGCGATTGAAAGTCCGATGAATAACTGTCGTCGA
>CAZTGF010000192.1:0-1551 GCA_964612955.1 uncultured Flavobacterium sp.
GAAAAACAAACCGGTCCCCGAGTGCAAAAACGGGAATCGTATGCTGGTTTCCCTGTACGAAAGCTGCGGATTTAATGTTGTAAGGCGGCAAAACTTCTTTAACCACCTGAGCAGAAAAGAACGAAGTCAGCGAGAGCAGAAGGACCGTAAAATAGATTCTGAGCATAACGTTACGTTGGGTTGGCGTAAATATAACAATTTTTCACGCTGTTGCTTTCGCGCAGTTACTTGTGGCAAACCGGAATGATTTCCCCGGGCGCGAGACAATATTTCTGCACGGCCGCGGGGCCAAGCGTTCTGGTGTAATCCACCTCGCTTACCTTAAATCCGATGCTGCGCAATTTGTCGAAATAATCTGCTCCGTAAATGCGGACGTGATCGTATTGTCCAAAGATTTCCGCGCGTTGTTTCCGGTCCGTAATCGAATCGTCCTCATAAGTGTTTTTGAGATCGAGCCGCTGAGGAACCTGAAAAATGCCCATGCCGCCCGGTTTAAGTACACGGTAAAGTTCCTGCATCGCTTTGGTATCGTCCGGAATGTGTTCTAGTACGTGGTTACACAGGATTACATCGTAGGTGTTGTCTTCGAAGGGCAGATTGCAGATGTCTGCTTTTACATCGGCTAAAGGCGAAAGCAAATCCGTAGTCGTATAATCGAGATTTTTCTGATTTCTGAAACGCTTGTAAAACGCTTGTTCGGGCGCAAAATGCAATACTTTGAGCGGGGCAGAAAAAAACTCAGTTTCGCGCACCAGATAAAGCCAGAGTAAACGGTGGCGTTCAAGTGAAAGCGTGCTGGGCGATAACACATTGTTGCGCTGCTGCCCATAACCGTACGGCAGAAAATTTCTAAAACTTTTGTTGTCAATCGGGTCGGTAAAGCGATCTCCTTTGAGCCAAAAGGCGAGTACCGGCCTTACCGCATAACTCAAACGGATCAGCAGTGGCCGCGGAATCGTATTGAGCAACCATTTAAAAAGTTTTTTCATGAGAGCACGAGCGGCTTGCTGCGGAATTCGTCTTCCTCGTTACTTTCGATGCCCAGCGCGCGATAAATATAGGCGAACGTAGACAGCAGTTCCGGTTTGCCATTTACAAGTGCCACGTCGTGTTCAAAATGCGCACTCGGTTTGCCATCGGCCGTAACAATGGTCCAGCCGTCTTTGAGCGTTTTAATGTTGCGCGTTCCCATATTAATCATCGGTTCAATCGCAACGACCATCCCCTCGACAAAGCGTTTTCCGCGGCCCCGTTTTCCGTAATTCGGCATTTCGGGCGCTTCGTGCATTTTGCGGCCCAGACCGTGACCGACGAGTTCGCGAACCACGCCGTATCCGTGGCCTTCGGTAAATTTCTGAATAGCATTTCCCACGTCTTCGGTGCGGTTGCCCATTTTAAACTCGCGAATGCCTACATAAAGCGATTCTTTGGTAACCTGAAGCAGTTTTTGAGTTTCCGGCGCAATGTCACCTACAGCAAACGTAAATGCGTGATCCCCGTAAAATTCGTTTTTTACAACGCCGCAATCTACAGATACGATGTCGCCTTCCT
>CAZTGF010000193.1:0-1550 GCA_964612955.1 uncultured Flavobacterium sp.
GAAAAACAAACCGGTCCCCGAGTGCAAAAACGGGAATCGTATGCTGGTTTCCCTGAACAAAAGCTGCGGACTTGATATTATAAGGGGGCGGAACCTCTTTAACCACCTGAGCGGAGAAAGCCGAAATCAGCGAGACGAAAAGGGCCGTGAAATAAATTCTGAGCATAACATTGGGTTCGGTTGGCGTAAATATAACAATTTTTCGCCCGGCCGCTTTCCGTTGTTACTTACGGCAAACCGGAATGATTTCCCCGGGCGCCAGACAGTATTTTTGCACGGCTTCGGGGCCAAGGGTTCTGGTGTAATCTGCCTCGGTTACTTTAAAACCGATGCTGCGCAATTTGTCGAAATAATCGGCTCCGTAGATGCGGACGTGATCGTATTGTCCAAAGATTTCCGCGCGCTGTTTGCGATTGGTAATGGAATCGTCTTCAAATGTATTTTTAAGGTCGAGCCGTTGAGGTACCTGAAAAATGCCCATGCCTCCCGGTTTTAGTACGCGGTAAAGTTCCTGCATCGCCCTGGTATCGTCCCCAATGTGTTCGAGTACATGGTTGCACAAAATTACATCGTATGTGTTGTCCTGGAACGGTAAATTGCAGATATCGGCCTTAACATCGGCTAAAGGCGAAAGTAAATCCGTGGTCGTATAATCGAGATTTTTCTGATTTCTGAACCGCTTGTAAAATGCCTGTTCGGGCGCAAAGTGCAATACTTTGAGCGGGGCCGAAAAAAAATCGGTTTCCCGCTGCAGGTAAAGCCAGAGCAACCGGTGGCGTTCCAGCGAAAGCGTGCTTGGAGATAACACATTGTTGCGCTGCTGGCCGTAGCCGTAAGGCAGAAAATTTTTAAAACTCTTGTTGTCGATGGGGTCGGTAAAGCGATCGCCTTTGAGCCAGAATGCTAAAACCGGCCTTACCGCATAACTCAAACGAATCAGCAACGGCCTTGGAACCGTGTTGAGCAACCATTTGAAGAGTTTTTTCATGAGAGCACAAGCGGCTTGCTTCGGAATTCGTCTTCCTCGTTGCTTTCGATGCCCAGAGCGCGATAAATATAGGCGAACGTAGACAGCAGTTCCGGCTTGCCATTTACAAGGGCCACATCGTGTTCAAAATGCGCACTTGGTTTGCCATCGGCCGTTACAATCGTCCAGCCGTCTTTGAGCGTTTTTATGTTGCGCGTTCCCATATTAATCATCGGTTCAATCGCCACGACCATCCCTTCGACAAAGCGTTTTCCGCGGCCGCGTTTTCCGTAATTCGGCATTTCGGGCGCTTCGTGCATTTTCCGGCCCAGGCCGTGACCTACGAGTTCGCGAACCACGCCGTAACCGTGACCTTCGGTGAATTTCTGAATAGCGTTTCCTACGTCTTCGGTGCGGTTGCCCATTTTAAACTCGCGGATGCCTACGTAAAGCGATTCTTTGGTAACCTCCAGCAACTTCCGCGTTTCCGGAGCAATGTCACCTACTGCAAACGTAAACGCGTGATCGCCGTAAAATTCGTTTTTTACAACGCCGCAATCTACAGATACGATGTCGCCTTCCT